>NZ_JBEZLM010000003.1:103442-527927 GCF_040652095.1 Streptomyces sp. NPDC048290
GCAAGAACCCGCAGGGTCCCATTCTCAACCTGTCCGTCGGCGCGTTCGCCGGATTGGTGGCCCTGGCTCGCTCCGCTGAGCTGTAGGGCCGCACAGCTGCGAAAGGGCACTATGCGATGAACGCGAACAATTCACCCCCGCCGCAATGGGTCAAGTCCTCGTACAGCACGGACAACGGCGGGGCCTGCATCGAGTGGGCCCCCGGCCACGCGGCCACTTCCGGCGTGGTTCCCGTCCGGGACAGCAAGAACCCGCAGGGTCCCATTCTCAACCTGTCCGTCGGCGCGTTCGCCGGATTGGTGGCCCTGGCTCGCTCCGCTGAGCTGTAGGGCCGCACAGCCCTCCCGCCGATCCACCTGTACGACTCCGAGCCCCGCCGCTTTCCATCCTCCGGAACGGTGGGGCTCGGGCTTGCCCGCGCCCCTTTAGGTTCGTTGCCGCGCGCGCCCGGCGTTTCAGGAGTCCTGACCCCCACGCCCCCCCACAACCCCCCGTCCAATCCCTTGACGGCGTCGTCCTCACCGGTTTAACTCACGTTCTAAATTAAGCCATGATGACCCTCCTTCTGAAGGGACACCCCCGCTCATGCGCAGAATCCGAGCCGCGGCCATTGGCGCCGTCACCCTGTCACTCGCCCTCGCCGCCTCGGCCTGCGGGGGCGGGACCTCGACCGACGGTGGGGGGTCCGGCGGCTCCCCGAAGACGCTCACCTACTGGGCGTCGAACCAGGGCGCCAGCATCGAGGTCGACAAGGACGTGCTCCAGCCCGAGCTGGACAAGTTCGAGGAGCAGACCGGCATCAAGGTCGAGCTGGAGGTCGTCCCCTGGTCGGATCTGCTGAACCGCATCCTCACCGCCACCACCTCCGGCCAGGGCCCGGACGTGCTGAACATCGGCAACACCTGGAGCGCCTCGCTCCAGGCGACCGGCGCGCTGCTCCCCTGGGACCAGGCCGCGTTCGACACGATCGGCGGCAAGGACCGCTTCGTCGACTCCGCGCTCGGCTCCACCGGCGCCCAGGGCCAGGACCCCGCCGCCGTACCGCTGTACTCGATGGCGTACGCGCTCTACTACAACAAGCAGATGTTCGCGGACGCCGGGATCACCGAGCCGCCCGCCACCTGGGACCAGTTGATCGCCGACGGCCAGAAGCTCTCCGGGGACGGGAAGTGGGGTCTGGCCGTTGAAGGGTCCAACCCCTCCGAGAACATCCACCACGCCGTCGTGTTCGCGAAACAGCACGGCGCCGACTTCTTCACCGCCGACGGCACGCCCGACTTCACCTCCGACGCCGCCGTCACCGGCGTCAAGCAGTTCGTGGACCTGATGGCCAAGGACAAGATCGTGGCCCCCGGCAACGCGGAGTACGCGCAGAACCAGTCCATCAGCGACTTCGCCAAGGGCAAGACCGCCATGCTGCTCTGGCAGTCCGCGTCCGCCAACCTGAAGTCCCAGGGCATGAGCGAGGACGCCTACGGTGTCGCCCCCGTCCCCGTCCAGTCCGGCGCCCCCGGCACCGGCACCGGGGTCAACTCCATGGTCATGGGCATCAACCTGGCCGTCTTCAAGAACACCGACAACCTCGACGGCGCCACCGAGTTCGTGAAGTTCATGACCAGCGACGCCGAACAGAAGATCCTCAACCAGGCGTACAGCTCCATCCCGCCGGTCAAGGGCGCCCAGCAGGACACCGCCTTCACCACCGATGCCAACGCGGTCCTCAAGGACACCCTCGCCGGAAGTGCCGTCGCCGCGCCCCAGGTGCCCGACGAGTCCCAGTTCGAGACCGCCGTCGGCACCGCCGTCAAGGAGCTGTTCGCCGACGCCGCCGCCGGGCGCGCGGTGACCGAGGACTCCGTCAAGGCGGCGCTGGAGAAGGCCCAGCAGCAGATGCCGGCGAAGTGAGCACCGGCCCCGGGACCACCACCACCGCCTCGGCCGGGACCGGCGGACCCGCGGTGCGCCCGTCCCCGCCCGGGGCGCCGCCCCGCCCGCGCCGCCCCGGACGGCTCCGCCGCGTCTCCCTGCCGTACCTTCTGCTGCTGCCCGCGCTGCTGCTGGAACTGCTCGTCCATCTGGTGCCGATGGTCATCGGCATCGTGATGAGCTTCAAGGAACTCACCCAGTTCTACATCCGGGACTGGAGCACCGCCCCCTGGACCGCCCTCGGCAACTACTCGATGGCGGTGGACTTCGACGCCCCCGTCGGCGAGGCCCTGCTCCGCTCCTTCCTCACCACCGCCCTGTTCACCGTCCTCTCCGTCGGCCTGTGCTGGCTGATCGGCACCGCCGCCGCCGTCTGTATGCAGGACGCCTTCCGCGGCCGTGGCCTGCTGCGCGCCCTGTTCCTGGTGCCGTACGCGCTGCCCGTGTACGCCGCCGTCATCACCTGGGTGTTCATGTTCCAGCACGACAACGGCCTGGTGAACCATGTCCTGCACGACCAGCTCGGCATCACCGACCAGCCGTCCTTCTGGCTGATCGGCGACAACAGCTTCTACGCCCTGCTGACCGTGTCGGTGTGGAAGGGCTGGCCGTTCGCCTTCCTGATCGTGATGGCCGGACTCCAGAACATCCCCCGCGACCTGTACGAGGCCGCCGCCCTGGACGGCGCCGGGATGTGGCAGCAGATCCGCCGGATCACCCTGCCGTCGCTGCGCCCGGTCAACCAGGTGCTCGTCCTGGTGCTGTTCCTGTGGACGTTCAACGACTTCAACACGCCGTATGTGATGTTCGGCAAGTCCGCGCCCGAGGCCGCCGACCTGATCTCCGTCCACATCTACCAGGCGTCCTTCGTCACCTGGAACTTCGGCACCGGCTCCGCCATGTCCGTCCTGCTGCTGCTCTTCCTGCTGCTGGTGACCGGCGCCTACCTGTGGCTCACCTCGCGCGGACGGAGGACCGCCGATGTCTGACACCACCGTCCCCGAGCGCCCCCGGGGCGCCCTGCCCCCGCGTTCCCCGAAAGACACACCCCTGAGTTCCCCGAAAGACATACCCCCGCGCTCCCCGATGGCCCCGCCCCGCTCCTTCCTCTGGACCCGGCGGCTCTTCCTCACCCTCCTCACCGGCTTCGTCCTGCTGCCCGTCTACGTCATGGTCTCCAGCTCGCTCAAGCCGCTCGCCGATGTCACCGGAGAGTTCCGCTGGCTGCCCAGCGGCCTCACCGTCCGCCCGTACATCGACATCTGGTCCACCGTGCCGCTCGCGCGGTACTTCCTGAACTCGCTGATCGTGGCGGGCGCGGCCACCGTCTGCTCGGTGGTCATCGCGGTGTTCGCCGCCTACGCCGTCAGCCGCCACCGCTTCCGCGGCAAGCGGGTCTTCACGGTCACCGTGCTGTCCACCCAGATGTTCCCCGGCATCCTCTTCCTGCTGCCGCTCTTCCTGATCTACGTCAACATCGGCAACGCCACCGGCATCGCCCTGTTCGGCTCGCGCGGCGGACTGATCCTCACCTACCTCACCTTCTCGCTGCCGTTCTCGATCTGGATGCTCATCGGGTACTTCGACTCGGTGCCCCGCGATCTGGACGAGGCCGCCCTGGTCGACGGCTGCGGACCGCTCGGCGCGCTGTTCCGGGTCGTCGTCCCGGCCGCCGTGCCCGGCATCGTCGCGGTCGCCGTGTACGCCTTCATGACCGCCTGGGGCGAAGTGCTGTTCGCCTCGGTCATGACCAACGACACCACCCGCACCCTGGCCGTCGGCCTCCAGGGCTACTCCACCCTCAACGACGTGTACTGGAACCAGATCATGGCCGCGTCGCTGGTGGTGAGCGTGCCCGTGGTCGCCGGATTCCTGCTCCTCCAGCGCTATCTCGTCACCGGTCTGACGGCGGGCGCCGTCAAGTGACCGGCACTCCCGCCCACCCCGAAAGGACTCCCGTGCCGGAACGTTTCGACCGTATCGACCTCGCCGCACTCCCCGACGACTTCCTCTGGGGCACGGCCACCTCGGCGTACCAGATCGAGGGCGCCGTGGCCGAGGACGGCAGGTCGCCGTCGATCTGGGACACCTTCTCGCACACTCCCGGGAACATCGACAACGACGACCACGGGGACATCGCCTGCGACCACTACCACCGCACCGCCGAGGACATCGCCCTGATGCGGCGGCTCGGCACCGACGCCTACCGGCTGTCCATCGCCTGGCCCCGGGTCCTGCCCGGCGGCGACGGCCCGGTCAACGCCCGGGGACTCGACTTCTACGACCGGCTCATCGACGCGCTGCTCGCCGCCGGGATCACCCCGTCCGTCACCCTCTACCACTGGGACCTGCCCCAGGTGCTCCAGGACCGCGGCGGCTGGCCCGAGCGCGCCACCGCCGAGCACTTCGCCGCGTACGCCGCCGTCGTCGCCGAGCGGCTCGGCGACCGGGTCACCCACTGGACCACCCTCAACGAACCCCTCTGCTCCGCCTGGATCGGCCACCTCGAAGGCACCATGGCGCCCGGCTGGCGCGACCTCACCGCCGCCGTCCGCGCCTCCTTCCACCTGCTCCTCGGCCACGGCCTCGCCGCCCAGGCGATCCGCGCCGCCGTGCCCGGCGCCCAGGTCGGCATCGTCAACAACCTCTCCACCGTGCGCCCCGCCTCCGACCGGCCCGAGGACCTCGCCGCCGCCCACCGGATGGACGGCCACACCAACCGCTGGTGGCTCGACCCGGTGTTCGGCCGCGGCTTCCCCGCCGACATGCGGTCGCTGTACGGCGTCGACCTGCCCGAGCGCCCCGGCGACCTCACGACCATCGCCCAGCCGCTGGACTGGCTGGGCCTGAACTACTACTTCCCGGCCACCGTCGCCGACGCCTCCGACGCCCCCGTCCCGTACGTCCACAGCGTCCGCCGGGGCGGGGTCCCGCGCACCGGCATGGACTGGGAGGTCGACGCGGGCGGCATCGAGTCCCTGCTGCTCCGGCTCACCGAGGAGTACGCCCCGCGCAAGCTCTACGTCACCGAGAACGGCTCGTCCTACCCGGACGTGATCCGCCCCGACGGCACCATCGACGACCCCGAGCGCCAGGACTACCTGGTCCAGCATCTCGCCGCCTGCGCCTCCGCCGCCCGCAAGGGCGCCCCGCTGGCCGGTTACTTCGCCTGGTCGCTGCTCGACAACTTCGAATGGGCCTACGGCTACGACAAGCGCTTCGGCCTGGTCCATGTCGACTACGCCACCCAGCGGCGGACCATCAAGGGCTCCGGACACCGGTACGCGGACATCATCCGACGGCACCGGGGGAGGGCGGCGGAGGCCGCGTGACGACCTCCGGTCGGGTCCCGGAAACCGGCTCCAGTCCGCCACGGGAGCCGGCTACCCCGCTGCGAGATACCCCACACCACACCCCTGATCAGCCACTTTTACCTCTTGCGTACTATGTGCAGGTGCGTAAGTTCAGTATCAGGACGGCGGAGCCGCAGGACGTGGACGGAGCCCGAGCCGTCATGCTCGACACCGTCTACCGCGACTTCGGCTCCGGCTATGTGCCCCGGTGGCACGCCGACATCGTCGACCCGGCCGCCGCCTACCTCACCCCCGTCCGGCACACCCTCCTCGTCGCCCACGACGGCGACGGCCAGGTGATCGCCACCGGGGCACTGGACTCCCGCGGCCCCCTGCACCCGCCCAACCCGGCACACCTCGCCGCGCGCTACCCGTCCGGGCCGACCGCGCAACTGCGCCGGATCTACGTCCGCCCCGGGCACCGGCGGCGCGGCATCGCCCGGCTGCTGGTGACCGGGCTGCTCGCGTTCGCCGACGACCACGCCTACCGGGCCGTGTATCTGCACACCGACCCGGCCGTCCCCGGCGCCGAAGCGTTCTGGCGCTCGCTCGGCAAGGTCGTGCACGACGAGCGGGACGACCCCGGCGGCGGACAGGGCATCATCCACTTCGAG
Source organism: Streptomyces sp. NPDC048290 (assembly GCF_040652095.1). Taxonomy (NCBI): domain Bacteria; kingdom Bacillati; phylum Actinomycetota; class Actinomycetes; order Kitasatosporales; family Streptomycetaceae; genus Streptomyces; species Streptomyces sp. NPDC048290. The sequence goes on from NZ_JBEZLM010000003.1 coordinate 109,336, forward strand.
ATACCGATGGGCCGGTAGTACCTCCATGCGTTCCCCTTTCCCCCGGCGGCGCACCCGCCTGCTCGCCCCGCTGCTGCTCACCCCCCTGCTGGCGGGCTGCTTCGCCACCGGCCCCGGCGGAGAGAGCGGAGAGAAGGGCGAGAACGGCGCCGGGGACGGCTCCCGGCTCCGCGTCGCCCTCGCCTTCCCGCCCGCCGAACAGCTCTCCCCGTACGGCGCCGACGCCACCATCCTCAGCAGGCTCGGTGTCACCGAGGGCCTGACCGCGCTCGACGCCGACGGCACCGCCGTCCCCGCGCTGGCCCGGTCCTGGACCCAGCCGGACGACCGCACCTGGGAGTTCACCCTGCGGGACGACGCCGTCTTCCAGGACGGCGGCGAGGTCACCCCGGCCGCCGTCGCCACCGCGCTGGGCCACGCCGCCGGGGCGAGGCCGCAGCCCGCCGCCCTGACCGGCGTCACCCTCACCGCCAAGGCGGCGGGGGAGCGGACGGTACGGATCATCACCGGCGCCCCCGACCCCGTCCTGCCGCTGCGGCTGGCCAGCCCCAACCTCGGCATCCTCTCCGGCGCCGCCTACCAGGGCGACCGCGTCGACCCGGTCGGCACCGCCACCGGCCCCTTCGAGCTGACCGAGGTGTCCGGCGCCACCTCCGCCACCCTGGAGCGCAACGACGACCACTGGGACGGGCGCGCGCAGGCCCCCGGCATCGACGTCCGCTTCATCGCCGACGGCACCGCCCGCGCCGCCGCCCTGCGCACCGGGCAGGTCGACATCGCCGAGGCGGTCCCGGTCGCCCAGGCCGCCACCCTGGACCCGGAGACGGTCCGTGAGACCGCCACCACCCGCACCACCAACCTGCTCCTCAACAGCGACAAGGGCGTCTTCCGCGACCCGGCCCTGCGGGCCGCCGCCCGTGCCGCCGTGGACACCGGCGCCCTCGCGGACGGGGTGTACGAGGGCCACGCCGACCCCGGCGCCGGGATCTACGGGCCCGCCGTCAGCTGGGCCGAGGAGCGGCGCCGGGAGCCCGTCGGACGGGCCGCCGCCAAGGACCCGGACGGCACGGCGATCACCCTCGCCACCTACGACAACCGGCCCGAGCTGCCCGAGGTCGCCCAGGTGCTGAAGCAGCAGCTGGAGCGCGCCGGGTTCGAGGTCACCCTCGACGTGCGCGAGTACTCACGGATCGAGAGCGACGCCCTCGCCGGGACGTTCGACGCGTTCGTGCTGGCCCGCAACAGCCTCGTCGACACCGGCGACCCGGTCGCGATCCTCGCCTCCGACTACTCCTGCGACGGCGGCTACAACCTCGCCCTGCTCTGCGACCCGTCCGTCGACCGGGCCATCGCCGACGCCGAGGGCATCGCCGACACCGAGCGGCGCCGGGACGCCACGATGACCGCCGAGGCCCGGCTCCTGGGCACCGACGCCGTGATCCCCCTGGTCCACCAGCGGATCATCACCGGCGTCGGCACCGAGGTGCGCGAGGTGCTCCTCGACCCCTACGAGCGCACCCTCGTCACCACCGCCACCCACCGCTGACCGGACACACAGGCACAGGATGAGACGTACCGTCGGCGCGCTGCTGTGGCGTGCCGGGCTCGCCGCGCTGCTGCTCGCCCTGGTCGGGCTGCTGCCCTGGCTGGCGCACACCGACCCGGCGCGCACGGTGCTCAAGGCGCGCTCCGCCGACCGCGACCCCACCCCCGAGGTGCTCGCCGCGATCCGCGCGGAGCTGGGCCTCGACCAGGGCCCGCTGCGGCTGCTCGGCGACTGGCTCGCCGGGCTGCCGCGCGGCGACGCCGGACGGTCCTGGATCTCCGGCGCCGAGGTGACCCCGGCCGTCCTCCAGGCGCTCGGCGTCTCCCTGCTGCTGACCGCCGTCGCCCTCGCCGTCGCCGCCGTCACCGCCGCCCTGGTCTGCGCCCGCACCCTGCGCCGCGGGGGCCGGGCCAGGCCGGGCGGCGGTGGATCGGCCGTGCTCGCCGCGCTCCCCGAGTTCCTCACCGCGTCCGTGCTGGCCACCGTCGTCGGCGTCCAGCTCGGCTGGCTCCCCGCCCTCGGCTGGTACGGCCCCCAGTACACGCTGCTGCCCGGCCTCGCCCTCGGGCTGCCCGCCGGGGCCGTCCTCGGCCGACTGCTGGACGATCTGCTGCCCGGCGCCTTCGCCGAACCCTGGGCGCGGGCCGCCGCCGCCCGGGGCATACCCGCGCGGCGCATCGCCCGTCAGGCGGTCCGCCGCACCCTGCCCGCGCTGCTGCCCAACGCCGGGCTCTTCGTGGTCGGCCTCACCGGCGGAGCGGTCGCCGTGGAGCAGATCTTCGACATCCCCGGACTCGGCCGCACCACCCTCCAGGCGGCCCTGGCCCAGGATCTCCCGGTGCTCCAGGCCGGGACCCTCGCCCTCGTCCTGCTCGCCGCCACCGCCACCGGCGCCGCCCATCTGCTGGCCAGGCTGCTGATCGGGCCCGCCCTCACCGACGGGGCCCTGCCCTCCCTGCACCGTCCGACGCCCCCCGCCCGGGGCGTCCTGCCGCTCGTCCTCGCCGGGCTCCTCGTCACCGTCGTCACCGCCGGACTGCCCCGCGACCCGCTCGCCCTCGACACCGCGCGGCGCCTCGAACCCCCCTCCTGGTCGCACCCGTTCGGCACCGACGCCCTCGGCCGCGATCTCCTCGCCCGCGTCGGACACGGGGCCCTCGACACCCTGACCCTCGCCCTCGCCCTCACCGCCTTCTCCCTGCTCACCGGCGTGGCCCTCGGACTGCTGCCCCGGCTGTCCGGCCCGATCGCCGACACCGTCAACGCCGTCCCGCCCGTGCTCGGCGCGCTCCTGGTCACCGCGCTCGCCGGACGCGGCCCCGGCACCCCCGCCCTCGCCGTGGCCGCCGTCGCCTGGGCCCCGCTCGCCGCCCACACCTCCGCGCTGCTCGCCCAGGAACGCGCATCCCTGCACATCACCGCGACCCGCGCCCTGGGCGCCTCCCCCTGGTACCTCCTGCGGCACGAACTGCTCCCGGCGATCCTCCCGCCGGTCACCCGGCACGCCCTGCTGCGGCTGCCCGGCATCGCCCTCACCCTCGCCTCCCTCGCCTTCCTCGGCCTCGGCGCCCAGCCGCCGGACCCCGAGTGGGGGCTGCTGCTCGCCGAGAACCAGCCCTACGCCGAACGCGCCCCCTGGGCCGTCCTCGCCCCCGCCGCCGTCCTCGCCCTCCTCGGCGCCCTCGCGGTCAGCGCGGCGGGCGGAGTACGCCTGCCCCGACGCCGGGCACGGCGGAAACCGGCCGCGCGGTGAGCCGTAGGCCCGTACGTGCCCCGCTCACGCCACTACTGCGGCTGCTGATCCTCACCCAGCTCGCCTTCAACATCGGCTTCTTCGCCGTGCTGCCCTTCCTCGCCCAGCACCTGGGCGGCGCCGTCGGGATGGCGGGCTGGCTGGTCGGGTTCGTGCTCGGGCTGCGCACCTTCAGCCAGCAGGGCCTGTTCGTGGTCGGCGGGGCGCTGGCCGACCGGTACGGGACACGGCCCGTGGTGCTCACCGGGTGCGCGCTGCGGATCGCCGGGTTCGGCTGGCTGGGGTGGGCCGAGGCGACCGGCGCGGTGATCGGGGCGGTGCTGCTCATCGGGTTCGCCGCCGCGCTGTTCTCCCCGGCCGTGGAGTCCGAGACCGCCCGGCAGGCGGTGCTGTGGGAGCGGGCCGGGCACGGCAGCCGGACCCGGGTGCTCGCGCTGTTCACCGTCGCCGGACAGGCGGGCGCGTTCGTCGGACCGCTGCTGGGCGCGCTGCTGCTCGCGGTCGACTTCCGGACCGTCTGCCTCGCCGGGGCCGGGGTGTTCGTGCTGGTGCTGGCCGGACACGCGTGGCTGCTCCCGCAGCGCGTCCCCGGCCGCGAGCCCGTCCGCTTCCGGGGCGGGGCGGGACTCCTGCTGCGCGACCGCCGCTTCCTCGCCCTGTGCTGCGCCTACGGCGCCTACCTCCTCGCCTACAACCAGCTCTATCTGGCGCTGCCCGCCGAGGTGGCGCGGGCCACCGGCTCCCAGCGGGCACTGGCCTGGCTGTTCGCACTGTCCTCGCTGCTGGTGGTGGCCGCCCAGCTGCCGGTGACCCACCGGGTGGGGGAGCGGCTCGCGCCGCGTACGGCGATGGCGGCGGGGCTGGCGCTGATCGCGGCCGGGTGCGCGGTGGTCGCGGTGACCGCGCCCGCCGGGTGGACCGGGGCGGCGGGGCTGCTGCCCGGCGCCGGGTTCGTGGTCCTGCTCACCCTGGGCCAGATGCTGGTCGCACCGGCCGCCCGGGGCTGGGTCCCCGACCTCGCCGAGGAGGGACGGCTGGGGCTCTACACCGGGGCGCTGTCGTCGGTGTCCGGGCTGATCGTGCTGGCGGGAAGCGCGGCCACCGGGCTGCTGCTGGACGCCGGGCTGCCGGTGGCGGTGCCGTGGCTGGCCCTGGCGGCGGTCCCCCTCGGGGCGGTGCTGCTGCTGCCGCGGCGGGGGTGACTCACGTACGCGGGTGGGGTGTGGGAGTCGGCCGAGACGCCTCCGGCAGGAGGGCCATGACCGTCAGGAGGGCTTGACCGTGGTCCCTCCGGCAGGAGGGCCATGACCGGCAGGAGGGCCATGACCGTGGTGACGGACCCTCAGCCCGCCACCGGCTCCAGCACCACCCGCTCCCCGTCCACCACCGTCCGCACCGCAACCTCCGTCACCCGGGGCACGGGTCGGGACGTCCGCCACAGCCAGCGCACGTCCCGGCCGAACGACCACACCAGCAGGGCCAGGGCCAGGGCGGCGACCCCCGCGTTCGCCGCCCACGGCAGGAGCTGCGCGCCCGCGGCGAGCAGCAGCACCCCTTGCAGCGCGGCCACCGTCTTGCGGGCCGTGCTCGGCGGCAGCGGCGCGGTCAGCCACGGCCACAGCCGGGCGGCGGCCACGAACCCGTACCGCATCCCGCCGATCAGCAGCACCCACGGGCCCAGCGACATCGAGACATACACACTCAGCACCAGGATCAGGAACGCGTCGACCTCCATGTCGAAGCGGGCGCCCAGCGCCGACGAGGTGCCGGTCCGGCGGGCCACCTTGCCGTCGACGCCGTCCAGGAGCAGCGCGACCGCCGTGAGCGCGACGAACAGCGTGACCGGCGGCGTGGACCGGAAGGAGTCGGCGACCAGCGCGGTCACCCCGCCGACCAGGACGGCCCGGCCCAGCGTGACCCGGTTGGCCGGACCGAAGCAGCTCGGCCGGGCGCGGCGCAGGGCGGCGGACAGCAGCGTCCACAGCGCCAGCGCGAAGACCAGCCCGCTCAGCCAGCCCACCGGACCCAGTCCGATCTCCGTGCCGAGCAGGGCCAGCAGCACCAGCTGCGCCCCCGCGCCGACGGCGGGTTCCTGGAGAACCGGCCTCGCTCCATGGGTGTTGTTCAGGGCCACCGCGCATCCTCCGGCCGTGTGACAGAGTCGTCCGTCGCCGCGTACTGTGCGCGGCCTGTGCACACCTCGGTACGTGGACAGCTTCCCGATCGTTCAGGGGGACACGGATGAACCGCTCCGCTCAGGCGTTCTGGCTCGCCCGGCCGGGTGAGGGCGAGATCCGTCCCGTCACCCTCGCGGAACCGCAGGTCGGGGAGGTGGTCGTACGCGCCCTGTACTCCGGTGTCAGCCGCGGCACCGAGACCCTGGTCTTCCGCGGCGGTGTCCCCGAGAGCCAGCACACCACCATGCGCGCCCCCTTCCAGGAGGGCGACTTCCCCGCCCCGGTCAAGTACGGCTATCTCAGCGTCGGCACGGTCGAGGAGGGCCCCGACACCCTCGTCGGCCGGACCGTCTTCTGCCTCTACCCGCACCAGACGCGGTACGTCGTCCCGGCCGCCGCCGTCACCCCGGTGCCCAAGTCGGTGCCCGCCGCGCGGGCCGTGCTCGCCGGGACCGTGGAGACCGCCGTGAACGCCCTGTGGGACGCGGCCCCGCTGATCGGCGACCGGATCACGGTGATCGGCGGCGGCATGGTCGGCTGCTCGGTCGCCGCCCTCCTGGCCCGCTTCCCCGGCGTCCGGGTCCAGCTCGTCGACGCCGACCCGGCGCGCGCCGCGACCGCCGCCGCGCTCGGCGTGGACTTCGCCGCCCCCGAGGACGCCCTCGGCGACCGCGATCTCGTCGTGCACGCCAGCGCCACCGAGGCCGGACTGACCCGCGCCCTGGAACTCCTCACCCCCGAGGGCACGGTCCTCGAACTGAGCTGGTACGGCGACCGGCGGATCGCGCTGCCGCTCGGCGAGGCGTTCCACTCCCGCCGCCTGGTCCTGCGCGGCAGCCAGGTCGGCACGGTCTCCCCGGCCCGCCGCGCCAGCCGGAGCTACGCCGACCGGCTCGCCCTCGCCCTCGATCTGCTCACCGATCCGGCGCTCGACGCACTGATCACCGGGGAGTGCGCGTTCGCCGAACTCCCCGTGGTCATGCCGCTGCTGGCGTCCGGCCGGCTCCCCGCCCTGTGCCACCGCGTCCGCCACCCGGAAGCGCCCTGACCGGCCCGTGCGCCCTTGACGGGACCGGGCTGACCTGAGAAAAGACCCGCACGGCGGTGAACGGGTGGGGGAGTACGGCCGTATTACCCGGTATCCGATGGCCCGGTGTCCACCGCCGAGTGCCTGCCGCACCAGGAGGGTCGCCCGTTGTTCAGTGTCACCGTCCGCGATCACATCATGATCGCCCACAGTTTCCACGGCGAGGTGTTCGGCCCGGCGCAGCGTCTGCACGGGGCGACCTTCCTGGTGGACGCCACGTTCCGGCGGGAACAGCTGGACGACGACAACATCGTCGTCGACATGGGTCTTGCCGCCACGGAACTCGGTGCCGTCGTCGGCGGGCTGAACTACCGCAACCTCGACGACGAACCCGACTTCGCGGGCGTCAACACCTCCACCGAGTATCTGGCCAAGGTGATCGCCGACCGGCTCGCCGACCGTGTCCACCAGGGCGCGCTGGGCCCCGGGGCGCACGGCCTGACCGGTATCTCGGTCACCCTGCACGAGTCGCATGTCGCCTGGGCGAGCTACGAGCGTGCCCTGTGACCGACCTGACGACCACCACCGCCCCCGCACCGGCCCCCCAGCGGCTGGCCTTCGTCCCCGCACCGGCCGCCCCCCGCAACGGCGAGATCATCCCCATGTCCCTGCGCTCCGTGCACTTCGTGATGCCGGACGGCGTCGACGACCCGGCCACCCCGAGCGGCGGCAACGCCTACGACCGCCGGATCTGCCTCGACCTGCCCGGCTTCGGCTGGCAGGTGCACCGCCACCTCGCCGCCGGTTCCTGGCCACGCCCCGCACCCGCCGACCGCGCCGCCCTCGCCCGCCATCTCGCCGACCTGCCCGACGGAGCGGTCGTCCTGCTCGACGGACTGGTCGCCTGCGGTGTCCCCGAGGTGGTGCTCCCCGAGGCGGCCCGGCTGCGCCTCGCCGTACTGGTCCACCTCCCGCTCGGCGACGAGAAGGGCCTCACCCACGAGGTGGCCGCCGACCTCGACCGCCGCGAACGCACCCTGCTGCGCGGGGTACCCGCGGTGATCGCCACCAGCGACTGGGCCGCCCGGCGGCTCGTCGCCCACCACGGACTCGCCCCCGACCGGGTCCATGTCGCCACCCCCGGCGCCGACATCGCCCCGCTCGCCTCCGGCACCGACGGCGTCTCCCGCCTCCTGTGTGTGGCCGCGGTGACCCCCCGCAAGGGCCAGCACCGGCTGGTGGAGGCGCTGGCCCGGGTCGCCGAACTCCCCTGGAGCTGTGTCTGTGTGGGCGCCCTCACCCAGGACCCCGGCTACGTCGACGACCTGCGCGCCCGCATCGCCCGGCACGGCCTCACCGACCGCATCGACCTCACCGGCCCCCGCACCGGCGCCGCCCTCGACGCCAGCTACGCCACGGCCGACCTGATGGTCCTCACCTCGTACGCCGAGACGTACGGCATGGCCGTCACGGAGGCGCTCGCGCGCGGTATCCCGGTGCTCGCCACCGATGTCGGCGGCCTCCCGGAGGCGGTCGGGCGGGCGCCTGACGGCGGGGTCCCCGGCATCCTCGTCCCCCCGGAGGACCCGGCCGCGCTCGCCGCCGAACTGCGCGGCTGGTTCGGCGAGGCGGACGTCCGCCGCCGCCTCAAGGCCGCCGCCCGGGGCCGCCGGGCCGCCCTCGACGGCTGGGCGTCCACCGCCAAGTCCCTGGCGGGCGTCCTGAGCCGGCTCCCCGGCGACTCCTGGAGGGCGGCATGACCGACACCACCACCGGACGGCCCCTGCCCGGCGCGGGCCCCGGCGAACGCGCCACCGTACGGCTCCGCGACACCGACCCCGACGACCCCCCGCGCTACGCCCCCGAGTGGCTGGAGCTGCGTGAGCCCGCCGACGCGGCGGCCCGCGCGGCGGACCTGCTGGACCCGCTGCGGGTCCGGCTCGCCAACCGCCCCGGCCGCGGCACCGGTACGGTCATCCACGACCTGGGCTGCGGCACCGGCTCCATGGCCCGCTGGCTCGCGCCCCGGCTGGACGGCCCCCAGCACTGGGTCCTGCACGACCGCGACCCCTACCTCCTGCACTTCGCCGCCGCCGGTGCGCCCCGCTCGGCCGCCGACAGCAGCCGGGTCACCGTCGAGACCCGCCGGGGAGACATCTCCCGGCTGACCCCGGACGCCCTGTCCGGCGCGTCCCTGGTGACCGCTTCGGCCCTGCTGGACGTCCTCACCGCCGACGACCTCGACACCCTCGCCGCGGCCTGCGCGGGCGCCGGCTGCCCGGCCCTGCTCACCCTCTCGGTCGCCGGGAGCGTCGACCTCACCCCCTCCCACCCCCTGGACCACGACCTCACCGCCGCCTTCAACGCCCACCAGCGCCGCGCCGGTCTGCTCGGCCCCGACGCCATCGCCCAGGCCGCCGCCGCCTTCGCCGAGCGCGGCGTCACGGTCCACACCCGCCCCAGCCCCTGGCACCTGGGCCCGTCCCACCCCGACCTGACGGCCCAGTGGCTCCAGGGCTGGGTGGCGGCGGCCATAGACCAACACCCACCCCTGAAACCCCAGGCGACCACGTACCTGGAAACCCGCCTGACCCAACTGACCACGTCCACCCTGAAAGCCACGATCCACCACACAGACCTCCTGGCCTTCCCCAGGGACATCACGTCATGACACCCCCCACCCCTCAGGGGCGCGGGGAACCGCGCACAGAGCCCCAGCCGACCCGCACCTCCCAGGGGCGCGGGGAACCGCGCACAGCACTTCAACCCACCCGCACCGGAAAGAAACACCTCACAAAACACCTAGGTACAGCCGCCGGCACGGCCATCCTCACCCTCCTGGCCATCCGCCTAGGAACCGGCGCCTTCACCGACGGAGTCCACCGCATCACCCTCCCCGCCCTCACCACCGCCCTCACGATCGGCGCCGTCACCACCCTCCTGTGCGCCTACCGCTGGCGTCTCGTCGCCCGCGCCCTCACCCTCCACCTCCCCCTCGCCCCCGCCGTGGCCGACTACTACCGCGCCCTGTTCCTCAACGCGGCCCTCCCCGGCGGCGTCCTCGGCGACGTCGACCGCGCCGTCCGCCACGGCCGCACCGAGGGCGACCTCGCCCGCGGCATCCGCTCCGTCGTCCTGGAACGCACCGCCGGTCAACTCGCCCTCGCCGTCACCGGCACCGCCGTACTCGTCACCCTCCCGTCCCCCGTCCAGCAGCAGGCCCGCCCGCTCGCCCTCGTGCTGCTGACCGCCGCCGCCGGTACCGCCGCCGTCCTGGCCGCCCTCCGCATGAGCCGCCCCCGCCCCGCGCCCACCCGGCGCCCCTGGCTCACCGAGGCCCGCACCGCCCTGCTCTCCCGCCGCAACGGCCCCGGCGTGGCGGTGTCGTCCGTGCTCGTCCTGGCGGGCCATCTCGCCCTGTTCGTCGTCGCGGCCCGGGTCGCCGGGGTCACCGCCCCCGTCCTGACCCTGCTCCCGCTGGCGACGCTCGCCCTGCTCGCGATGAGCGTGCCGCTGAACGTCGGCGGCTGGGGCCCCCGCGAGGGCGTCACCGCGTGGGCGTTCTCCGCGGCGGGCCTCGGCGCGGGCAGCGGACTGACGACGGCGGTGGTCTACGGAGTGCTCAGCTTCGCGGCCAGCCTGCCCGGCGCCCTGGTCCTGCTGGCCCGAGCCGCGAGAACCCTGCGCACCCGGGCCCGCGCGCTGACCGACGCCTACTCCTCGTCGAAGAGGGCGAGATACGCGCCGAAAGACTCCGTGAGGCTCGCCAGCAACGCTTTCCCCTTTTCCGCGGACCCCAGGGAAGGACGGCCGATGACCCCCGAATCGGTATAGCCCGACATACCGAGAGTCAGCAGGTGCCGCCGGTCGTCCCGGATGAAATCGGCGGACTCGTATCCGGGCCGGAGCATTTCCGGATGAGCGTGCAGAAGGACGGAGGTCTCTATTTCCCCCGCGTGCATGTCGGTGAGCAGCGAGGTCTCCACGCCCGCCCGCTCAAGCGCCTGTTCCCAGTCCTCCGCGGCCGGGAAGAGCGCCATCCGTTCACCGCGCGCGGAGGCTTCCTGGACCACATGGCCCAGGACGTAGTTCCCGCCGTGGCCGTTGACGACCACCAGGACGCCGACCCCGGAGCGGCGCAGCGAGTCGGCGATGTCCCGGACCACCGCGTGCAGCGTCACGGCGGAGATGCTCACGGTCCCCGGCCAGGCGGCGTGCTCGTGGGAGCAGGAGATCGTCACCGGAGGAAGGAGGTGCACCGGGTACGCGGCGGCGAGTTCGCGGGCCACGGCACAGGCGACCAGCGTGTCCGTCGCCAGCGGCAGGAAGCGGCCGTGCTGTTCGTAGCTCCCGACCGGCAGCACCGCGACCTGGACCGGCACGGCCGCGCCACGGCGGCGTACGTCGTCCGTGGTGTCGGCGGGCAGGGGGCTGTGCCCGCCGCTCCCGCCGGTCCTCACGGGCACCGCGCGTATTCCCGAATCACCCATCTTTTCCCGGCCTTTCGTCTCCGCTCAGGAATCCTTAGGAACCGCATCATGACAGAGAACATCGGCATACTCGGCAAGAAGTCACCGCAGCGGACCGGCGTGGAACGCATGGTGAATGCCCCACTGCCCACGGTGTACGGGAAATTCCAGGCGGTCGGTTATCTCGACCACGACCGCGGCGAGGAACAGGTCGCCCTGGTCCATGGCGAACCGGGCGCCGAGAACGTCCTGACCCGGCTGCACTCCGAGTGCCTGACCGGCGACGCGTTCGGCTCCCAGCACTGTGAGTGCGGTGACCAGTTGGCCTCGGCGCTGCGCGCGGTCGTCGCCGCGGGCAGCGGTGTCGTCGTGTACCTCCGGGGGCATGAGGGCCGCGGTATCGGACTGCTGGGCAAGCTGCGGGCGATGGCGCTCCAGGCGGAGGGCCTGGACACGGTGGAGGCCAACCTCGCCCTCGGTCTGCCGGTCGACGCCCGGGACTACGGGGTGGCCGCCGAGATCCTGCGCGATCTCGGCGTCCGCTCGGTCCGGCTGCTGTCCAACAACCCGCGCAAGCGCGAGGCCCTGGTGCGGCACGGCGTCCAGGTCGCCGAGGAGGTCCCGCTGCTGATCCCGCCGTGCGAGAGCAACATCACCTATCTGCGCACCAAGCGGGAGCGCCTGGACCACCGGCTGCCCCACCTGGACGCGCTGGCCCACTGGTCCTGACGCCCGCCCCGCACACAGCCCCCGCACACAGCCCCCGCACACAGCCCCCCGCACACAGCCCCCCGCACACAGCCCCCCCCGCACACCGCCCACCGCCCCTACGGCAGCACCGCCTCGTGCACCAGCCGCTTCAGGTCCGGGAAGACCGTGTGGGACGCGCGCGGCCGGAGCTGGGTGTAGAACTGCACGGTCAGATCGCGGCCCGGGTCGACGAAGAAGGTCGTGGTGGCCACCCCGGTCCAGCCGTATGTGCCGAGCCCGGCGGGGGCCTTGGTGCGGGCCGGGTCGACGACCACGGAGACCCCGAGCCCGAAGCCGACGCCCTCGTTACCGGGTTCGTCATGGGCGGGACGGCTGCCGAAGGCGCGCAGATCGGCGCCGCCGGGGAGCTGGTTGGCGGTCATCAGGGCGACGGTCGCGGGGGACAGCAGCCGTACGCCGTCCAGTTCCCCGCCCCGGCGCAGCAGTTCCATGAACCGGTGGATGTCGTGGGCGCCCGCGACCATGCCGCCGCTGCCGGACAGGAACCGCGGCCGGCCCTTGAGCGGCAGTCCGGCGATCGGCTCGATCCCGTCCCCGTCGGGCCGGTCGCCGTACAGCTCGGCGAGCCGTACCGCCTGCGCGGGGCTCACCTCGAAACCGGCGTCGGCCATCCCGAGCGGCCTGAACAGCCGTTCGGCGAGGAACACATCGAGGCGCTGCCCCGACACCACCTCCACCACCCGGCCGAGCACATTGCTGGCCACCGAGTAGTTCCACTGCGTCCCCGGTTCGAACTGGAGCGGCAGCCCCGCGTACACCTCGATGGTCCGCGCCAGATCCGCGCCCGGCGGCACCGACGACTCCAGACCGGCCGCCCGGTACAGGGCGTCGACCGGATGGCAGTGGTAGAAGGCGAAGGTCAGTCCGGCGGTGTGGGTCAGCAGATGCCGCAGCAGAATCGGTTGCTCAACAGGCCGGGTCCGTACGCCGTCGCCCGTGCCGTCCACATACACCCGCGGGTCGGCGAACGCGGGCAGATGGCGGGCGAGCGGGTCGTCCAGCGACAGCCGGCCCTCCTCCATCAGCATCAGGACGGCGACCGCGGTGACCGGCTTGGTCATGGAGTAGATCCGCCACAGCGTGTCGGCCTCCACCGGCAGCCCGGCCGCGATGTCCCGGCTGCCGTACGCGGTGAGGTGCGCGACCCGGCCGCCCCGGGCGAGGGCCACCAGGAACCCGGGCAGCCGCCCCTCGTCCACGAGCCGCGCGAAGTGCCGGTCGAGCCGGTCCAGCGCCTTCGCGTCCAGTCCCACCTCGACCGGTTCGACCTCTTGCCGCAGTCCTGCCATCGCGCGCTCCTCCGCTCGCCGTGCGACGCGATACGGGTCGATTGCCCCCGCCGCCGCGCCTTCAGCCCTCGTATACAGCCCTCATGGTCGCGCAACGGGGCGCGGGGAATCGCCGGAGACCCCCGTCCCGGGCGGCCCGCCGCCCACTCGTCCGGCCGTACCCGGGAATGGCCGTCCGACCGGCCCCGTTGCCCCTGGTATGACCCAGGACCAGAAGCGCGACCCCGCCCAGGACCCCTCGTACCCGCTGCACCGGCTGCTCGCCGCGGAACGCGGTGGCGTGCTGGTCACCCTCAAACGGGACGGCCGCCCCCAGCTGTCGAACGTCGTCCACGCCTACGACCCCGAAGAGCGGATCATCCGGATCTCGGTCACCGACGACCGCGCCAAGACCCGCAACGCCCAGCGCGACCCCCGGGTCTCCTACCACGTCACCACCGCCGACCGCTGGGCCTACGCGGTCGCCGAGGGCACCGCCGACCTCACCCCGGTCGCCCAGGACCCCGGCGACGCCACGGTGGAGGAACTGGTCCGGCTCTACCGCTCCCTCTCCGGCGAGCACCCCGACTGGGACGACTACCGCGCCGCGATGGTCCGCGACCACCGCCTGGTCCTGCGCATCCCCGTCGACCACGTCTACGGCGTCCCGCCCCGCTGAGCCCCCCCGGGCCCGCTACTGCCGGTTGAGGATCCGGGCCACGCCCGCGACCACCGTGGACGCCAGCACCCAGCCCGCCAGGATCAGCATGTACGACAGCTTCTGGTACCAGCCGTCCGGCGCGAACGCGGACTCCTGGCCGAAGGAGATCACCGGCAGCAGCAGGTCCAGGGTGTAGAAGACGGGGTCGAACCCGGGCGCCTCGGACGGCTTCAGCGGGCGCGGCGGACACAGCCCGAAGACCAGCGCCCCGACCGCGACCAGCGACAGCAGCCAGCCACCGGCCCGCAGCGGCCGGAAGCCGTACCCGACGGTGACATCCTGCACGACCCCCCACACCCGGCCGTACCAGGCCAGCGTGGTGCGGCGGCGGCGCTGCTTGGCCAACTGCACCCGGCGGGCCGCGTCGTCGTCGCCGATCCGCCGGTACGCGGCCGTGAGCTGCTCATAGGCGAACGGCACATAGCCGTCGCCGTCCCGCTCCAGCAGCGGGAGCCGTCGGGCGGCGGGCTCGCCGGGGATGAGCGATGTGTAGACCAGGCTCTCCAGATGGACCGTGCCCGGGAGTTTCTCCGGCTCCAGGAACAGCACGTCGATCTGGGTGTGGCGCAGACTGACCCGCCCGTCGACCGGCGGCCCCTGCCGCAGCCACAACTGCCCCATGACCGCGCTCGCCGCCCGCAGCACGGTGTCCCCGGGGTGCGCGAGATCGATGTACGACAGATCGAGACGCCCGGCGATCCGGGCGCCGCGCAGCCCGATCCAGCCGCGCACCCGGCCCCGCCGCATCATCAGATCCCCGTCGACGGTGAGCTTCTGGGCGTCCACCGCGAGTCCCTGCGGCGGATCGAGACGGGCCCCGGACAGCTCGATGCTGCCCGCGACGCTCGCCCCGTTGAGCCGTATCTCACCGGTCGCGCACAGCTCCGGCGCCCACAGGTCCTCGCCGATGGTGGCCTGGTTGAGCCGCAGCGCGGGCTTGGCCGGATCGTCCGTGGTCAGCGACGCCCGCGCGAGCAGCAGCGCGCCCCCGATCTGCGCCCCGGCCAGTTGCAGCCGCCCGCGCATCCGGCAGTCCGAGAGCTGGAGCTGCCCCTCGATCCGCACCCCGGCAAGACCGAGGCCGGGCAGCGAGGAGCCGCGCAGACTCAGCCGCCGCACCTGGGCGCCGTACAGGTCGGGCGGGTCGGTGAAGTGACAGTGCGCCAGCCGGACCGGGGTGTCGAGCACGGCGTGGGTGAGATCCAGCGGCCCGGTGATCCGGGCCCCGGCCACCCGGAGCGCCGGGACCTCGCCCTCCACCTGCGGTCCGCTCACCAGCAGCGCCTTGAGCACCGAGGCCCGCAGGGTGCGCTCCGGGCCCCAGTCGGCGCCGTCGGCCGGGTCGTCGGCCGGGCCCGCGCACCGGAAGTCCACGGTCCCGCCCCGGGGGAAGGCCCGCCACACCCGCCGCTCGGCCGCCGTCAGATCGTCGATCTCCATCGCGGGCGACTCTGTCCGGACGGCCGACGGCTGTCAACACGGCACCACCGCCACCCCGTTGGGGGGGCTGCTACTTCTCCGCCGTGCCGCCCTTCGCCTCCACCGCGTGCCCGCCGAACTGGTTGCGCAGCGCCGCGACCATCTTCATCTGCGGGGAGTCGTCCTGCCGGGACGCGAACCGGGCGAACAGCGACGCGGTGATCGCCGGGAGCGGTACGGCGTGGTCGATCGCCGCCTCCACGGTCCAGCGGCCCTCGCCGGAGTCCTCGGCGTAGCCGCGCAGCTTGTCCAGATGCTCGTCGGCGTCCAGGGCGTTGACCGCGAGGTCCAGCAGCCAGGAGCGGATGACCGTGCCGTCCTGCCAGGAGCGGAACACCTCACGGACGTTGTCCACCGAGTCGACGCTCTCCAGCAGCTCCCAGCCCTCGGCGTACGCCTGCATCATGGCGTACTCGATCCCGTTGTGGACCATCTTGGAGAAGTGCCCGGCGCCCACCTTCCCCGCGTGCACATAGCCGTACGGGCCGTCCGGCTTGAGCGCGTCGAAGACCGGCTGGAGCCGCTCCACATGCTCCTTGTCGCCGCCGACCATCAGCGCGTAGCCGTTCTCCAGCCCCCACACCCCGCCGGAGACCCCGGCGTCCACGAAGCCGATGCCCCGGGCGCCCAGTTCCGCGGCGTGCTTCTCGTCGTCCGTCCAGCGGGAGTTCCCGCCGTCGACCACCACGTCCCCGGGCTCCAGCAGCCCGGCCAGCTCGTCCACGGTGGACTGGGTGGCGGCCCCGGCCGGGACCATCACCCACACCGTGCGCGGCGCGTCCAGCGCGGCGACCAGCTCGGCGAGGCTGCCGACATCGGTGACCTCGGGATTGCGGTCGTAGCCGACGACGGTGTGGCCCGCGCGCCGGATGCGCTCGCGCATGTTGCCGCCCATCTTGCCCAGACCGATCAGACCCAGCTGCATGTCAGTTCGCTTTCCGTGAGTTCCATCAGTGCGGTGGTGGGGGGGTGGTGCGGTGGGGTGCGGCCGGGCTCTGTCAGGTGCGCCCCCGCGCCCGCTGCCGAGCCCCGTGCCGCCGGGCTCCGTCAGGTGTGCGCCCCGACCGGTGCCGAGCCCCGTGCCGTGGGGTGCCGCCGGGCTCCGTCAGGTGCGCCCCCGCGCCCGCTGCCGAGCCCCGTGCCGCCGGGCCGCGTCAGGTGTGCGCCCCGGCCGGTGCCGAGCCCCGCAGCGCGATCGCGTACATCTCGTCCGCGTCCAGGCGGCGCAGTTCCTCGGCGATCAGATCGGAGGTCGGGCGGACCTTCAGGGCGAGGGTCCGCGGCGGCTGCCCCGGCAGGGTCAGTGTGGCGAGCGGGCCGTCCGGCCGGTCGATGACGATCTCGCCGCCGGGGGTGCCCAGCCGGACCGCCGTGACCACCGGACCGTCGGTCACCACCCGCTCCACCGTGACCCCGAGGCGCGCCTCCAGCCAGCGGGCGAGCAGCTCGGCCGCCGGGTTCTCCGCCTCGGCCTCCACCGCCGCCGCCACGATGTCCACCTGGCCCTGGTCCAGGGCGGCGGCCAGCATCGAGCGCCAGGGGGTGAGCCGGGTCCAGGCGAGGTCGGTGTCGCCGGGCGCGTAGAACCGTCTGCGGGTCTCCAGCACCCGCAGCGGGTTCTCCACCGCGTACAGATCGGTGATCCGGCGCTGGGCGAGGGCGCCCAGCGGGTCCCGGGCCGGGTCGTCCGGCGCCTGGGCCGGCCACCACACCACCACCGGCGCGTCCGGCAGCAGCAGCGGCAGCACCACACTGTCCGCGTGCTCGGAGACCTCGCCGTACGTACGCAGCACGACGGTCTCCCCGGTCCCGGCGTCGGCGCCGACCCGGACCTCGGCGTCCAGCCGGGACAGGGTGCGGTCGCGCGGGGTGCGGGCGTGCCGCTTGATCACCACCAGAGTGCGCGAGGGGTGCTCGTGGGACGCCTCCTCGGCGGCCCTGATGGAGTCGTAGGCGTTCTCCTCGTCGGTGACGATCACCATCGTGAGGACCATGCCCACGGCCGGGGTCCCGATGGCGCGGCGGCCCTCCACCAGCGCCTTGTTGATCTTGCTTGCCGTGGTGTCGGTCAGGTCGATCTTCATGGCCTGCGCCAGCTCCGTCCGTCTCGTGCGAGCATCTCGTCCGCTTCCACCGGCCCCCAGCTGCCCGACGCGTAGCGCGCCGGACGGCCGTGGGCCGCCCAGTACTCCTCGATCGGGTCGAGGATCTTCCAGGACTCTTCCACCTCCTGGTGACGGGGGAACAGATTGGCGTCGCCGAGGAGCACATCCAGGATCAGCCGCTCGTACGCCTCCGGGCTGGACTCGGTGAACGACTCGCCGTACGCGAAGTCCATCGTGACGTCCCGGATCTCCATCGACGTGCCCGGCACCTTGGAGCCGAACCGGACCGTGACGCCCTCGTCGGGCTGGACCCGGACCACGATCGCGTTGCGGCCCAGCTCCTCGGTGGCCGTCGCGTCGAACGGGGAGTGCGGGGCGCCCTGGAACACCACCGCGATCTCCGTCACCCGTCTGCCCAGCCGCTTGCCGGTGCGCAGATAGAAGGGCACGCCCGCCCAGCGCCGGTTGTCGATCCCCAGCTTCACCGCCGCGTAGGTGTCGGTGGTGGAGGCGGGGGCGGTCCCGTCCTCCTCCGTGTAGCCGGGCACCTTGGCGCCGCCCTGCCAGCCCGCCGCGTACTGGGCGCGGACCGTGTGCCGCCCCAGGTCGGCCGGGAGCCGTACCGCCCTGAGCACCTTCAGCTTCTCGGTGAGCAGGGACTCGGCGTCGAACGCGGCGGGTTCCTCCATCGCGGTGAGCGCCAGGAGCTGGAGGAGGTGGTTCTGGATGACGTCCCGGGCCGAGCCGATGCCGTCGTAGTACCCGGCCCGGCCGCCGATGCCGATGTCCTCGGCCATGGTGATCTGCACATGGTCCACGAAGCTGCGGTTCCAGATGGGTTCGAACAGCTGGTTGGCGAAGCGCAGCGCCAGGATGTTCTGGACGGTCTCCTTGCCCAGATAGTGATCGATCCTGAACACCTGCTCGGGTGCGAACACATCGTGTACGACGGCGTTCAGTTCCCGGGCGCTCGCCAGGTCGTGTCCGAACGGCTTCTCGATCACCGCCCGCCGCCAGGCCCCGTCCGGGGCGTCCGCCAGCCCGTGCCGCTTCAGCTGCCGGACGACCTTGGGGAAGAACTTCGGCGGCACCGAGAGATAGAACGCGTAGTTCCCGCTGGTGCCCCGGGCGGCGTCCAGCTCCTCGACCACCATCCGCAGCTCCTTGAACGCGGTGTCGTCGTCGAAGTCGCCCGGGACGAACCGCATCCCCTCGGCGAGCTGCCGCCAGACCTCCTCCCGGAACGGGGTACGGGAGTGCTCCGCGACCGCGTCGCGCACGATCCGCGCGAAGTCGTCGTCCGCCCGGTCCCGGCGGGCGAACCCGACCAGGGAGAACCCCGGTGGCAGCAGACCCCGGTGGGCGAGGTCGTACACGGCGGGCATCAGCTTCTTGCGGGACAGATCGCCGGTCACCCCGAACACGACCAGCCCGGACGGCCCGGCGATCCGGGGCAGCCGCCGGTCACGCGGGTCGCGCAGCGGATTGACCCAGCCGCCCGCTGTCTGTGTCTGCGTGCTCTGCGCGCTCATCTGACGTCGGTCCCCTTCACACGATCGACGCAAGCGGTGTCACCGCCGGCCGGACGCGTTCGACCTTAAAAGTCAGACTTTTCTGTCGGAAGGTGGGGGTGTGTCAGCCTGTGGTGAAAGTGGGACACCGGACACCCGTCCGGGAGCACCCGGCACGGGAGGGGACACCAGGGATGAGCGATCCGGACGGCGACACGGACGCGATACGGACCGTCGCCTTCCCCGCCGACCGCAGCGCCTGCGGCGTCGGGATGCGGATCGACACCATGGCACCGGGCCGCCCCTGGTACAGCGAGGCACCCGAGGGCCGGGTCCACCGGATCGACTTCCATGTCGTGCTGCTGCTCACCGCCGGTCCGGTCCACCACATGGTCGACTTCGACACCTACGAGGCCCACGCGGGCGATGTGCTGTGGATCAGACCGGGACAGGTGCACCGCCTCGCCGCCACGGACGCCTACCGGGGCACCGTGCTCACCATGCAGCCCGGCTTCCTGCCCCGCGCCACCGTCGAGGCCACCGGCCTCTACCGCTACGACCTGCCGCCCCTGCTGCACCCCGACCCGCCCCGGTCCGCCGCCCTCACCGCGGCCCTCGACCAGGTCCGCCGGGAGTACGAGGACACCACCACCCTGCCGCTGAGCCTGCACACCGCGGTGCTGCGGCACACCCTGACCGCGTTCCTGCTGCGCCTCGCGCATCTCGCGATCAGCGCGTCCCCGACCGCCCGGCAGCCCGCCGACACCCCGTTCACCCGGTTCCGGGACGCCGTGGAGCGGGACTTCGCCGTCCAGCACAGCGTCTCCGGCTACGCGGACGCCCTCGGCTACTCCCGCCGCACCCTCGCCCGGGTCGTCGGCGCGGCCACCGGCACCACCCCGAAGGCGTTCATCGACCGCCGGGTCGTCCTGGAGGCCAAACGTCTCCTCGCCCACACGGAGCTGCCGATCGGCCGCGTCGGGGTCGCCGTGGGCTTCCCCGACGCGGCCAACTTCTCCAAGTTCTTCCAGCAGCACACCGCCCGCACCCCGGCGGCCTTCCGGGCGGAGCTGCGCTGAGACCGGTCAGTACCAGGCGCTCCACAGCAGATCGTGCCCGTCACAGCTGAGCACCGCCCGGGAGACCCGGCCGCTCAGGTTGCTGCCGATCTGGGTGTAGGCGTAGTTGATGCCGGGGTCGACGGTCTCGGAGACCCAGCCGTCCACCCGGCCCACCCCGTTGTTGGAGCGCTGGAGCACGGCGGCGCAGTTGGCCCGGGAGTTCTCGATCCGGGCGAACGAGCCGCACTTGGAGGAGTAGTAGTACTTCAGCGCCATGCCCGAGTGGTACTGGGTGGCGCCCACTTGGCTGAATGTGCCATTGCAGTACCCGACCGTCGGATACTGCCCCTCCATCCCGTAGGCCCCGTAGTTGCCGCCCGAGAACGGGGCGGCCTGGGCCGGGACGGAACCGAGTGCCAGCGCCGCGGCGGCACCGGTCGCGGCCAGCAGGGTGGTCAGTGAACGGCGGCTCATAGGTCCTCATTCCGGTGTCGGCCGCGGTGACGGCCGGATCGACGGTGTCCCGGGAACGACCCCGACCGCACGCCTCCGGCCCCGGTCACCGCCGCCCCCACCAGGACGCTAACCACCGGACCGCGCCCCCGGAACCTGACACTTGTCAGGGTCCCCGGCACCCGCCGGTCCCCGCCCGGCGAGATCCGCCCTCAGCGGCCGAACCGGAACCAGTTCACCTTCACGAAGTCGACCGGCTGACCGCTGGTGAAGGTGGACGTCACCTCCGTCCCGTCGTCCGCCTCGACCGGGTCGGTGAAGGACGCCCCGGTGGCGCCGTCGGCGGGGGTGACACCGATCCGGTGGACCGGCCAGGAATGGACGCCGGGGCGCCGCGGTTGTGACGAGCGTCCGCGACCTGCGAAGGAGCCCCTGTATGTCCGCCGAGTCACCTGTCCGGGAACTGCGTCTCGTCGTCACCGCCGAGGACTACGACGCCGCCCTGCACTTCTACCGGGACGTCCTCGGGCTGCCCGAGCGGGCCGCGTTCTCCTCCGAGGGGGGACACGTCACCATCCTGGAGGCGGGCCGCGCCACCCTGGAGATCACCGACCCGAACCACGCGGCCTTCATCGACGACGTCGAGGTGGGCCGGCGGGTCGCCGGTCCCGTCCGGGTCGCCTTCCAGGTCGGCGACTCCACGGTGATGACCGCCCGGCTGGCCGCCGCCGGGGCCGAGGTCGTCGCCGAGCCGACCCGCACGCCCTGGAACTCCCTCAACTCCCGTCTGGAGGCACCGGGCGCCCTCCAGCTGACCCTGTTCGAGGAACTGGACGCCGACAAGAAGTAGGCCGGGGGGGAAGGGGGGAGTGGCGGGGCGGCGGTCGCGGCCACCCGTACGGGTCGCACGACCGCCGCCCCGCCCCGGAGCGACAGGCCCTAACGCCCCACCACGTCCACGAACACCGGGTTGCTGTAGAACCACGTGTCCGTCCACGGGTCCCCGTCCCCCGGCGGATGCGGTACCGGCCCGTGCGGGTCGACGGACGCCCCCAGGAACCCGGCGCCATGGCGGTTGCCGTCGCTGCCGCGCAGCCGGACGTAGAACGACTCGTCCCCGGCGGCCAGCGGAATCCGCAGGGTGTACGTGCCCTTGCGGCCCGCCACGTCCTCGGTCACCGCGACCCGGGTGTCCGGCGCCCGCCAGCTGTCCCGGTCCGCGACCCGCCCGCGCACCGCGCCCCGGACCACGTCCACATGCGCCAGCTCCGGCAGGACACCGTGCGGATTGGGCCGGGAGGCGCTGGTCACGGTCACCTCCAGGGTGAGCCGCTCGCCCTTGCGCACCCGCAGCCGCCCGCCCAGCGTGACACCCCGGCCCCGGTCACCGGACCGCTTCAGCCGGACGTCGAGACCGTCCAGCAGATGACCGTGGTCCAGCCAGACCCGGCCCGCGCGCAGCCCCGCCATCACCGCCGCGTACCCGTAGCGGGTGACCCCGACGTGGGTGCGGCTGAACTGGCCGGGCCAGAAGTCGCTGCCGGGCTGCGGGGAGCCGGTGTCCACCGGGTCGGGCAGCCGTCCGGTGGTGTCGAAGCTCTGCCCCGGCGCCCAGTCGCCGTTGCGCCAGGTGTCGTGGACGATCCGGTGCGCGTCGGAGTTGGTGGTGACCGAGAACAGCCGCCCCTCCGCCAGCATCGCGTCCCACAGCCCGCCGACCGTGGCCGTCGCCCAGTCGAACCCGCCGTACGTCACATACGCCCCCGCCGGATAGCCCGGCCAGGACTGCGCGGACGGCTTGTTCTCGTACTCGCCCCGGATCGAGTGGGGCCCGCGCCAGCCGGGCAGCGCGGCGCCCTGGGAGCCCGGCGCGCCCTCCATGCCGATCATGATCTCGGGCGCCGCGTCCCGCCAGGCGCGCAGCTCGTGCGGGGAGTCGATGCCCAGCCGCAGCGGATGGTTGGCCAGCACCAGCACGTCGTCGATCGCGCCGCACCGGCGCTGGGCCGCCAGCCACTTGATGGCGGCCACGGCGTGGGCCTCGTTGCGGGCGGTGTCGGCGTCGGCGGCGCCGCCCTTGTCGTAGCCGAGCAGCTTGCCGTCGTAGGCCGTCTCGAAGCGGGTCAGCAGATCGACCTCGCCCCGGCCCGGCGCGGCGATGACGGTGGCGTGCTCGGCGGCCGGGATGTACCACTCCAGGCCCTGGAAGATCAGCTGGCGGGGACGGGCGGCCCGCGCCCGGCGGATCTCGGCGTTCTCCAGCGCGGCGCCGTAGCGGGCGTGTCCCACGTTGGAGTGCTCGGTGAACACCATCCAGTCCAGGCCGTACTCCGCGCCCTTCTCGGCGAGCTGGGAGAACGTGTACTTGGCGTCATGGCTGTAGACGGTGTGGATGTGGTGGTCGCCCACCAGGTAGGCGAGGCGCGGATCCTCGCCGCCGTGGCCCCGGCCGCCGTCCGACGCCGCCGCCGGGGTCGCGGCGGACCCCAGCGCGAACGCGGCGCCGAACAGGCCCGCGCGGCGCAGGAGCTGACGGCGGGAGGAGCCCTGCGGGTCCAGGGACTCCGGGCTGACGGACGGATCGGCCCAGGTGGGCAGGTGGTGCGGATGATGATGCTGTTGCTGCTCGGTCATGCGCGCTCCTCGGTGGAGGTCGGTCGTCGGGGGCGTCAACGGTTCATGAACTGGGAGACCGGCAGCGCCCGGTCCACCACCCGTACGTCACCGAGCCAGCCGTGGTGGATCTGGTCGATCCGGCCGCCGTACTCGTAGCCGCCGAGGAGCCAGGGCAGGCCGAGCGTGGCCAGTCCGGTGGAGCGGGCGGTGGGGTTGCGGACGACCGGGCAGCCGTCGACGTACAGCGTGGTGTGGCGGCCGTCGTTGACCACGGCCGCGTGCCACCAGGTCTCCCGGGACGTCTCATGGCTCCAGTTGGTGAGCACGCCCTGGTGGTTCAGCGGGCGCACGGCCCACTGGAGGGCAGGCCCGTCCGACAGGGACAGCGTCGTCAGGGACTCCTCCGGGTCGCCGCCGGGTCCGGCCTGCGCCTGGGTGCCGGTGCGGCTGATCAGCCCGCCCCAGGCGTTGCGCGAGCCGGTCCAGTCGGCGGGCACCTTGAAGAACGCCTCGACGGTGTAGCCGCGCGGGAAGGTCTCCGCGTTCAACGGCGCCCCGTCGACGGTCTTCAGATAGGCGCCCCGCAGCGGCGACTTCCCCGCCACGAACCGCAGGCTGCCATGGCCCGGCTGGTCCGGGTGGTGGTCGTCCGACCAGGTCAGCGTCCCGTCCAGGACCCGCTGGAGGGTCAGGTCGTTGCCCCGCCCCGACAGGTCACGGACCGTGCCGGTCACCTCGTCCCCGGCCCGCCGCCCGTCGAAGCGCCAGTACGCCAGCGTGCCGCGCACCAGCAGCGCCGGTGCCGGACGGGCGGGCCGCGCGGGCACCGGGGCGAACCCGGCGAACCGCCGCTCGAAGTCGATCTCCACCGAGAACCGGTCCGTGTCCCCGGTCATCTCGATCTCCCGCCGCTCCAGCGCGTTCAGCCCCTTGGCCGCCCGCCCCAGGATCCACGGCGACACCGTCTCCACGTCGATGGTGTTCCGGTCCAGGTCGAACCGGTACAGCCGGATCATCGCCGCGCCGCCGAAGTAGCGGTTCTGGTAGTTCGTCAGATGCAGATGGACGTCGTTCCCGGCCGCGTTGCGCCGCACGGCCCGCGCGGCGGGCCAGTAGTGGCCGTTCAGGGTCAGGAAGATCTGGTCGTGCTCGGATATCAGCCGGTCCCACAGCTTCTGTCCGTACCCGGACAGCGCGTCGTCGCCGTGGACCAGTTCATGGGTGGTGAGCACCACGGGCGCCTTCGGATGGGCCGCGATGACCTGCCTGGCCCAGTCGAAGCCCTTCTCCGACAGCCGCCAGTCCAGCGCCAGCACCAGCCACTGCCGTCCGGCCGCCGTGAACAGGTGGTACTGGTTGTAGCCGTCCGGTGAGGCACCGCCGAAGGTGCGCCGCCCCCGGTGCCGGTGCGGGCCGAACGCGGTCAGGAACGGGCTGGGGCCGCGCTGGTCGTCGGTGGAGGAGCGGATGTCGTGGTTGCCCGCGACCACGCTGTAGCCGACGCCCTGCCGGTCCAGCAGACGGAACGCGCGGCTCGCGGCGTCGATCTCGGCCTCCGTGCCGTTCTCGGTGAGATCGCCGAGGTGGGACAGGAAGACGATGTTCTCGTCCCGGCCGTGCTCCAGCAGATAGCGCAGCGACGCCTCGACCGGCTCCGCGTCGATGCTGGGCCCGTCGAACAGGTACTGCGTGTCGGGCATCACGGCCAGGGTGAACCGGCGGCTGTCCGGGTCGGGCCGCCAGGCGCCCGCCGGGGCCGCCTCGGCGACACCGCCGGGCAGTGACACCGACGCGGTGGCGGCGGCCCCCAGCAGCGCGGTCGCCCGCAGGAACGTACGCCGGGCGGCATCGGCCTGCGGGGCCTCGCACCGGGCCTGGTCGGGTCCGTGGTCGGGTCCGTCGGCGATCGGGTCGTGCGAAGTGCACACGGGGAACTCCGTGGGTGGATGGGATGGGACAAGGACCGTGGGGGAGGCACAGCAGGGGGGAGTCGGGGGGAGTCGGGGGGAGTAGGGGCGAGTTCAGGTGGTCCGCAGGGGCCGCGCCCGGCGGTTCCCGCCCGGTGGCAGTGCCGGGCGGCCCCCACCGGCCTCGTGGCGGCGCGCCACCTCCGTCGGTACGGGGGGCGGTTCGCGCAGCTCCCCCGGTGACCGGCGGGCGACCGGTGGCAGGTCCAGCAGACAGACGAGGGCGCCGCGTGGCGCGAAGGGCTCGTCCCGGGCGGTCGTGATCCGCAGCCGGACCCCGCTCCCGCACGGCAGGGGCAGCGGCAGCGCCGCCGTCTCACCGGGGCACAGCGCGGGCAGCGCGACCGGCACGGTCCGCACCCCGCCCGAGGGCAGCGGCAGCACCCAGTGCGCCCGCAGCCAGTCCAGGCCCCGGACGCGCTGGGCGTTGCCGAGGACCGGTCCCTCGTGCCGGAAGCACTCCAGCCGGACCGGCGCCGCGCCCACGCGCTGTTCGTACCGCCCGGCGCCCGTGTCGGCGCGTCCGGCGGCTCTGCCGTCACTCACCCGGTGGACAATGCCGTGGCCCCCGGACCGCCGGATGAAGCCGCCCTGAAGCCTCGGGGTGCCCTCGATGTCCGGCCAGTGGTGACGCTGATCAGCAGTAACCTCGACAGCCGGACAGTACGACCACGACAACGACCACGACAACGAAGGCGGAGACGGCGTGAGGCTGACGATTCTGGGCGGCGGCGGGTTCCGGGTCCCCCTGGTGTACGGGGCGCTGCTCGCCGACCGCGCCGAGGGCCGGGTCACCGAGGTCGTCCTGCACGACCTGGACTCCGCCCGGCTGTCCGCCGTCACCCGGGTACTCGCGGACCAGGCCGCCGCCGTGCCCGGCGCGCCGCGCGTCACCGCGACCACCGATCTGGACGAGGCCCTGCGCGGCGCCGACTTCGTGTTCTCCGCGATCCGGGTCGGCGGTCTTGAGGGCCGGGCGCAGGACGAGCGGGTGGCGCTCGCCGAGGGCGTCCTCGGCCAGGAGACGGTCGGTGCGGGCGGGATCGCCTACGGTCTGCGGACCGTGCCGGTGGCCGTGGACATCGCCCGCCGGGTCGCCCGGCTCGCCCCCGACGCCTGGGTCATCAACTTCACCAACCCCGCCGGGCTGGTCACCGAGGCCATGTCCCGCCACCTCGGCGACCGGGTCGTCGGCATCTGTGACTCACCGGTCGGCCTCGGCCGCCGTATCGCCCGGGTCCTCGGCGTGGCGAACCCCGCCGAGGCGTGGATCGACTACGCCGGGCTCAACCACCTCGGCTGGGTGCGCGGGCTGCGCGTCGGCGGGCGGGACGAACTGCCGCGGCTGCTCGCCGACCCCGCGCTGCTCGGCTCGTTCGAGGAGGGCAGGCTGTTCGGCCCGGACTGGCTGCGCGCGCTGGGCGCGATCCCCAACGAGTATCTGCACTACTACTACTTCAACCGGGAGACCGTCAGCGCCTACCAGCGGGCCGAGCGGACCCGTGGCGCCTTCCTCCGCGACCAGCAGGCCGCCTTCTACGCCGAGGCGGGCGACCCGGCGGCGCCCGCCCTCGCCGCCTGGGAACGGACCCGGGCCGAGCGCGAGGCCACCTACATGGCGGAGAACAGGGAGAGCGCCGGGGCGGGGGAGCGCGAGGCCGACGACCTGTCCGGCGGGTACGAGAAGGTGGCCCTCGCCCTGATGCGGGCCATCGCCCGGGACGAGCGCACCACCCTGATCCTCAACGTCCGCAACGGGACGACCCTCGCCGGGCTCGACGCGGAGGCGGTCGTGGAGGTGCCCTGCCTGGTGGACGCCAACGGGGCCCACCCGGTCGCGGTGGACCCGCTGCCCGGCCACGCGACCGCGCTGGTGTGCGCGGTGAAGGCGGTCGAGCGTCAGGTGCTGGCGGCGGCGGCAACCGGGTCGCGGACGGCCGCGGTGACGGCGTTCGCCCTGCATCCGCTGGTCGACTCGGTGACGGTCGCGCGGCGGCTGGTCGACGGCTATACGGCGGTGCATCCGGGTCTGGCGTATCTCCGCTGACGCACCGCCTCGCCGCCGCGGATCCCGGGTCCCGGTGAACCGGATTGGTCGCCTCCGCGACACCCGGAGTTCGCCTGCCGACCCTGGGACGCGACCACACGACGGCGGCGCGGGCGGCTGATCGCGGAGGCGGTGAGCCCGAGGCCGCCACCCGCGCGCTCTGCGCCCATCTCGGCGTCGACCGGGAGCCGTCGATGCTCGACTACGGCAGCCAGGACCACGGAGTCTTCCGCCCCCAGCTCGGCGACTGGAGCAGCACGATCAGGTCCGGCCGTGTCCAGACCGCCCGCCCCGCCGCCGCGGACATTTAACTGCCGCCCTGCCTAGGTGAGTTGGCGAAAGCGTGGGGGTACCCGGATGAGGTCCGGTCGGTCGGACCAGGGGCGTGGACACGAGAACACCGGGCACCCCCACGCGGTCATACGGGCCGATGGTTCCGGCCGGGTCGCGTCGTTCGGTCAGGTCGGGCTGTTGGTCGGGTCTGTTCGTTCGGGTCGCGCTGTGTGGTCGTATCAGCCCGTGAACCCGGCCGTGACCGACGTGAACTGCCAGTTGTTCTGGGCGATGCCGGAGCAGTTGCTGGTGACTCCGCCTCCCGGGCAGGGGCGGTCGCGGTTGACGGACCAGAACGCCAGCCGGGCCAGATGGCGGGCGTTGGCCCAGTCACGGATCTGCGTCCAGGTCTGGACGGAGGTCAGCTCCTGCTGGTCGCTGAGCCCGTTCATGCCGGAGATGCCCATATGGGCGTAGGCGGTGGCGTCGTCCCAGCCGAAGACCGACTTCAGCTTGTTCTTCAGCCCCTCGGACGCGTTCACCGTGTTGCCGTACATGTCGGCGCCGCCGCCGAAGTCGAACGGCATGATGGTGAACACATCAATATTGGCGTTGAGCGCCCTGGCCTGCTCGATGAGCCGGTTGCCCCAGGTGGTGGGACCGGTCGTCGAGGTGCCGAAGGTGATGACGGTCCGCAGCCCGGGGTTGGCGGCCTTGACGATCCGCAGCGCGTTCAGGATCCGGTCCTGCACCACCGCGTTCTCGAATTCGTCGGTGTTCTCGATGTCGACGTCGATCGCCTTGAGGCCATAGGCGTCGATGACCCGCTGATAGGCGCCCGCGAGGGCCTGGGCGGTGGCGCAGTTGGGCCCGAGCTTGTTGCCGCTCCAGCCGCCGATCGAGGGCACGACGTCCCCGCCCGCCGCCCGGATGGAGTTGATGACCGCCTGGTCGTTGCCGCCGGTCAGCGCCCGGTTGCCGTCCCAGGCGGGGTTGCAGCCACCGGAGGACAGGATGAACGCCATGGTGAACCACTTGATCCCGGTCGCGCTCATCACCGTCGGCGCGCTCGGCGGATCGCCCCAGCCGAGATACAGATAGGGCGCGGCCTGCTTGAACCCGGTGTCACCCCCGGGCCCGGTGGTGACCGTGATCGCGTTGGACGGCCCCGACCGGTTCCCGGCGAGATCCCGCGCCCGCACGGTGAAGGTGTACGTGGTGCCGGGCGCGAGCCCGGCCACCGTGGCGGTGGTCCCCGACACGCTGAGCACCTGACTCGCCCCGCTGTAGAGGTCGTAGGCGGTGACCCCCACGTCGTCCGTGGACGCGTTCCAGGCGAGGCTCACGGTCGTCCCGGTCTGCGCGGTGGAGCGCAGCGCGCCCGGCACGGTCGGCGCCTGGGTGTCCGGAGGGCCGCCGGGCCCGTCCAGGCTGATGTCGTCGGCCTGGTAGGTGCCCTGGCCGTACCAGCCGTGGACATACACGGTCGCGCTGGTCTGGGTGGCGCCGGTGGTGAACGACAGACTGAGCTGGGCGTACCCGGACGGTGAGGTCGTCCAGGTCGAACCGCCGCCGTCGACCCCGAGATAGACATACGCCCCGCGGACCCAGCCGGTCAGCGCGTACGTGGTGCCGGGTCGCACGGCGACGGTCTGGGCGCACCGGGCGATGTCGCTCGCGCTCGCCGCGCCCTGGAGCGCCCGCGCACCACCGCGCACGGGGCTGGAGACGACCGACCCGAGGTTCCCGGAGCAGGTCCACGGCGTAAGAGCGCCGGACTCGAACCCCGGGTTGGTCAGCACATTGGCCGCATGGGCCGTACCGGGCAGGGCCACGGCCCCGGCGAGCGCGAGGGCCACGGCCCCGCACAGGGCGAGCAGCCGACGGCCCCTTCTGAAACGTGGGTTGCGCACGCGATCTCCCTGGATGGTGTGGGGTGTTCGGGAGTACGAGTGGTGCGGTGTGTGCAACCCAAGTTGGTATGGACCAATTACGGTGTCAAGGGCTGGAGCGGCAACACCTCGGCCGGAGTCCGCACGGCCGCCGCGGGCTGCTGCGCGGGCACCGCCGCCCGAGCGGGCTCCGGTTCCTCCGTACGCTGCGCCGGTACGGAATCCAGCAGCGGCCGGGGCCCCGACACCACCGTGTAGTCCTGCCCCAGGAACGGTGGCGCGATCTCGCCCGGGTCCTCGCCGAGCGCCAGCCGCACCGCCGCCCAGGGGACATTGATCCCGCACTGCGAGAGCTGGTGCAGCCCGCCCGCCGGGCGCGCGTTGACATCCATCAGCACCGGACGGTCACCGAACATCCGGAACTGGATGTTGGAGAGATAGTGCAGCCCGAAGCCCTCCGCGGTCAGCCGGGCCGGGCCGATCCACTGCTCGCTCAGCGTGAACCCGCGCCGCCGCCCGTTCTTGGTCCGCCCCACCGCCAGCCGCACCCGGTTGTCCGGCCCGGTCAGACAGTCCACCGACACCTCCGGCTGCTCCAGCCGAGGCATCACCAGCCAGTCCACCGGCTCATCGGCCTCACGCAGCGCCTGAAGCACCAGATCCAACTGCACATACGGCGTCGGGAAGCCGTTGAGATGCATCAGCGAGAACGGCGCCCGGGTGATCACCCGGAACCCGACCCCGCCCGCCCCCGACGCGGGCTTGAAGCACGCCTTGTATCCGCGCGCCTCCAACTCCTCGACGGCGGCGAGGAGTTCGTCCGCGCCGCGCACCCGCCACCACGGCGGCACCGGCACCCCGATCGCCTGCACGGCCTCATAGGCGATCACCTTGTCCTGGAACACCGCGACCGCCTCCGGGGGCGGCGCCAGCAGCGCCGTGCCCACCGCCTCGAACTCCGCCCGGTGCGCCACGATCGCCGACTGGTTCATCCGGGGCACGAACACATCGATGCCGCGCCGCCCGCACTGGTCGAGCGCGTACTCCACGTACCCCGCCGGGGACAGCCCCTCCGGCTCCAGCTCGGCGGTGTCGGCGGCGGCCAGCACGGGGGAGTCGGGGTCACCGTGGGTGGCGTGGATCTCGACGGCCCGGTCGCTGGGATTTCGCCGCAGCTGATCCATGAAGAACACGTTCTCCGCGTACGTGCGGTTGAGCCAGACGCGTACGCGAGAGACCATCCAGGGCCGTCCTTCCACGGTTCACGGGCATGACGAAGCGCGTCCGTGCCCGGACAGGGGTGGTTGTGGGATGCACCGAGCCGCCTGCGTGGCAGGGAGGTCGCGGCGGGTGGTGTCGGGGCGATCATACGGGGTGCCGGGAACCCTGCGTGCAACATGCGTGTTACGGATTTTCCGATGATGTCCCCCCGGAACGCAGGGTCCCGTTCACCGCCGCGACGGACGCGTACGCCAGGCGTCCGGCCCGCCGCGGACCCCCTTGCCCGCCCCCTGGGGAGTGTGATCTCGTGGTCACGTCTTGTTGATCCAAGGTGATCCAAGGGGGTACGGGTGACATCCACGGCCGGCGGCACCGGTCAACTGCTGGCCATCAGCGATCTGCACATCGGGTACGCGGAGAACCGCGCCCTGGTGGAGCGGATGCGCCCGGAGACGGACGACGACTGGCTGCTGGTGGCCGGCGACGTCGCCGAGACCGTCGCCGACATCGAGTGGGCCCTCAGCACCCTCGCGAGCCGCTTCCGCAAGGTCGTCTGGGCCCCCGGCAACCACGAACTGTGGACCCATCCCAAGGACACCGTGACCCTGCGCGGCGTCCCGCGCTACGAGCGGCTCGTCGCCCTCTGCCGCGACCTCGGCGTCCTCACCCCCGAGGACCCCTACCCCCTGTGGCAGACCCCCGAGGGCCCGGTCGCCGTCGCCCCCCTCTTCCTCCTCTACGACTACTCCTGGCTCCCGCCCGGCAGCACCACCAAGGAACACGGCCTGGAGTACGCCCACTCCACCGGCATCGTCTGCACCGACGAGTTCCTGCTGCACCCCGACCCGTACCCCAGCCGCGAGGCGTGGTGCCGGGACCGGATCGCGTACACCGAGGCCCGGCTCGCCGCGCTCCCCGACGACCTCCCCACCGTCCTCATGAACCACTACCCCCTGGACCGCCACCCCACCGAGGTGCTCTGGCACCCCGAGTTCGCCATGTGGTGCGGCACGGCCGCCACCGCCGACTGGCACCGCCGCTTCCGGGTACGGACCATGGTCTACGGCCATCTCCACATCCCCCGGACCACCTTCCACGACGGGGTCCGCTTCGAAGAGGTCTCCGTGGGCTACCCGCGCGAGTGGCGCCGCCGCGCCGAACCCCCCGGCAAGCTGCGCCGGATCAGGACCGAGGAGGTCGCCGCCCGGTGATCGAGCAGCTGCTGCCCGCCTCCGTCGTCGCCGTGGAGACCTTCGCCCACGACGACACCGCCGAGGCGGCCCTCTACCCCGAAGAGGCGGCCCTCGTCGCCGGCGCCGTGCCCAAGCGGCGCCGGGAGTTCGCCACCGTGCGGGTCTGCGCCCGCGCCGCCATGGAGGGGCTCGGCGTCCCGCCCCGGCCCGTGCTGCCCGGCGAGCGCGGCGCCCCCGGCTGGCCCGACGGACTGCTCGGCTCCATGACCCACTGCGAGGGCTACGCCGCCGCCGCGCTCGCCCGCGAGGGCGACCTCGTCTCGCTCGGCATCGACGCCGAACCCCATGGGCCGCTCCCCGAAGGTGTCCTGGAGGCGGTGGCGCTGCCCGCCGAGCGGGACCGGCTGACCCGGCTGGCCGCCCTGCGCCCCGGACTGCACTGGGACCGGCTGCTGTTCAGCGCCAAGGAGTCCGTCTACAAGGCGTGGTTCCCGCTGACCCGCGCCTGGCTGGACTTCTCGGAGGCGGACATCGACCTCGTCCCCGACCCCGGCACCGACCCCGGCCCCGGTGCCTCCTCCGGGACCCTGCGCGCCGAACTCCTCGTCCCCGGCCCGCTCGTCGCCGGTCGCCGACTGACCCACTTCGAGGGCCGCTGGACGGTCCAGCGGGGCTTGGCGACGACGGCGGTGGTGGTGCCACCGGTCTGACGGGCCGGGGGACACAGGGCCGGGGCGCGAGGTCCGCCGGGGGCGGCTACGGCGTCCCGGACGAGGGGCACCAGCCGCCCAGCATCCGGAAGAACGCCTCCTCGTTGCCGCTCAGTCCGGCCTCCTCCAGCGCCCGGTCCGCCTCGGCGAGCACGGCGGGCGGCACCACCCGGGGCCGGGTCGCCCCAGGTGGCCCGGCGTCTCCGTCACAGGCCGCCCTGACCGTGTGCAGCAGGCGCAGATACGCCTGGAGGGCGGCGCGTTCACGATCGGTCAGCAGTACGGTCTGCATGGGGCGGCTCTCCCTCGCTCGGTCCACGCACCCGGACATCCGGGACGCGACCTCCAGCTTGCCAACCACCACTGACAATCCGTCCGGACCAGCGGTGTCCGGTCACCCTTTTGACGGGGCGAGGCGTGGCGGGGCAGACGGGTCGTACGGGTTGCGCGGTGCGCTACTCCCGCCCCGGGTACCCGAGCGACGCCTCGATGCGGCCCGCCAGGTCGTCCCGCTGGCCGCGCTGCTCCGCCCCGGCCAGCCAGCCCCGGCAGCGGCTCGCCAGGAGCAGCCCGAAGACCTCGGCGTCCCGCTCCTCCGCGAGGTCGAAGCGGGTACGGGCGGCGACCGCGCGGACGGCCGCCTGGAGATCGGCGGTGTCCCGCAGCAGCCGCGCGGCGACCTCGGCGCCCTGCACCGGGTGGCCATGGTGCCCGGCGGCCATGTGCCACAACTCGTGCCCGAGGATGACCAGTTGGTGATCGGGCGCCGTGCGCTCCTCGACCACCACCAGGTCCTGGTCGGCCAGGTCGATCCACAGCCCGCTCGCCGCGCTGCGCGGGAACACCGCCGTACGGAACAGCACGGGGCGGCCACGGCGGCGGCTCATCGCCGCGCACAGCGCGCGGTACAGATCGGCCGGCGGGGCGGGCGCGGGGAGGATCAGCTCCGCGACCAGCTCGCCGCACAGACGGCGCATGTCCTTACCGATGCGCACAGACACTCCCCACGGTCCCGACGGTCCCCAAGGTCACCGGCTCACGTCTCGGGCCGTTTGACGCTCTCCAGGAGCATGTCCAGCCATTCGGCGACCTTGTCACGGTGCTGGTCGGTGGGCAGTTGGGCGGCGCGCCAGGCGATACCGCGCACCCCGTGGTCCTGGAGCAGCTTCTCCAGCGGGTCCTCGGCGGCGGCCCGCGCGGCGGCCTCGCGGTCGCGGTCGGCGAGCTTCTGGAGCAGTTCCTGCTCGGTGCGCTGGAGGGCGTCGGCGAGCGCCTCGGGGTCCTCGGCGGTGAGGAATCCGGCGTGCACCCGGAAGAACCGCTGGATGGCGTCGCAGTGCTCCATCGTGGGCCGCCGGTCGCCGTTGATAAGGGCGCCCGCCTGCTGCCGGGACATCCCGGCGCCGTCCGCGATCTCCTGCTGGGTGTGCTTGCGGCCGTTGGGCTTGACGCGGGTGCGGCGCAGCAGGTCGAGGCGCTGGAGGAAGCGCGCCTGCACATCGGGTTCGCCCGCGGTCCGGCCGGCCAGCAGATCGCGCACCACGGGCTCGGGGACCCCGCAGGCCACCGAGAGCCGGGTGGTGTCGAAGACCTCGGAGTGGGGGATGCCCAGCCGGTCGGCGAGTGCGCTCACGCGGTCGACGACGGCCGACAGCACCACCGACGCGGCGGCGTCCTGAACCTCGTAGCCATCCGTCACCGACGTGTCTCCTACGTTTCTCACAGCCATCTCTCAAGCGGTTGCCGTGAACTTCCCGGAGCGTAGCGGTTCGTTCGAACTCACATCCAGGTCTCGCCACAACTGTGGCCAATTTCAGCCGTCAACCGTCGCAGAATGCCACGATAGTTGACACAGCTCGGTTCCGGGCCGCAGGATCAATGCGCCGCGAGAAGGCCGCATAGGCAAGAGGGGTGACCTCCCGATGGCGAACCAGGCAGGTGGGCAGCGGTCCGTACCGCGGTCCCTCCCCGCGAGCCGTGAGGCCCAGGCGTATCTCCAGGACTACGCCTCGCTCCTCGACGCCCTCTCCTTCCCGGCCTTCGTCGTCGACCGCAGTTGGGACGTGGTCCTGGCGAACAGCGCGTTCGAGACACTTTTCCGCGAGGTCGGTCCCCATCCGACGGCCATGCCGCACGACAACTTCCTGCGGTTCGTCCTCTTCCACCCGGACGCCTCCGCCGTGCTCGGCGACCATGAGACCCAGTGGTGTCTGCCGATGCTGGCCCACTTCGCGTCCTCGGTCGAGCGCCACAGCCATGACCACCAGCTCCAGTCCATCCGCCGGGACATCGCCCAGGACCCGATCATGGAGGCCGCCTTCCGCCAGGGGCTGCCGCACTGGATCCGCGCGATGGGGGAGTACGCGTTCGAGCACGACGGGGCGGTGCGTCCGCTGCACCACCCCGATCCGCGCTGGGGCACCACGGACTGCCGGGTGGTCGGCGAGACCCCCCGGGCCCTGCGGGAACTGGGCTGCACCCGGCTGACGCTGGTCCTGCGCGAGAGCCGTAAGCCGACACCCGCTCCGCGCCGTCACCGCCGGGAGCGGCGGACCGGGGCGAGCCATCTGAGCGTGGTCCGCACGCCCGAGGTCTGACCGGGCACCGTCGGCGTTCAGGTCGCCGACGGCGCCTCGGTCGAACTCCCTCCACCATCACGGCCGGGCGGCGCCGTTTCTGTCGCCGGGCCACGGAACACGTATGCGCCGGGACCGCCTCCGTCCCCAGGGCGCCGAACCCGCCCCCGTCACCGCTCCGGCCTCCCACCGGAAGCCCTCCCGGAGCCCCCCGGTACCGCCCCCCCAAGCCACTACCGGCGCCGCGCTGGCCCCTCACCTCCCCACCGAAAGCCACCGGCACCGTTCCCGCCCCCCAGCCCCCGCCTCGCCGCTGAACCGCCCCGCCACAGGACCGCCCCGCCCCTCCCCCCGCCCCGCAACCACGCAAACCCACCCCCCTCCACCCCCCAACCCCCACCCCACCCCCCGCCCGAAAACCGCTTCCGCTACGCAAGTCGCTTGCGCACCTTGCGCTATTCTTGCGGGTATGACGCGACGACTTGCTGAAGTGGCGAAGAAGGTCGGGGTCAGCGAGGCGACGGTGAGCCGGGTGCTGAACGGCAAGCCAGGAGTCTCCGAGGCCACCCGGCAGTCGGTGCTGTCCGCGCTCGACGTGCTCGGCTACGAACGCCCCACGCAGTTGCGCGGCGAACGCGCCCGGCTGGTCGGCCTGGTGCTGCCGGAGTTGCAGAACCCCATCTTCCCGGCCTTCGCCGAGGTGATCGGCGGTGCGCTCGCCCAGCTCGGGCTGACCCCGGTGCTGTGCACCCAGACCAAGGGCGGCGTCTCCGAGGCGGACTATGTGGAGCTGCTGCTCCAGCAGCAGGTCTCCGGTGTGGTCTTCGCGGGCGGGCTGTTCGCCCAGCAGGACGCCCCGCACGACCACTACCGGCGGCTCGCCGCCCGCAACATCCCGGTGGTGCTGGTCAACGCGGCCATCGACCACCTCGGCTTCCCTGGCGTCTCCTGCGACGACGCGGTCGCCGTGCAGCAGGCGTGGCGCCATCTCGCCTCCCTCGGGCACGAGCGGATCGGCCTGGTGCTGGGCCCCGGCGACCACGTCCCCTCGGCCCGCAAGCTGGCCGCCGCCCGGGAGGCCGCGGGCGGTGCGCTGCCGGACGAGCATGTGGCGCGGGCGATGTTCTCCATCGAGGGCGGTCACGCCGCCGCGGCCAAGCTGATCGACCGCGGTGTGACCGGCTTCATCTGCGCCAGCGACCCCCTCGCCCTCGGGGTCGTCCGGGCCGCCCGCCGCAAGGGTCTCGACGTGCCGTCACGGATCTCCGTCGTGGGCTATGACGACTCCGCGCTGATGAACTGCACCGAGCCCCCGCTGACCACCGTCCGCCAGCCCATCGAGTCGATGGGCCGGGCCGTGGTGGAACTGCTCAACGCGCAGATCGGCGGCAGCGCGGTGCCCACCGAGGAACTGCTCTTCGAACCGGAACTGGTGGTGCGCGGTTCCACCGCGCAAGCGCCGCGCGACTGAGCCCCACCGGACGGCTTTTCTCTGTCAGTTTATTGCAATCGTCACGCGACATCTTGCGTGATGCTGCCGTCGGTGCTTGAGTGTGCGACGCCCATCCGCTCGGCCCGAAGGGGCTCAGCGGCTCCTGCCCGAAGGGGTCCACCGATGAGAAGCTCCGGGTTCCGCCGCACCTTCGTCAGCCTCGCCGCCGGTGCCATCTCCCTCACCGCCCTGACCGCGTGCGGTTCGGGCGACGAGGGCACCGCGAGCGGCAAGACCCAGATCACGGTCAACTGCATGCCGCCCAAGAGCGCCAAGGTCGACCGCCAGTTCTTCGAGCAGGACGTCGCCGCCTTCGAGAAGGCCAACCCGGACATCGACGTCGTGCCGCACGACGCCTTCCCCTGTCAGGACCCGAAGACCTTCGACGCCAAGCTCGCCGGGGGCCAGATGGAGGACGTGTTCTACACGTACTTCACCGACGCCAAGCATGTCGTGGACATCGACCAGGCCGCGGACCTCACCCCGTACATCAAGGAGCTGAAGAGCTACGAGACGATCCAGCAGCAGCTGCGGGACATCTACACCGTCGGCGGCAAGATCTACGGCATTCCGCGCACCGGCTACTCGATGGGGCTGATCTACAACCGGGCGCTGTTCGAGGAGGCCGGGCTCGACCCCGACCAGCCGCCCGCCACCTGGGACGAGGTCCGCGCCGCCGCCAAGAAGATCGCCGCGCTCGGCGACGGCACCGTCGGCTACGCCGACTACAGCGCCCAGAACCAGGGCGGCTGGCACTTCACCGCCGAGCTGTACTCCCAGGGCGGCGACGTGGTCAGCGCCGATGGTAAGTCGGCCACCATCGACACCCCCGAGGGCAGGGCCGTCCTCCAGACGCTGCACGACATGCGCTGGACCGACGAGTCGATGGGCACCAAGCAGCTCCTCGTCATCAACGACGTCCAGCAGATGATGGGCTCCGGCAAGCTCGGCATGTACCTCTCCGCCCCGGACAACATCCCGATCCTGGTCAAGGAGAAGGGCGCCAAGTACGAGGACATGGCCCTCGCGCCGATGCCCGGCGGCAACGGCACCCTCATAGGCGGCGACGGCTACATGTTCAACAAGAACGCCGGCCCCGAGGAGATCCGCGCCGGGCTGAAGTGGCTCGACGCCATGTTCCTCACCCCCGGTGACGGCTTCCTCGGCGATTACGCCCGAGCCAAGGAGAACGACGCCCCCGTCGGCCTGCCCGAGCCGCGGCTGTTCACCGGCGCCGCCGACGAGAAGGACCAGCAGGTCAAGGAAGCCAACGCCAATGTCCCGGTGGAGAACTACCAGGCGTTCCTGGACGGCAACCAGAGCCTCGACATGAAGATCGAGCCGCCCAGCGCCCAGCAGATCTACTCCGTCCTCGACGGGGTCGTCTCCGCCGTCCTCACCAAGGAGGACGCCGACATCGACGGACTGCTGAAGGACGCCTCCGGCAAGATCGACGACATCCTCGCCCGGGGCTGACCCGCGATGACCAAGACGGCACAACGGCGGACCGCGGCCAAGGTCGCGGTCCGCCCGGTGAAGGCGGCGCCCCCGGCAGGGGACCGGGGGCGGCGCCGCCTCACCGACCAGGTCCGCGCCTACGGCTTCCTGCTCGGCGGACTGATCTGCTTCGCCCTGTTCTCCTGGTACCCGGCGATCCGCGCGGTGGTCATCGCCTTCCAGAAGTACACCCCGGGCTCCGCGCCCGAATGGGTCGGCACGGAGAACTTCACCCGGGTCTGGGGCGACCCCGAGTTCGCGGCGGCCTGGAAGAACACCTTCACCTTCACCGTGCTCGCCCTGCTCATCGGCTTCGCCGTGCCGTTCGTGCTCGCCCTGGTGCTGAACGAACTCCGGCACGCCAAGGCGTTCTTCCGGGTCGTGGTCTACCTCCCGGTGATGATCCCGCCGGTGGTCTCCGCCCTGCTGTGGAAGTGGTTCTACGACCCCGGCACCGGCCTCGCCAACGAAGCCCTGCGCTTTCTGCACCTGCCGACCTCGAACTGGTCCAACGGCGCCGACACCGCCCTCGTCTCCCTGGTGATCGTCGCCACCTGGGCCAACATGGGCGGCACCGTCCTGATCTACCTGGCCGCCCTCCAGTCCATCCCGGGCGAGCTGTACGAGGCCGCCGAACTCGACGGCGCCACCATCTTCCAGCGCGTCCGGCACGTCACGATCCCGCAGACCCGGTTCGTGATCCTGATGCTGATGCTGCTCCAGATCATCGCCACGATGCAGGTGTTCACCGAACCCTTCGTCATCACCGGCGGCGGCCCCGAGAACTCCACCGTCACCGTGCTCTACCTGATCTACAAGTACGCCTTCCTCTACAACGACTTCGGCGGCGCCTGCGCCCTGAGCGTGCTGCTGCTGCTCTTCCTCGGCGCCTTCTCCGCCCTGTATCTGCGGCTCACCCGCTCGGAGGGGGACAGCGCATGAGCACCCGTACCCTCGTCTCCCCGGCGTCCCTGGCCCGGCCGCGCGGCCGGGCCGTCTACTGGAGCGTCTTCACCGGGGTCGTCCTGCTGTTCGCGCTGGCGTTCCTCTTCCCCGTCTACTGGATGGTGACGGGCGCCATGAAGTCACCGGACGAGGTGGCCAGGACACCGCCCACGCTCATCCCCGAGCAGTGGGAGTTCACCGGGTACACCGACGCCTGGGAACTGATGGACCTGCCCACCCATCTGTGGAACACGGTGGTGCAGGCCGCGGGCGCCTGGTTCTTCCAGATCGTGTTGTGCACGGCCGCCGCCTACGCCCTGTCCAAGCTGCGGCCGGTGTTCGGCGGGATCGTCCTCGGCGGCATCCTGGCCACCCTGATGGTCCCGGCCCAGGCCCTCGTCGTACCCAAGTACCTGACGGTGGCCGATCTGGGGCTGCTCAACGATCCGCTGGCGATCTGGCTGCCCGCCGTCGCCAACGCCTTCAACCTCTATCTGCTCAAACGGTTCTTCGACCAGATCCCCCGCGATGTGCTGGAGGCCGCCGAGATCGACGGCGCCGGAAAGCTGCGCATCCTCTGGTCGATCGTCCTGCCGATGTCCCGGCCGGTGCTCGGGGTCGTCTCCATCTTCGCCCTGGTCGCCGTCTGGCAGGACTTCCTCTGGCCGCTGATGGTCTTCTCCGACACCGGGAAGCAGCCCATCAGCGTGGCACTGGTCCAGCTCTCCCAGAACATCCAGCTGACCGTGCTGATCGCCGCCATGGTGATCGCCAGCATCCCGATGGTCGCGATGTTCCTGATCTTCCAGCGCCACATCATCGCCGGGATCAGCGCGGGCAGCACCAAGGGCTGACACCCGCCGCCCCCCACGACCGAGAGAAAGGCCAGCAACCGTGGCACAGCCCACCCCTGCCCAGCAGCACCTCGACTGGTGGCGGTCCGCCGTCATCTACCAGGTGTACGTCCGCAGCTTCGCGGACGGCGACGGCGACGGCACCGGCGACCTCGCCGGGGTCCGCGCGCGCCTGCCGTACCTCGCCGAACTCGGCGTCGACGCGCTGTGGTTCACCCCGTGGTACCTCTCGCCGCTCAAGGACGGCGGCTACGACGTCGCCGACTACCGGACCATCGACCCGGCCTTCGGCACCCTCGCCGAGGCCGAGAAGCTCATCGCCGAGGCACGCGAGCTGGGCATCCGCACCATCGTGGACATCGTGCCCAACCATGTCTCCGACCAGCACCCCTGGTTCCGGGCGGCGCTGGCCGCCGGGCCCGGCAGCCCCGAGCGGGAGCTGTTCCACTTCCGGCCCGGCCGCGGCGACCAGGGCGAGATCCCGCCCAACGACTGGCCCTCCCAGTTCGCCGGGTCCACCGAACCGGTGTGGACCCGGCTGCCCGACGGCGACTGGTACCTCCATCTGTTCACCCCCGAACAGCCCGACCTCAACTGGGACCACCCGGCCGTGCGCCGGGAGCACGAGGACGTGCTGCGGTTCTGGTTCGAGCGGGGCGTGGCCGGGGTGCGCATCGACTCCGCCGCGCTGCTCGCCAAGGACCCCGCGCTGCCCGACTTCGTCGAGGGCCGTGACCCCAACCCGTTCATCGACCGGGACGAACTGCACGACATCTACCGCTCCTGGCGCCAGGTCGCCGACGACTACGACGGCATCTTCGTCGGCGAGGTCTGGCTCCCCGACACCGAGCGCTTCGCCCGCTATCTGCGCCCCGACGAGCTGCACACCGCGTTCAACTTCGCCTTCCTGTCCTGCCCCTGGGACCCGGCGCGGCTGCGCTCCTCGATCGACGAGACGCTCGCCGAGCACGCCCCGGTCGGCGCCCCCGCCACCTGGGTGCTCTGCAACCACGACATCACCCGCACGGTCACCCGCTACGGCCGGGAGGACACCGCCTTCGCCTTCGCCACCAAGGCGTTCGGCACCCCCACCGACCTGGCGTTGGGCGAGCGCCGGGCCCGCGCCGCCGCCCTGCTGTCGCTGGCCCTGCCCGGCGCGGTCTACCTCTACCAGGGCGAGGAACTCGGGCTGCCCGAGGCGGACATCCCGCTGGACCGCATCGAGGACCCGATGCACTTCCGCTCCGGCGGGGTCGACCCCGGCCGAGACGGCTGCCGGGTCCCGCTGCCCTGGAGCGCCGCGGAGCCCTACGCGGGCTTCGGCTCCCGGCAGGAGACCTGGCTGCCGCAGCCCGCGGGCTGGGCGGCGTACGCCGCCGGCCGGCAGGCCGACGACCCGGGTTCGATGCTGCGGCTCTACCGGGACGCGATCCGGCTCCGCCCGGTGTTCGGCGAAGGACCGCTCACCTGGCAGGACGCCCCGGACGGCGTGCTGCACTTCAGTCGGGCGGACGGGTCCCGGTGTGTGGTCAACCTCGGCGCGGACCCCGTCCCACTCCCCGCGCACTCCGCACTCCTGCTCAGCAGCGGCCCGCTGGACGACGAGGGCCGGCTCCCGCGGGACACGGCGGCCTGGCTGCGCGACTGAGCCCCCCCCCGCGGTATGCCCGCACCGCTCAGGCCCTGACCTCCCCGTGCCGTGCCGGGTGCGACCTCCCCGGCGCGGCACGGGGCTCCAGCGGGCGCCTCCACCGCTTGCGCACCTCTCGTACCGCCGAGTTTCACACGCGCGCCATCGCACCCTTCCCTGACGTTTGGTGCTCTTGGAACACTCCTTTCGCGCGCAAAACATCACCATCCCGACCGGTCGAGGCTCCACAGGACGAGAGGTCGCTCAGTCATGCCCGAAGTCAATCGGCGTAAGTTCCTCCAGATCGCGGGCGCCACCACGGCGTTCTCCGCGCTGTCGAGCAGCATCGAGCGCGCCGCCGCGCTCCCCGCCCACCACCGCAAGGGCACCATCGAGGACGTCGAGCACATCGTCGTCCTGATGCAGGAGAACCGCTCCTTCGACCACTACTACGGCGCGCTGCGCGGGGTGCGCGGCTTCGGCGACCCGCGCCCGGTCGTGCTCGACAGCGGCAAGTCGGTGTGGCACCAGACGCGGAACGGCACGGAGGTGCTGCCCTTCCACCCGGACGCCGACGACCTCGGGATGCAGTTCCTGGAGGGCCTGCCGCACGGCTGGACCGACGGCCAGCACGCCTACCACGGCGGCAAGTACGACGCGTGGCTGCCCGCCAAGGGCACCACCACCATGGCGTACCTGACCCGCGAGGACATCCCCTTCCACTACGCCCTCGCCGACAGGTTCACCGTCTGCGACGCCTACCACTGCTCGTTCATCGGCTCGACCGACCCGAACCGCTACTACATGTGGTCCGGGCACACCGGCAACGACGGCAAGGGCGGCGGCCCGGTCCTCGGCAACGACGAACTCGGCTACGACTGGACCACGTACCCCGAGCGCCTGGAGGCGGCCGGGATCTCCTGGAAGATCTACCAGGACATCGGCGACGGCCTGGACGCGGCCGGAAGCTGGGGCTGGATCTCCGACCCCTACCGCGGCAACTACGGCGACAACTCGCTGCTCTACTTCAACAAGTACCGCACCGCGAAGCCCGGCGACCCCTGGTTCGACAAGGCCCGCACCGGCACCGACGTCAAGAACGGCGACGGCTACTTCGACCGGCTGCGGGCCGATGTGAAGGCCGGGCGGCTGCCGCAGATCTCCTGGATCGCCGCCCCGGAGGCGTTCTCCGAGCACTCCAACTGGCCCACCAACTACGGCGCCTGGTACATAGCCCAGGTCCTGGACGCGCTCACCTCGAACCCGGCCGTGTGGGCGAAGACCGCGCTGTTCATCACCTACGACGAGAACGACGGCTTCTTCGACCATGTGGTGCCGCCGCTGCCGCCGAAGTCGGCCGCGCAGGGCAAGTCCACCGTCGATGTCTCCCTCGACCTCTTCCCGGGCGGCGGCGGCCGTCCGGCCGGTCCCTACGGGCTCGGCCCGCGCGTGCCGATGCTGGTGGTCTCCCCGTGGAGCAAGGGCGGATACGTCTGCTCCGAGACCCTCGACCACACCTCCATCGTCCGTTTCATGGAGCGCCGCTTCGGCGTCCTGGAGCCCCAGATCTCCCCTTGGCGGCGGGCGGTCTGCGGCGATCTGACGGCCGCGTTCGACTTCTCCCGCAAGGACACCCGGCCCACCCGGCTGCCCGACACCGACGCCTACGAGCCGCCGGACCGCGACCGCCACCCGGACTACCGGCCCACCCCGCCCGCCGACCCGGACATGCCGAAGCAGGAACGCGGCTCGCGCCCCACCCGGCCGCTGAAGTACGCCCCGCTGGTGGACGGCTCGGTCGACGCGGCGGCCGGGAAGTTCACGCTGGGCTTCGCCTCCGGCGCGAAGGCCGGAGCCGCCTTCCTGGTGACCTCCGGCAACCGCGAGGACGGCCCCTGGCAGTACACCACCGAGGCCGGGAAGTCCCTCGCCGACACCTGGAACTCGGCCTACTCGGGCGGCTCCTACGATCTGACCGTGCACGGCCCCAACGGCTTCCTGCGCACCTTCCAGGGCGCCAATCGGACCGCCGGACCCGAG
This sequence comes from Streptomyces sp. NPDC048290, assembly GCF_040652095.1. NCBI lineage: Bacteria > Bacillati > Actinomycetota > Actinomycetes > Kitasatosporales > Streptomycetaceae > Streptomyces > Streptomyces sp. NPDC048290. The sequence continues at coordinate 152,630 of NZ_JBEZLM010000003.1, forward strand.
GTCACCGCCCGCCACGACGGCGACGACCTCGAACTGACCGCCACCAACGCGGGCACCGCCACGGTCACCCTCACGGTCGCCAACGCCTACGGCGGCCGGGCGCGCACACTCCGGGTCCGCCCCGGCGCCCGCGCCGCCCTCACCGTGGACCTGGAGCGCAGCCGCCGCTGGTACGACGTCACCGTCACCTCCGACGCCGACCCGGCGTTCCTGCGGCGCTTCGCCGGACATGTGGAGAACGGCCGACCGGGGGTGAGCGACCCGGCGATCATCACCGACTAGCGCCGGGATCGTTCTGGCGCCGCGGTGGGGGTCCGGTCCCGGCCGGGCCCCGGCTCACCGTGCCGTCAGGTGCCCCGGACCGGAGTCCGGTTGGCGGGGCGCCGGTATGCCGCCCGGCCGGGCCTGGCCGGTGGGCCCGGTGGGCGCGGGGTGCCGGGAGGGCGCGGGCCGTATGACGGGCGGAGGTTGTAGGGAGGGCGCGGGCTGCGCGGCCGGCGTGGGGTGCACGGGGGGTGCGGGTGGTGGGGCCGGGCGGGGGCGTGGTTCGGCGCGGGACAGCAGGACCACCCCCCACGCGGCGAGGCCCGCGCCCGCGAGGGCGAGCAGCACCCCGGCCGGGCCGCCCCGGAACCGCTCGCCCAGCAGCGTCAGCCCGATCACCGCGGCGGCCACCGGATTGGCCAGGGTGACCACGGCGAGCGGGGCGCCGAGCCCGTCGCGGTAGGCGGTCTGGGACAGCAGCAGTCCGCCGCCCGCGAAGGCCGCGACCAGCACGGCCACCCCGACCACCTGGAGGCTCAGCAGCGAGGCGGCACCGGCGGTCGCCGCCACCGTCACGGTCTGGGTGAGCGCGGAACCGACCCCGGAGGCGACCCCGGACGCGGTGGCGTGCCGCAGGCCCGGCCGGACGCCGGGGAAGCACAGGACGGCGATCAGCACCGCCGTGGCGCCCGACACCAGCAGCGCCTCCCGCACACTGAGCACGTCGTCCGGCGCCGGGCCGGTGGCGGTCAGCAGCAGCGCGGCCAGCCCGACCAGCGTGAACGCCGTACCCCGCCACTCGGTGGCGCTGACCCGGCGTCCGGCCAGCCGCGCGCCCAGCGGCACGGCGGTGACCAGGGTGAGCGCGCCCAGCGGCTGGACGACGGTCAGCGGGCCGTAGCGCAGCGCCACCACGTGCAGCAGCGCCCCCGAGGCGTTCAGCAGGACCGAGCCCCACCAGGCGCCGCCGCGCAGCAGCCGCAGCAGCCCGGTGCCGGGCGAGCGGGCGGCGAGCCGCTGCTGTGCCACGGCCGCCGCCGCGTAGCCGACGGCGGACAGCAGGGACAGCACGACGGCCAGCAGGGAGGCGTTCATCGGGCCGCCCCGACCAGCGGGGGCCGCTCGGCGGGCCGCCGTACGGCACGGGCGGTGCGGCGGGCGCCGTCCCGGGGGACGGACCGGGGGACCTTGAGCACCAGCAGGGCGGCGGCCAGCAGCAGACCGGCGACGAGGGCGTCGAGCCAGTAGTGGTTGGCGGTGCCGACGATCACCAGCAGGGTCAGCAGCGGGTGCAGCAGCCACAGCGGGCGCCAGCGGGAGCGGGTGGCGGCGATCAGTCCGACGGCCACCATCAGGGCCCAGCCGAAGTGCAGCGAGGGCATCGCCGCGAACTGGTTGGAGAGGGTGTCGGTGGCGGGCGGCCCGTAGACGGAGGGGCCGTAGAGCCGGCCGGTGTCGACGAGTCCGGTCTCCGCCAGCATCCGGGGCGGGGCCAGCGGGAACGCCAGATGCAGTACGAGGGCGGCGGCGGTGAGCGCGGCGAGCACCCGGCGGGCCCAGACGTAGTGGGCGGGGCGGCGCCAGTAGAGCCAGACCAGGAACGCGAGGGTCGCGGGGAAGTGGACGGTGGCGTAGAAGGTGTTGGCCACGCGTATCAGCCCGTCGCCGTGGAGCAGCAGGGCCTGTATCGCGGCCTCGTCGGGCAGCCGCAGGACGCGCTCCCAGTGCCAGACGTCCCGCGCGTTGGCGAAGGCCGACGCGGTACGGCCGTCGGCGAGCAGCCGGCCGAGCTTGTAGACGAGGAAGAGCCCCGCGACGAGCAGCAGTTCCCGCAGGATCGGCGGACGTTGCGGAGGATCGGACCCCGCCCCGGCAGGCTCGGCTGCGTCGGTCATCCCCCGGCCCCTCACTCATGGTGCATGTATAGAGCATCGACACTGGTTCGTATCGATACGCCAGTGTACCGATACGAAGTAGTACCGGTACACTGGCGTATCGGTGGCATTCGGCACATCTGGTTTTCTCCTCGCCGGACCGCCACCGGCCGCACCATCACCGCCGCCCACCCCCCACCCGTCCGGCAGCGCTTCGGCCGTACTTCGGCCGTGCTGCGACAGCGCTTCGGAGGCGCTTCGACCCGGCGCTTCGGCAGCAAGGAGAAGAGCCCATGACGTCGCAGGCCGCGGACCGACCGGAACCGGTCGGCACCTCGCGCCGCTCCAAGCTGACGCCCGAACGTGAGCAGGAGTTCTACGACGCCGTGATCGACCAGCTCCGCCAGTGCGGCTACGACGCGGTCACCATGGAGGGCATCGCCGCGAGCACCCGGTGCAGCAAGTCCACGCTGTACCGGCAGTGGAAGACCAAGCCGGAGTTCGTGGCGGCGGCCCTGCGCGCCCGGCGCCGGGTGCGGTTCGCCGGGGTCGACACGGGCTCGCTCACCGCCGACCTGGTGCTGGCCGCCCGGCTCGCCGGGGAGGCGTCCGCCGACGACACCCGGTTGTTCCAGGCGCTCGGCCACGCCGTCGTCCAGGACCGCAGGCTCGGCCAGGCGCTGCGCGAGGCCGTCGTGGAGCCCGAGGTCGCCGCGCTCAAGGAGATCCTCCGGCGCGGGGTGGCGCGCGGGGAGGTGCCCGAAGGACATCCGGCACTGGAGTACGTGCCCGCGATGATGCTGGGGGTGCTGCGGGCCCGCCCCATCCTGGAGGGCAGACACGCGGACCCGGACTATCTGGCGCGGTTCGTGCAGGTCGCGGTGGTCCCGGCACTGGACCTCGCCGCACCGGCCGCCACGGCGGCCTCACCTCCGGCCCCCTGACCCAGGCCGCCGTCCCGGGATGACCGGACGGTGGCCTGACCGCGCCGCACCGTGGGGACGGGGGCGGCGCGCACCACGGCCGGGCGGGGTACCTCTGGAGCGGAGAGGCGCCCCGCCCGGCCGACCTGGTGCACCTGGCCGGTGCCGGGACCCCTCAGACGCCCTGACCGGAGCCGGAGCCGGAGCCGGCGTCGGCGGAGAGCTGCGAGATGTTCTTGGCTATCTCGTCCAGCACGCCCTCGTTCTCCCCGGCGTCCACACCGATCCGCACGATCACCATGTGCTCCGGATCTGCGGGCGACGGGAACACCAGCGACTCGACGATGCCGTCGGCGCCCTTGCTGGTGACGGCCTTCCAGCGGACCTGGTAGCCCTTCTGGCCGACCACCGTGACCGCCTTGGACGCCAGCACCTCGTGCGAGGTGATCGCGCCGTAGGTGGTGCCGCCGTAGGACTCCTCGGCGTTGGCCTCGATGTCCGCCTTCGCTATCTCCTCCGGGGTGTTGCCCTTGGTGCCGTGCATCTCCGCGGGGGCCGAGTACGCGCCGCCCTTGGTGCAGTTCTTGGACGTGTCGCCGGGGCACTTGTACTCGTCGTCGGAGGTGATCTGGGCGCCGACGCTCATCGCCTGCCCGGTCCAGCCCTCCGGCACCTCGATGCTGATGGCGTTCGCCGGGTCGTTCACCCTGCCACCGCCCTCGACCTCCGGCGGCAGGGACTGCTCCGGCGTGGGCGACGGGGCGCCCTGGCCCGGCCCCTCACCGAACGGCCCGCCCTGTCCGGGCCCGCTGGGGCTCGGCGAACCGCTCCCCGCCTGGTCGCTGCCCCCGCTGTCCTCGCTGGTCAGCGCGTACACCCCGACACCGATGCTGGCGAGCACGACGGCCGCGATCCCGATGGCGATCCCGGTCCGGAGCCCCTTGCGGCGGGGCGGCACGGGCTGCCCCGGGTAGCCCGGGTAACCGGGATAGCCGGGATGGCCGCCCAGGTACTCGGGCTGGCTCAGCTGACCGTACTGGCCGGGCTGGCCGGGTTGGCCGTACTGTCCGGGCTGACCGTACTGGCCGGGCTGGGGGTGGCCCGCCCCCGGAGGTGTCGGGTACGCGGGGTACGCGGGGTAGGCCGGCTCACCGGGCGGCGGTGCCGCGGGGGAGGGGGCGTCCACCGTGGTGTCCGCGGGCTGCTTGCCGAGCGGCACGGCGGCCGTCGGCGCGTCGGGGGCGGGGTCGGAGACCGGCGCCGCGTCCCCGTCCGCCTGGGGCTGCCCCGGGGGACCCCACGCGGCGGCCGGGGCCGCGGGACGGGTCCGCTCCGTCCATGCCTTGCCGTCCCACCAGCGCTCGGTGGGCGGACCGTCACTTGTCTGCCCGGGGTCGGCGTACCACCCGGGAGGAGTCACCTGCGTCATGCCCCCACCGTATGAGGCATCTGTGAAAGCGGGATGAGAGGGGCGGGCCACAACTCGGCGACGCTTCCCGGCCGCACGCGCACCCGGGACGGCGGACCGGCGCCCGCCGCCCTCCTACGCTGGCCCCCATGCCCGCATCCGACCGCACCTTCACCGTCGCCCCGCACCTCGAAGTCCCGCGCCCCGCGCCGGGCGAACGCTGGACCGTCGGCGCCGTCGTCCTGCGCCCCGACGGCACCGCCTTCGCGCAGAAGCGCAGCGCCGACCGCCGCCTCTTCCCCGGCACCTGGGACGTGGTCGGCGGCCATGTCGAACCCGGCGAGTCCCTGCTCGACGCCCCGGCTGGCGCCTGCGGCATGTCCGGGAACTCCTTGCCGTCAGCACCTGGGACGGCGACGACGGCGCCGGGCGGCGCCACGAGGCCGACTACCTGGTCGACGTCGACGGCGACCTGGACCACCCCGCACTGGAGCCAAGCACTCCGCCTGCGGCTGGTTCGGCCCCGGCACCCTCGACCGCCTCAAGGAGAACCGCGGTCCGGGCGAGTACCTGATCCACGACCTCATCGCGAAGGCCCTGCGGAACGCCCCCTGGACGCCCCGGACGTCAGGACTCGATCACCAGCCGCCGCGGCCCCCCGTCCGGCACCGGCGGCGGCAGCCGCAGCCCCGCCCGGCCCGGCGTCAGCGACCCCAGCACACTCGGATGCCGGGCGCCCGTGGCCGCCGGGTCGGTGCCCGCGAGACCGTGCGCGGTGAGATACCCGAGGACGGCGAAGGCGTACGCCTCCTTGGCGTCGGACGGCAGGCCCAGCGCGTCGGTCGGCCGCACCGGCACCCCGGGCAGCGCGTCCGCCAGCATCGCCATCAGCGTCGGATTGCGGGTGCCGCCGCCCGAGGCCAGGACCTCCGTCGCGCCTACCGCGCGCACCGCGTCCGCCACCGTGCGCGCGGTCAGCGCGGTGAGCGTGGCGATCACGTCCTCCGCCGACAGGGTGCCCCCGACCTCCGCCAGGGCGTCCCGCAGATAGCCCGGGTGGAACAGCTCCTTCCCGGTCGTCCTCGGCACCGGAAGCGCGTAGTACGGCTCCCGGAGCAGGGTCTCCAGCAGATCGCCGCGCACCCGCCCGGCCGCCGCCAGCCGCCCGTCGGTGTCGTGGCGCAGCCGCCCCCCGCTGAAGCCGCGCGCCGCCGCGTCGATCAGCGCGCACCCCGGACCCGTGTCGAAGGCCGTGCCGTCGGGCGCCGTCAGGTTCGCGATCCCGCCCACGTTCAGCGCCACCGGCGTCCCCGGCCGGTCCCGCAGCCACAGTGTGTCGAACAGGCTGACCAGCGGCGCGCCCTGGCCGCCCGCCGCGATGTCCCGGGCCCGGAGGTCGGCGACCACCGGCAGCCCGGTCGCCTCCGCGATCCACGCGGGCTGCCCCAGCTGGAGGCTGCCGCGCACGGTCGTGCCCTCCGTCCAGTGGTAGAGGGTCTGCCCGTGCGAGGCGACCAGCTCCGCCCGCCCCGCGCACAGCTCCCGGTCCGCGCGGACCGCCAGCGCCGCGAACGTCTGCCCGATCCAGGTGTCCAGACGGCACACCTGAGCCATCGTCACCGCGGCGGGCGGCAGCGCCGCCGCGAGCAGCTCCCGCACCTCCTCCGGGTACCCCTCACTCACCATCCCGAGCGGGCGCAGCCGCAGCACGTCACCGTCCCGCCGCAGGTCGGCCGCCGCCGCGTCCACCGCGTCGTACGACGTGCCCGACATCAGCCCGATCACCCGCATGACAGCCTCCTCACCCTGGTTCACCCTGGTTCACCCTGGCTCCGCGTCCGTGCGGGCGTCGGGCGGGACGCCAGGGCCAGCGCGCTCACCGCGCAGGCCGCCGCCGCGTAGTACGCCGGGACGTCGGCGTCGCCGGTCCGTTCGACGGTCTGGGTGATGACGAGGCCCGCACAGCCCGAGAACACCGCGTTGGACAGCGCGTAGGCGAGTCCCAGACCCGTGTAGCGGACCGTCGTCGGGAACATCTCCGCCAGCATCGCCGGACCCGGCCCCGCCATCAGGCCCACCACCGCCCCGGCCCCGCACAGCGCCACGCCCTTCGCCGTCAGGGACGCGGCCGGGTCCTGGAGCAGATCGAACAGCGGCAGCGCGAGCACCACCACGCCCGCCGCGCCCGCCAGCATCACCGGGCGGCGGCCCACCCGGTCGCTGAGCCGCCCGGCGGGCAGGATCGCCGCCGCGAACCCCGCGTTGGCGAGCACGGTCGCGATCAGCGCCTGCCGGAAACTCGCGTCCAGCGTGCTCTGCAAGTACGACGGCAGCACCACCAGGAACGTGTAGCCCGCCGCCGACCAGCCCATCACCCGCCCGGCGCCCAGCGCGACCGCCCGCACCACCTCCCGGCGCGGCGGACGCACCCGTACCGCGCGCGCCTGCTCGGCCCGGAACCGTGGGGTCTCCGCCAGCCGCAGCCGTAGCCACAGCGCCACCGCGCCCAGCGGCACCGCCAGCAGGAACGGCACCCGCCAGCCCCACGACCGCACCTGATCCTCGGTCAGCGCGGTCGCCAGCACCGCCGCCACCCCGGCCCCGCCCAGCAGCCCCAGCGCCACCGTGAACGACTGCCACGCCCCGTACAGCCCCCGCCGTCCCTCGGGCGCGAACTCCGTCATCAGGGCGACCGCTCCGCCGAACTCCCCGCCCGCCGACAGCCCCTGCACCACCCGCGCCAGCGTCAGCAGCCAGGGCGCCAGCGCGCCGACCGTCGCGTATGTCGGCAGCAGCCCGATCAGCGCGGTCGCGCCGGTCATCAGGGACACCACCAGGATCAGCACCGGACGGCGGCCCCACCGGTCGCCGAGCCGCCCGAACACCGCTGCGCCGACCGGCCGGAAGAAGAACGCCAGTGCGAAGGAGGCGTATGTACGCACCAGCGCCTCGGCGTCCCCGCCGCCCTCCGGGGTGAAGAACCGCTCCGCGATCACCGTGGCGAAGTAGCCGTAGACGCCGAACTCGTACCACTCGATGAAATTGCCCACCGAACCCGCCACCACGGCCCGTACCCCGGGCCGCCGCGGGTCCGCCCCGGACGGGCCGGACGGCTTGCGGAAGGTGTCGCTCACTCCAGGGCTGTTGACCGCGCGGGCGCCCCGCAAACCCCGTCGCACGCCCGGCGCGCCGCCCGACGGTACGTCCGTTCACCCACCCCGGCAACGGCTGCCCGATACCCGCCACCCCGACCCCCACCGGGCGGCTACGCTCAGCCTTTGTACGTCGTTCGGGCGACTGGGGAGGTAGCGGGATGACGGAGGAACGGCCCCCGGCGGCTCCGCTGTGGGAGCGGGACGAGGAAGTCGCCGCCCTCCGGCAGGCCGTGGAGAGCGTGCGGGCCGAGGGCTCCTCCTCGGGCGGACTGCTGATGCTGCGCGGCGACGCCGGATTCGGCAAGACCGCGCTGCTCACCCAGACCCGCAGGATCGCCGAGTCCCTCGGCTGTACCGTCTGGTCCGCCCGTGGCGGCGAGACCCTGCGCGCCGTCCCGTACAACGTGGTGCGCCAACTGCTCCAGCCCGCGCTGATCCCCATGCACCCCGACGAGGCCCGCGCCTACCTCGGCGACTGGTTCGACGCGGCCGGACCCGCCCTCGGCATAGCGGAACCCGGCGAGGTCCAGCCCGACCCGCAGGGCGTCTGCGACGGCCTGGTCGTCGCGGTACGGCGGCTCGCCGAGCGGGAGTGGCCACTGGTGCTGATGGTCGACGACGCGCACTGGGCCGACCAGGAGTCGCTGCGCTGGCTCGCCGCGTTCGCCGAACGCCTCGACGACCTCTCCGTCCTCGTCGTGATCGCCCGCAGACCCGGCGACGTCGGCGGCGCCCGCGCCCGCCACCTCGACCGGCTCGCCGCCCTCAGCGACCGCGACTCCCAGCTCAGCGCCCTCACCCCGGACGCCACCGCCGCCCTCACCCGCGCCACCGTCGGACAGCACGCCGACGGACCGTTCTGCCGCCAGGTCTGGGCGGTCACCGCGGGCAATCCGTACGAGACGGTGGAACTGCTCGCCAAGGTCCAGGACAGCGAGATGGAGCCCGTCGAGTCCTCCGCCGACGAACTCCGTGGCCTCAACCGCACCGCCCGCGGCGGCGGCCTCGCCGACCGGCTCAGCGAACTCGGCATCAACGCCACCCGGTTCGCCTGGGCCGCCGCGATCCTCGGCAACGGCATCACCGTCGACCTGGTCGCCCAGCTGATCAGCGTGGACCGCACGGAGGCGGTGCGCTGCGCCGAGCTGCTGCGCGGCGCCCGCATCCTCACCGCGCCCGACCCGGCCAACGCCACCGTGGGCGGCGGCGACCTGGAGTTCGTACACCCGCTGATCGCCTCCGCCGTCTACCAGTCCATCCCCGAGGCACTGCGCACCGCGATGCACGGCATAGCGGCCGGACTCGTCCTCGCGTCCGGGCTCGGCGCCGCCGCGGCCTCCCGGCATCTGCTGCCCATCCACCCCGAGGACGACGCCGAGATCGTCGAACAGCTGCGTGAGGCCGCCCGCGAACACCTCGCCGTGGGCGCCCCGGACGCCGCCCGCCGCTGTCTGGAACGCGCGCTCCGGGAACCGCCCCGGCAGCAGGTCCACGCCCAGGTGCTGTTCGAACTCGGCTGCGCCACCCTGCTCACCGCGCCCGCCACCACCATCGACCACCTCCAGAACGCGCTGGCCACACCCGGCCTCGACGGCGGCGAACGCGTCGACGCCGTCGTCCGCCTCTCCCAGGCACTGCTCCACAACGACCAGCTCGACCAGGCCGTCCGCACGGTCGAGGCGGAGGCCGCCCGGCACTCCGAGGGACCGGCCCGGATGCGGTTGCAGGCCGTCCAGTACATGTGGGAGGGCATCTACGGCGAGATCGCCACGCCCGGCCGCTCCGAACGGCTCGCCGCCCTCGCCCGCACCTGCACCGGCCGGGACAACTCCGAACGCGCGCTGCTCATCCTGCGCGCCTTCGACGCCATGACCCACGGCGAGAGCGCCGAGGAGGTCGTCGAGTACTGCGACCGCGCCCTCGTCAACGAACGGCTCGCGCCCGGACTCGGCTGGACCGACACCGAGTGGGGCATCGAACTGCTGATGATGCTCGGCAGCAGCTATGCCTACGCCGACCGGCTCGACCGCGCCGAGAGCCTGTTCACCGAGGCGCTGCGCGCCTACACCACGGCGGGCTGGAGCGGTGGTCATCTCTCGCTCGCGCACGCCTTCCTCGGCATGGCGCACCGCAGACGCGGACGGCTCCGCGACGCCGAGGAGGTGCTGCGCGAATCGCTCCGGCTCGCCGAGCGGGTCGGACGGCGACTGCCCCTGCACTGGTCGGCGACGTGCGGACTGGTCGACACGCTGCTCGCCCGCGGCCATGTCGAGGAGGCGTGGAACGTCGCCGAGCAGTACGGCTTCACCCCGCCCTATCCCTCCACGATCGTGCTGCCCGACCCGCGCACCGTACGCGGCCGGCTGCTGCTGGCCGTCGGCCGCACCGAGGACGGGGTGAGCGAACTCGAAGCGGCCGAGAAGGCGGCAGCGGCTCGCGGCGGCCACAACCCGGTGCTCGCGCCGTGGACCGTGGATCTCGCGCTGGCCGTCGCCGCCGAGGACCCGGACCGTGCCGCCCGGCTCGCCGCCGACGCCCGCGGCCAGGCCGAACGCTTCGGCACGGACACCGCGATCGGCGAGGCCCTGCGCTGTGCCGCCGCCCTGGAGACCGGCCAGCGCAAGGTCCGGCTCGCCGCCCAGGCGGTGACCTACCTGGAGTCCTCGCCGTGCCAGTTCGAACACGCCGCGGCCCGGATCGAACTCGGCATCGCCACCCGCTCCGCGCCGGAACTCGACCGCGGACTGACCCTGGCCCGCTCGTGCGGCGCGGACGGCCTGGTGCAGCGGGCGGAGGCGGCGCTGCACGGGGTGGAGCGGGCGGGCGGCGGCTTCACCTGGTGAGCGGGGGCGCGCCGCTGGTGAGCCTGGAGTGACCCGGGAGTGAGTCGCAGAGTGAGCCGGGATGGGGTCGGCGGCCGGGCGGCCCGGTGAGGCGTCGGGCGTCCCGCTGACGGATGGCCAGGTCAGTCGGCCCGGCCCGGCTCCCCACCGTCGGGCTCCTCGCTCCCCGGCTCCCCGCCATCCAGATCCCCACCGCCGGGCTCCCCACCCCCCGGCTCTCCACCCCCCGCCTCCTCCGCCAGCACCCGCTGTGCCGTCGCGAACGCCGAGTTCGCCGCCGGAACTCCGCAGTACACCGCCGTCTGGAGCAGCACCGCGCCGATCTCCTCCGGCGTCAGACCACCCCGCCGCGCCGCCCGTACATGCATGGCCAGCTCGTCGTAGTGGCCGTGGGCGACCAGCGCGGTCAGGGTGATCATGCTGCGCTCCCGGCGGGTGAGCGTCGGATCGGTCCAGATCTCGCCCCAGGCGTAGCGGGAGATGAAGTCCTGGAAGCGGGCCGTGAACGGGGTCTGCCGGGCCTGCGCCCGGTCCACATGGGCGTCACCGAGCACCTCCCGGCGGACCGCCATGCCCCGCCGGGCCGGACCGTCCAGTTGGGTGCGCAGTGCGGTCAGCACCGCCTCGGGGCACTGCGCGGGCGCCAGATGGGAGGCGCCCGGCAGCTCCACGAGGGCCGCGCCCGGCACCGCGTCCGCGATCTCCCGCAGATGCGCGGGCGGGGTCGCCGGGTCCCGCCGCCCGGCGATCAGCAGCGTCGGCACGGCGATCCCGCCGAGCCGGTCCCGTAGATCGAACGCGGCGAGCGCGTCACAGCAGGCCGCGTACGCCTCCGGGTCGGCCTCCCGGTGGTCCTGGACCAGCCGGGGCACGGTGAAGCCGTCCGCGAACCAGCGCGCGTCCGCGCCGTCCGCGAGCGCCCCGAGCCCCTCCGCCCGCACCAGCGCCGCCCGTTCCCGCCAGCCCTTCGCCCCGTTGAAGTGCGCCGAGGTGCAGATCCCGGCGAGGGACACCAGCCGCTCCGGGTGGTGCACCGCCAGATGCAGTCCGACCGCGCCGCCCAGCGACACCCCGGCGTACGCGAACCGTTCGACGTCCAGCGCGTCCGCGAGCGCCAGCACCAGGTCCGCCAGGTCGCCGACCGTCGCCCCGGCCCGGATCAGCTCCGGCGCCGAGCCGCCGTGCCCCGGCAGATCCCAGCGGACCACCCGGTGGGTGATCGACAGCTCGGGCGCGACCGCGTCCCACAGGGCGTACGAGGTGCCCAGCGAGGGCCCCAGCAGCAGCGGGGGAGCGGCAGCCGACCCTTCCGTACGGTGGTGGAGAAGAGCCGTCAACGTCGCTCCAGTGCTCGGTCGGTGAGGGCTCCCGCGGAGCCGGTGTAGTGGGCGGGGTCGAGATCGGCGTCCGCGAGCTCCGGCGCCTCGGCCAGCGGACGCCCCTCGGCCGCCAGCCGGGTCAGCAGCTCCTTGGCCGCCGCCCGGCCCAGCGTCGCGGAGAGTTCCGCCGACAGCCGCTCGGAGACGATCGCCCCACCCGTCAGCGCCAGATGCGCCCGCATGGCGTCCGCCCGCACCCGCAGGCCCGCCGTCAGCTCCGCCGCGTCCCGGGCCGCCCCGCCGGTCAGCCGCAGCAGGTCGCGCAGCGGCTCCCACTCGGCGTGCCACGCCCCGGCGGGCCGCTCGTCCTCCGCGACCAGCGACCCGTACAGCGTGGCCGCCAGCTGCGGCGCCCGCCGCGCCGCCGCCACGATCAGCGTGGACCGGACCGGGTTGGACTTGTGCGGCATCGCCGAGGAGCCGCCGCCCCCGCCCTCCGTGACCTCCGCGATCTCGGTCCTGGACAGGGTCAGCACATCCACGCCGAGCTTGCCCAGCGCCCCTGCCGTGAAGGCCAGCGCCCCCGCCAGATCGGCGACCGGCGTCCGCAGCGTGTGCCAGGGCAGCTCGGGTGCCCGCAGCCCCAGTTCCCGGGCGTACGCGGCCGGAAGCGCGACCGGATCGGCGGCGCCGTACGCGCCGAACGCGGCCAGTGTGCCCGCCGCGCCGCCGAGCTGCGCGGGCAGCGCGTCCCGGACGGCCGTCAGCCGGTCCCGGGCGTCCAGCACCAGCGACCGCCACCCGGCCGCCTTCAGCCCGAACGTGGTCGGCACCGCGTGCTGGGTGAGGGTACGGGCGGGCAGCGCGGTGTCCCGGTGCGTGGCGGCGAGCCGGGCCAGCGCCGCCGCGCTGCGGTCGAGGTCGGCGAGGACCGGGCCGAGGGTGCGGACCGCGACCAGCATGGCCGCCGAGTCCAGGATGTCCTGGCTGGTCGCCCCCCGGTGGACATACGGCCCGTGCTCCGGGCCGACCGCCGCCGTCAGCTCGGCCACCAGCGGGATCACCGGGTTCCCGCCGCCACGGGCGCGGTGCGCGAGGGACGCCGGGTCGAAGCGGGCCGCGTCGGCGGCTGCGGTGACGGCCGTCGCCGCCTCTGCCGGGGCCAGCCCGAGGGCGGCCTGCGCGCGGGTGAGGGCCGCCTCCGCGTCCAGCAGGGCCTGGAGGTAGGCGGTGTCACCGGTCGTCGTGGCGGCGGGGGAGCCGGTCCAGCCCGGCGCGAGCAGACCGGCGCCGGACGCCGGGCCGTCGGGTCGGGTGCCGTCGGGGGGCGTGCCGTCGGGGGATGCCGCTGTTGTCACCGGAACTCCAGGAAGACCGTCTCGCCCTCGCCCTGAAGGCGGATGTCGAAACGGTAGGCGCCCGACGGCTCCGGACGGGCGATCAGCGTCCGACGGCGCGTCGCGGGCAGCGCGGCCAGCAGCGGATCGGCGGCCAGGGCGCTGTCGTCGCCGGGGAGGTAGATCCGGGTGAACAGATGCACCAGCAGCCCGCGCGCGAACACGCACACACTCAGATACGGGGCGCTGCTCCCGCGCGCCCCCGGCCGCAGCGTCCGTACGTACCAGTGGCCGTCGGTGTCCGTCGCGACCCGGCCCCAGCCGGTGAACTCCACCCCGTTGCGCCCCGCGTAGCCGCCCGAGGCCGCGTCCCGCCGGATCGAACCGTCGGTGCGGGGCATGGTTCCGTCCGGGTCCGGGCCCCAGATCTCCACGAGGGCGTCGGGCAGCGGCTGCCCCTCGCCGTCCGTCACATACCCGTGCACGGTGACGGTGGCGGGATGCCCCAGCGGGGCGATCTCCGGGCCGCCGGTGAACGGCAGCGCGTACCCGTAGAACGGGCCGATCGTGTGCGACGGCGTCGGCAGCACCTGGTCCGGGCGGCCGGTGTCGATCCTCGTCATGCTGCTCAGCGCCCTTCTTCGATCCAGGTGGCGTGCGGGCCGTCCAGCACGATGTCCCAGTGGTAGCCCATGGAGAACTCCGGCACCGACAGGCCGTGGTCGTAGGTCGCGACCAGCCGCGCGCGGGCCGCGTCGTCCGTGACGGACTGGATGATCGGGTCGTACGGGAAGAGCGGGTCGGCCGGGAAGTACATCTGGGTCACCAGCCGCTGGGTGAACGCCGTGCCGAAGAAGGAGAAGTGGATGTGTGCCGGGCGCCAGGCGTTGTCGTGGTTGCGCCAGGGGTAGGGGCCGGGCTGGATGGTGGTGAACCTGTAGCCGCCGTCCGCGTCGGTGAGGGTGCGGCCGACGCCGGTGAAGTGCGGGTCGAGCGGGGCGTCGTGCTTCTCCCGCTGGTGCGCGTACCGGCCCGCCGCGTTCGCCTGCCAGATCTCGATGAGCTGGCCGCGCACCGGACGCCCGGCGCGGTCCAGCAGCCGCCCGGAGACGGTGATCCGCTCCCCGATCGGCTCCCCGCTGTGCTGGACCGTCAGATCGCTGTCGCTCTCGGTGATGTCCCGCTCCCCGAACGCCGGGGAGGCCAGCTCCACCGCCTCCGGGTCCTGGCCCAGGTCGATCGCCACCAGCGGCTGCCGGGGATGGCGCAGCGTCGAGGAGCGGTACGGGCCGTAGTCGCGACGCGGCTGGTGCTCCACGGGCGCGCCGTCCGCGAGCCCCTTCTCGTACGCGGCGCGCCGGGCCGCGATCTCCTGGTCGATGGTGTGCTGGGTGGGGAGGTTCATGGGGGCGGCTCCTAGCGTTCGAGGACGAGGGCGAGGCCCTGGCCGACGCCGATGCAGAGGGTGGCGACCCCGGTGCCGGAGCCGCGCCGGGCGAGCTGATGCGCGACGGTCCCGGCGAGCCGGGCACCGGACGCGCCGAGCGGATGACCGAGGGCGAGGGCACCGCCCTGCGGATTGAGCACCGCCGGGTCCAGCTCCGGCCACTCGGCGACACAGCCGAGGACCTGCGCGGCGAACGCCTCGTTCAGCTCCAGCACGGAAAGGTCGGCGAAGTCCCGCCCCGCCTTGCGCAGCGCCCGCCGGACCGCCTCGACGGGCGCGAGCCCGAAGTGGTGCGGCTCGATCGCGGACACCCCGGTCGCGCCCACCCGGGCCAGCGGCTCCCGCCCGGTGGCCCTCAGCCCCGCCTCGTCGGCGAGCAGCAGGGCGGCGGCCCCGTCGTTGAGCGGGGACGCGTTGCCGGGCGTGACGGTCCCGTGCTCCGGCCGGAAGGACGGCTTGAGCTTCGCCATCGCGGCGAGGGAGGCGTCGGCGCGGACCGATTCGTCGGCCGCGACGACGACCGGGTCCCCCTTGCGCCGGGGAATCGTGACGGGCACGATCTCGCCGTCGAACAGCCCCGCCTCCCGCGCCGCCGCGGCCTTGCGGTGGCTGCCGAGCGCGAACTCGTCCTGCTGGTCGCGGCCGATCGCGTGCTTGTCGGCGATGAGTTCGGCGGACTCGCCCAGCGGGACGGTCCACCGCGGGTCCATCTTGGGGTTGGTCATCCGCCAGCCGAGCGTGGTCGAGTACAGCTCGGCGTGGACCGCCGGGAACGGCTGCTCCGACTTGGGCAGCACGTACGGGGCGCGGGTCATCGACTCGACCCCGCCCGCGACGGCGATCGAGGCGTCCCCGGCGGCGATGGCGCGGGCCGCCTGGATCACCGCTTCCAGACCGGACGCGCACAGCCGGTTCACGGTCACGCCGGGGACGGTGACGGGCAGTCCGGCGAGCAGCGCGGCCATGCGGCCGACGTTGCGGTTCTCCTCACCGGCGCCGTTGGCGTTGCCGAGGTAGACGTCCTCGATCCGGGCCGGGTCCAGGTCCGGGGTGCGGGCGAGGAGTTCACGGACGGCGTGCGCGGCCAGGTCGTCCGGGCGGACGGAGGCGAGGGCGCCGTTGTAGCGGCCGATGGGGGTGCGGACGGCGTCGACGATGTAGACGTCCCTCATGACCGCGCCTCCTCGGTGGCGGCCGGGGGGACCGGGGCGGCCGTGGCGGCGGTCGCGGTCCGCACCTTGGCGGCGGTCCTGGCGGTGATCTCGTCGGCGGTGACCCCGGGCGCGGTCTCCACCAGGAGCAGTCCATCGGCGGTGACGTCCAGGACGCCGAGATCGGTGACGATCCGGTCCACACACGCCCGGCCGGTGAGCGGCAGCGTGCAGTTCTCCAGGATCTTCGGGGAGCCGTCCTTCGCGGTGTGGGTCATCACGACGATCACCGTCCGTGCCCCGTGCACCAGGTCCATCGCCCCGCCGATCCCGGTGATCAGCTTCCCCGGGACCGCCCAGTTCGCCAGGTCGCCGCCCGCGGAGACCTGCATCGCGCCCAGCACGGCGACATCGATGTGCCCGCCGCGGATCATCGAGAAGGACAGCGCCGAGTCGAAGAAGGACGCCCCGGGCAGGACGGTCACCGTCTCCTTGCCCGCGTTGATCAGATCCGGGTCGACCTCGTCGTCCGCCGGGTACGGTCCGGTGCCCAGGATCCCGTTCTCCGACTCCAGGACGACCTCCACGCCTGCCGGGAGGTGATTCGGGATCAGCGTCGGCAGCCCGATGCCCAGATTGACGTACTGTCCGTCGGCCAGTTCGCGCGCGGCCCGCGCGGCCATCTCCTGCCGGGTCCAGGCCATCAGCTGCTCACCGTCCGCTGCTCGATCCGCTTGTCCGCCGCCTGCTCCGGGGTCAGCGCCACCACCCGGCGCACGAAGACGCCGGGCAGATGCACCGCGTCCGGATCGATCGCGCCGGGCTCCACCAGCTCCTCCACCTCCGCGATCGTGACCCTCCCGGCCATCGCGGCGAGCGGATTGAAGTTCCGGGCCGACCTGTTGAAGACGAGGTTCCCGTGCCGGTCGCCCCGGGCCGCCCGGACCAGCGCGAAGTCGGTGCGGATACCGCGCTCCAGGACGTACTCGACGCCGTCGAACTCCCGGACCTCCTTCGCCGGGGAGGCCAGCGCCACCCCGCCCGACCCGTCGTACCGCCAGGGCAGTCCGCCCTCGGCGACCTGGGTGCCGACGCCGGCCGGGGTGTAGAAGGCGGGAATCCCGGCGCCCCCGGCGCGCAGCCGCTCCGCGAGGGTGCCCTGCGGGATCAACTCCACCTCCAGCTCCCCGGCGAGGTACTGCCGGGCGAACTCCTTGTTGGCGCCGATGTACGACCCCGTGACCCGGGCGATCCGCCCGGCCGCGAGCAGCACGGCGAGACCGGACTCCATCGCGCCGCAGTTGTTCGACACCACCGACAGCCCGCCCGTACCGCGCTCGTACAGCGCCTGGATCAGTACGTTCGGCACCCCGCTGAGCCCGAATCCGCCCACCGCGAGCGACGCGCCGTCCGGCACGTCGGCCAGCGCGGCGGCGGCCGAGGCGACCACCTTGTCCATCCCCGAAGCCCTCTCTGTCCGGCGCCCCGACCCCTGAGCCGGTCAGGCAATTAGTCAGGGCACTGATTGTTTCGCCGAGCTTCCTTTCACGCTGCCACCGGGACGGCGCTAGCGTCAAGAGCTGGTATATCCGGGGTGAGGCAGGGCGGTTCCGCCGCAGACGGTGGGACGGGTACCGGGGTATCGTTCAGTGCACCAACGAAATTCATCACGTCTGATGTCACAGCCCGGCTGTGACATCAGACCGATCGGATCAATCGGACCAGGGGAGCGCACATGGCCGCGGTGGACCTCTCCACCCACCCCGGGCACCTCGCCCGGCGCCTCCAGCAGGCGCACTACCTGCTGTGGAACACCATGGTCTCGGAGGAGATCACCTCACCGCAGTTCGCCGTCCTCAACGCGCTCGCCGAGGAGCCAGGTCTCGACCAGCGGACCGTGGGGGAGCGGGTCGGGCTCGACCGGTCGACCATCGCCGAGGTGATCTCCCGGCTCGGCCGCCGGGACCTGCTGGACAAGGTGCGCGACCCCCAGGACGGCCGCCGCTTCCTGCTGCGCCTCACCGAGGACGGCGCCCGCGTCCACCGCCGTCTGGTGGTGCGCACCGCCCGGATGAACCAGGTCTTCCTGGCCCCGCTGGACCCCGGCGAGCGCACCGTGTTCCTCGACCTGATCCGCCGGGTCGCGGACGCGGCGGAGGGGCTGCGCAACCCGGAGGAACCCCTGGTCGGCCGCCCCTCCTGAGCCGCCCCCCGGGCATGTCTCACCGCTCGGCGAACACCACCCACACCTGACCGTCCGCGAAGTTCAGCGGCTTGCCGTCGCCGGTGGTGAACCGGGTGCCGTCGGCGCCCTCCGGCCGCTCCCACTTCGCCTCGTACGCCTTCCCGTCCCGCAGCACCTCGGCCGTCCCCGAACCGACCGTCTCGGTGTACGGGGTGTAGTTGCCGTTGGAGTCGTGGAAGACCGACGGCCGGACGGTGACGTGCTGGACGACGACCGTGGCCGGGGCGACGGCACCGGCGTCCGTGGTGACCGCCTCCCGGCCGTCCATGGCGACCAGCCAGCGGTGTTCCTCCGGCGACCAGGTGAACGTGTACGTGGCGGCGGGGTAGCGCACGGTCCGGGAGTCCACGGCGGTGCCGCCCTCACGCGGGGCCGGACCGTAGGTGAAGCCCGTGGTCAGCGCGGCGGCGCCGGGCGGGGCGGACAGCAGGCGGTCCGGACGCAGATAGAGATTGTGCGGGGTGGCCCGGTCGGAGGAGCGGGTGTACGCGTCGGCGGCGGTCTCCGGGGTCTCCGCGCGCACCGGCGCCCCGTCGATCACCGGCAGCAGCCTGCCCTGCGCGCCGGAGAACGCGAACAGCGGCTCGTCGAACTGGCGCAGCAGCTCCAGATCGCTCTCCCGGGCGCTGCGCACCGGCCCCACGGACTCCGGCAGCCGGGTCGCGTAGACCGCCATCAGACGGCTGAGGCCGCCCTCGACCTGCTCGACGTAGACGATGTCCGCCGCGTCGAGACCGGTCTGCGGGCGGGCCTGCGGCACATTGTCGATCTTCACGGCGAGCACCGGGCCGGTGGGCGTGCGGGGGCTCTCGGAGACGGCCGGGGGCGGGGTCACCGGGGCGCGTCCGTCGTCGCCCCGACCGCTGCCGCCGCCGGTGCAGCTCGCGGTCAGCGCCATGGCCGCGGCGACCACCAGCAGCGCGGCGGTGCGCGCGGCGCGGCGCGTCCGGGGGCCCGGCGACGCGGGGAGTGCGGCGCCCCCGCCACGCGTCAGGCCCGCCCCGGCCGTGTCGCCCGTCCTGTCCGCCCCGGCGGCAGCGGCGCCCTTGCCCCTCGCGCCCGCGATGTCCGCCCCGTCCGGGTCGCTCGTCCTGTCTGTGATGCTCACCGTCGCCACCCGCCCGCTCGTGTCCTCATTGTGTGCTTATCGGTTGGTCGGTGCTGTACCCGCCCCCCTTCGGGGCGTTCGCAAGGAACGCGAAGAATCACCGGGGACCGGACGGCGGGATCGGCCGATCGGAGCAGCGGGAGGGGCGTGAGGGGCGGGGGGCGCGGGAGGCGCGTGAGGCGCGGCGCGGGGGCTGTCGCCCACCGGCGTCCGGGGCGGCACGCCCATGAGGAGCGGCACGCCCAAGAGGAGCGGCGCGCCCAGGAGGGGCCGGCGCCCTACCCCCGGTGGGGCGGCGCGGCAACCGGAGGGCCCGTCAGCCCCCCGACCCCAGAATCTCCGCCAGGTCATACCGCACCGGCTCCTCCAACTGCGCATACGTACAGCTCTCCGGCGTCCGGTCAGGGCGCCAGCGGCGGAACGGGGCCGTGTGCCGGAAGCGCGCCCCGTTCTCCATATGGTCGTAGGCCACCTCCGCCACCCGTTCCGGCCGCAGCGGCACCCAGGACAGGTCCTTCTTGCCGGACCACCGGCTCGGCGCCCCCGGCAGCCGCGCCGCCTCGTGCGCCGCCTCGTCCGCCCAGGCCGCCCACGGATGCCCGGCCGCGTCCGTCATCCGCAGCGGCTCCAGCTCCCCGATCAGCTCCTCGCGCCGCTTCATCGAGAACGCGGCGGACACTCCGACGTGCTGGAGCGTGCCCCGGTCGTCGTAGAGCCCCAGCAGCAGCGAGCCGACCACCGGTCCGCTCTTGTGCAGCCGGTACCCCGCCACCACCACGTCCGCCGTGCGCTCATGCTTGATCTTGAACATGGCCCGCTCGCCCGGCCGGTACGGCAGGTTCGGCGGCTTGGCGATCACCCCGTCGAGCCCGGCCCCCTCGTACTGCTCGAACCAGCGCGCGGCCAGCGCGGTGTCCGTGGTCGCCGGGGCCAGATGCACCGGGGCGGTGACCCCGGACAGCGCCCTGACCAGCAGCGCCCGCCGGTCGGTGAGGGGCACGTCGAGCAGTGACTCGTCCTGGAGCGCCAGCAGGTCGAACGCCACGAACGACGCCGGGGTGCGCTCGGCGAGCTGCCGTACCCGGGAGTCCGCCGGATGGATGCGCTCGGTCAGCGCGTCGAAGTCCAGCCGTCCGCCGCGCGCGATGACGATCTCGCCGTCCAGCACGCACCGCGCCGGCACCCGTTCCCGCAGCGCCGCCACCAGCTCGGGGAAGTACCTGGTCAGCGGCTTGCCGGTCCGGCTGCCGACCTCCACCTCGGCGCCGTCGCGGAACACGATCGCCCGGAAGCCGTCCCACTTCGCCTCGTACTGCATATCCGGCGGGATCTTCGCCACGGACTTGGCGAGCATCGGCTTCACGGGCGGTATCACCGGCAGATCCATGCCTCAGATTCTCCGCCCGCACCTGGCGATCCGCCCGATATGCGGGGTATGGGCGGTGCGCCTACCGTGGCTCGCATGGGTGAAGCGGTACAGCTCGACGTGGCCGGCCGGACCGTACGGCTGTCCAGCCCCGGCAAGGTGTTCTTCCCGGAGCGCGGTTTCACCAAGCTGGACCTCGCGCGCTACTACATCGCCGTCGGCCCCGGCATCCTGCGCGCCCTGCGCGACCGCCCCACCACGCTGGAGCGCTATCCCGACGGTGTCACCGGCGAGTCGTTCTTCCAGAAGCGGGCGCCGAAGAACATGCCCGACTGGATTCCCACCGCCCACATCACCTTCCCCAGCGGACGCAGCGCCGACGAGATGTGCCCGACCGAGGCGGCGGCTGTGGTCTGGGCCGCCCAGTTCGGCACGCTCACCTTCCATCCCTGGCCGGTGCGGCGCGCGGACGTCGACCACCCCGACGAACTCCGCGTCGACCTGGACCCGCAGCCCGGCACCGACTTCGACGACGCGGTCCGCGCCGCCCATGAACTCCGGGCCGTGCTGGACGAGTTCGGCGGTCTGCGCGGCTTCCCCAAGACCTCCGGCGGACGCGGACTGCATGTCTTCGTGCCCATCGAACCGCGCTGGACCTTCACCCAGGTGCGCCGCGCCGCCATCGCCGTCGGCCGCGAACTGGAGCGCCGGATGCCGGACCGGGTCACCATCAAGTGGTGGAAGGAGGAGCGCGGCGAGCGCATCTTCGTGGACTACAACCAGACGGCCCGCGACCGCACGATCGCCTCCGCCTACTCGGTACGCCCCCGTCCGCACGCCCCCGTCTCGGCGCCGCTGCGCTGGGAGGAGGTCGGCGAGGCGCATCCCCGTGACTTCGATCTGGCGACCATGCCCGCCCGGTTCGCCGCACTCGGAGACGTCCACGCCGACATGGACGACCACCGCTACTCGCTGGAGGCGCTGCTGGACCTGGCCGCGCGGGACGAACGCGACCACGGTCTCGGCGATCTGCCGTATCCGCCCGAGTACCCGAAGATGCCGGGCGAGCCGAAGCGGGTGCAGCCGAGCCGGGCGAAGAAGGACTGACGGGCTCCGAGGTGCGGGGCCCCGGAAACGGGCCGGAGGCCGGAGCCGGCCCCGCCGTGATGGCGAGACCAGCTCCGGCCCCCGGAGCCGGGTCCCTCAGGGCGCCAGACAGGCCATCGCCGGTACCTCGGCGGGCACACCGAGACCGGTGAGCGAGACCAGTCCGGTGACCTCCTGCACGGCGCAGTCGACGGTGGTCAGCGGGTCCGGGATGGCAGCGGCGGGAGCGGCCAGTACGCCGATCAGGGCGAAGGCACCGAGGGCGGCGGCGGCGAAGCGGGGCATGAACGTCCTCCAAGGGAGCGGCAGTTGTTACGCCGACGAGCCTGCCCCGATCCGCTCCGTGGTTTCCCTTTCGTCACTCGAACGAGTCCGCTGAATCGATCCCGCAGATCACGAGGTTGCCGCCACCGGCGCTGTGCTCTAATTGTCCGATTAGTGCGCACTGTCATGAACATGGACGAGGCGGGGGAGACGCGATGACACGGAGCACCGGGAACGGACCGGGAGGCCCGCGCGGGGCGCTCGACAGGTTCTTCGGCCGCCCGTCCACCGGTCGGGCGGTCCTGCTGATCCTCGGCTACCTCGGGTACTACCTGCTGGTCGGCCGACTGGTCGACGCCCTCTTCGGCGACCGGATCGACCGTGACGACGTCCTGGCGACCGGCGCGAGCATCGTCTTCGGTCTGGTGCTGCCCGTCGCGGTCGGCGCGGTCACCCTGTTCGGCCTGACCGCTGCGCTGCACTGGACCGGCCGGGTCTTCGGCCGGCGGCGGCTCAGCACCCGCCCCTGGATGTGGGTGGGCCCCGCGCTGGTGGTCGTGGCGATCGTGGCGCACACCGCCGCCGTCGACTGGAGCGACTGGCGCCCGCAGCAGATCGCGTCCCTCGCCCTGCTCGGCCTCTGCGTCGGCCTGGCCGAGGAGCTGGCCACCCGGGGTCTGACGGTCCAGATGCTGCGCGGCGCCGGACACCGCGAGCGGTACGTGATGGTGGTGTCCGCGCTGCTGTTCGCCCTGATGCACCTGGTCAACCTGGTGTCCGGGATGGCGCCGAGCACGGTCCTGGTCACCGTCCTGTACGCGTTCGCGTACGGCGTCTGCATGTATCTGGCCATGCGGGTCACCGGCACGCTCTGGACGGCGATCGTGCTGCATGCCCTCACCGACCCGACGACCATCCTGGCGTCCGGCGGGGTGGACGAGGCGGTGGCGGCGCAGAACGGGCTGTGGCCGCTGGTGGCGGCGGTGGCCACGGTCGGGATGTTCGTGTTCGCGCTCGTCGCGGTGTTCCTGCTGCGGGACGACGGGGACCGGCCGGGCGTCGGGAGCGGGCGAGAGGATTTCAGCCAATAGCTCTGGTATCAGCCAATAAGTCCCGGAATGTGAGGTTCTCGTTGTGCCCCCAAGGAGGTCTGGACCAATCTTCCCCATGTCGTCCCGGGCGGAACCCTGGACGGCCCCGAAGAGAGGGAGGGCCCACGTATGTCCCTGCGCAAGACGCTCGCCACCGCGGCCGTGATCGGCGCCGCCGCCACCGCCGGACTGGTCGCCGCTCCGGCCGCCCAGGCCGCCACCCCGGCCACCACATCCACCGTCACCACCGATGTCGGCATCTCCCGCTGGGTCTCCTGGGGCACCTACACCAGCCAGGCCGCCTGCTTCTACGTCGGCAACTGGGCCGTCATGAACGCCGGCGCCTCCTACTTCAACTGCTACGAGATCGCCCCCGGCCAGTGGGCCCTGGACCTCTGGCGCCCCTGACGGACAGCGCGAGGCGCCCGCGACCGGGGTTCCGGTCGCGGGCGCCTCACCTGTGCCGCACCTTCCGCTAGAGGTCCTTGATCCGGATGTCCCGGTACGAGATCACATCCGTGGTCCCGTGCACCTGGAGCCCGATGTAGCCGGAGGCGTACCGGCGTCCGTCCGTGCCCGGGTCGTCCCCGCGCGGCGGCACGAACTCCTGGCCGCCGCTGTTCTCGAACTCATTGATCAGGACACCGTTGCGGTAGACCGAGTAGTGCTGGTCGACCACCCGGATCTCGTAGTCGTTCCAGGTGCCCTTCTGGGTCACGCCCGCCCCGGCCAGACCGACCCGGTCGAAGCCGTAGACGGAACCCGTCTTGTACATGTCCCCGTCCGGACGGTCGAGGACCTGCACCTCATGGCCGAACTTGATGGCGACCCACTCCGGCCGCGACTCCTCCGGGTGGTTCAGCACACCCGGGAAGCGCACGAACACACCGGAGTTGGCGTTGCCCGTGCCCGGGGCGTCGTCCCGCCACTGGAGGCGCAGCGAGAAGTCCCCGTACTTGCGCTGCGGGAACCACAGCATGCCCAGGCCGCCCTTGGTGGTGCCGCTGGTCATGGAGCCGTCCGCGTTCAGCCCGAACGAACCGCCGCCCACGTGCTGCCACTTGGCGAAGGAGCCCGCCGTGCCGTCGAAGAGCGGACGGTAGCCGGTCGTCTGGCCCGGGGTGCCGATGCCGGACTGCTTGGCGGCCCGGGTGATCGTGTTGTACTCACGGGTGTCGATCACCCCGTCCCTGCGCAGCTTGTCCAGCACGGTCTTGACGTGCTTGAGGAACAGCGCGTGGGACGTCCACTGCTTCTCGTCCTCGATCAGCTCGTTGATCCGGCAGCGGTTCTGGGTCAGCCGGTTCGGCACACCCGAGTCGACCGTGCCGACGATCACCGTCAGCCGTTCGTCGTACTCCGCGCAAGCGGGCGGCGGCGGACCGCCGGACACCACGGTGAAGTACGCCGTGCGGGCCGCCGCGGTGTTGCCCGCCTTGTCGGTCGCCCGGTAGGCCAGCGCGTGGGCACCGGCCCGGTCGACGACCACCGGCGCGGAGTACGCCAGGTACGGGCCGCCGTCGAGCGAGTACTCGATCCGGTCGACACCGGACCCGCCCTCGTCCGTCGCCGTCACCGTCACCTTGGCGTTGCCGATGTACGCCCCGTCGGAGTTGCGCGCCCCGTCCACCGCGATGCCCGTCACCGGGGCCGTGGTGTCCTTGGGCGGCGCGGCCACCACCGTGAACTGCACACTCTTCACGGCGGCCACATTGCCCGCCTTGTCGGTGGCCCGGTAGCGCACGGTGTGCGCGCCCACCTGGTGGACCATCACGGGCGCGGTGTACGGCTGCCAGGCGCCGTCCGCCCCGATCGCGTACTCGATGGTGTTGACCCCGGACCCGGTGTCCGACGCGGACACCGTCACCGTCGCCATGTCGATGTACGTACCGTCCGGGTTGCGCTCACCCGTCACGGTCGCCGAGGTGTCCGGCGCGGTGGTGTCGTCGGTCGGCGGGGCGATCACGGTGAACTGCGCGGCCTTCTCCGCCGCGACATTGCCCGCCTTGTCGGCCGCCCGGTAGCGCACCTTGTGCGCCCCGACCTGGTCGACCACGACCGGCGCGGTGTACGGCTGCCAGGCGCCGTCGTCGCCGAGCGCGTACTCGATCCGGTCCACGCCCGAGCCGCCCGCCTCGTCCGTCGCCGTGACCGCCACGGTCGCCGCACCGACGTACTCGCCCTGGGTGTTCTGCGTGCCCGTGACCTGGACGTCGGTCTGCGGGGCCGTGGTGTCCTCACCGCTGCCCTCGGTCACCACCAGGATGCCCTGCATCATGCCGTGGCCGGGGATCGTGCAGTGGTAGAAGTAGCGGCCCGGCGTCAGGTTCACCTGGGCGGTGTGCTTGCCGCCGTTCGCGTCCGACGGGCTGGCCAGGATGTTCAGCTGCACATCGCCGTTGAACTCCGGGTCGCTCGTCACGAACGTCAGGGTGTGCGGCATCCCGGTGGTGTTGCCGGTCGCCGTGCTGTTCTCGAACACGATCGTCGCCGGACCCGCCACCGCCGTCTTCGGCGCCGACAGATAGCGGTCGATCGGATCGCCCGCCGTCCAGGTCAGGGTTTGCTCCGCGGCGGGCGCGGCCGGTGCCTTCGGCGCCGCGGACTGCTGCCCGAGCGCCGGCGCCGACGCGAGGCCCAGCATCATCAGTACGGCCGCGAGCAGCGCGGTGAGGAGTCTGCCGCGGGGCATTCTTCGTATCGGGCGTCTCACTTGGCCCCCTTCGCGAGCTGGCCCGCGGCCGGGGTCGGGCCGCCGCCGGTGTAGGTGACCCGCCACAGCGCCGACCTGGCGTCCGAGGTGAAGAAGCCCCGGCCGTAGTCGAGCACATACAGCGCGCCGTCCGGACCGAATCTCCAGTCCATGAGGTTCCTGATGCCGTCGTTGCCGATCGGCACGATCTTCTTCAGCGACTCCGAGTGCACCGGAAGACCGCCGTTCCCGACCGTCTTCGGGTCCATCTGGACCGCGTTGCGCGGCTGGTCGCCGTCGTAGAAGTCACCGACGAACCACTTGCCGTCCCAGTACGACGGCCACTTCACCGCGCTCGCCGAAGCGGTGTCGTAGCGGTACACCGGCCCGTTCATCGCGGCCTGACCGCCGCCCTTGAGCCACGGCAGCGCGTAGGTCGCCTCCTCCTGCTTGTAGGAGGGGACACCGGCGGCGTTGCGCGGGAAGTCGGGGCCACCGCCCTGCGGCGAGTACCAGATGCTGTTCCCGGTCACCGGCGGCAGATTGACCAGGCCGTCGTTGTTCGGCGACTCGTTCTTCGGCGCGTTGCAGTCGTACCAGCCCAGCGGCTGGGACGGATCGGGCAGATTGCGGTCCCGGTAGGGCTGCTTGTTGCCCATGCAGTACGGCCAGCCGTGGTTGCCCGCCTTGGTGATCGCGGCGAAGGTGTCGTACTTCGCCGGGCCCCAGGTCGTCGACGGCGACCCGGCGTCCGGGCCGACCCAGCCCGCGTACAGGATGTCGGTCCGCTGGTCCACGGAGATCCGGGCCGGGTTGCGGACCCCCATCACATAGATCTCGCCGCGGGTCTTGCCGCCGCCCTCGTCGGGCTCCTGGCCGGTGAACAGGTTCCCCTTCGGCAGGGTGTACGTGCCGTCCGGCTCCGGGTGGATGCGCAGGATCTTGCCGTTGAGGTTGTTGGTGTTGCCGGAGGTGCGGCGGGCGTCGGCGAAGGAGACGCCCTTGTAGTTGGGCTGCGGGTTGTTGCCCGAGTAACCGCCGCTGAAGCCGCTGGAGTTGTTGTCACCGGTGGCGATGTACAGATTGCCCTGGGAGTCCCAGGCCATGCCGCCGCCCGCGTGACAGCAGCTGTGGATCTGCACCGGCCACTTCAGCAGCACCTTCTCGCTGCTCAGATCCAGCTTGTTGGTGGCCTGGTCCAGGGTGAAGCGGGAGACCCGCCGCTCGGCCATCCGGGTGTCCCGGTCGATCCGGTCGTGCGGGGTGTAGTGCAGATACACCCACCCGTTCCGGGCGAACCCCGGGTCCAGCTCGATCCCGAGCAGCCCCTCCTCGACCTTGACGAGTTCGTCGCCGCCGCCCTTGTTGCCGAACACGGACAGCGCCCCGGCCAGCGTGACCTGCTGGGTCTTCGGGTCGTAGACGTGGATCTCGCCCTTGCCCTTGCCGATGTCCGGGTTGTTCCAGTCGGTGATCACCGGCTGCGAGGAGTCGGCACCGCCCCGGCCGATGTAGAACACCCGCCCGTCGGGCGCGGTCACCAGTCCGTGCGGCTCGCCGATCTGGTCGTTCTGCCCCGGCTGGTTGGGCCGGGTCAGCCGCTCCGCCTTGTAGTTCCCGGTGATGGTGGCCTTGCAGTCGGCCTGCACCAGCCGGGTGGTCCACAGCAGCGCGCCGCGCAGATGACCCCGGAAGTCGGTCTCGTCGTAGGCGGCGGCCGTGCCGCCCATCCCGGTGTAGAAGGAGCGCCCGCCGTCGTAGTCACGGCACCAGCTGACCGGGTGGTCCCAGCCGTTGGCGCCCGCGCCGGGCTTGTACGTCGACTCGCGCACCCGGGCGACCGTGTGCACACTGCCGGACGGGTTCTTCACCCAGTTCGACCAGACGTCCGGCCGCTTCCAGGTCAGCGGCAGGCTCTTGGTCGCCGGGTGCTGCCGGTCACCGATCTCGACGGTGGCCCGCTGGACGTTCGTCGGGCTAGACGCGGCCGGCCGGGCGCCGATCAGACCGGTGAACCAGTCCGAGTACGGCTCCGCCTTCGCCGCGTCATGGACGCCCAGGAAACCGCCTCCGGCCTCCATGTACGCCTCAAGACCGGCCTCCTGCTCCGGGTCCAGGATGTCGCCGCCGCCGGTGACGAACGCGATGGCGTTGTACCGGCCCAGCTTGGTGGCGTTGGTGAAGACCGAGGCGTCGTCCGTGGCCTCGGTGGTGAAGCGCTGGTTGAGCGGGCCGGACAGCCCGATCGCCTCGATCGCCTCGATCCCGGCGTTCACCACGGGCGACTCCTCGCCGCCCGCCGCCGAGCCGTAGAACACCAGCACTCGTACATTCGCGCCGCCCGGGGGCGACTTGATGGACATCGTTGTCAGGGACGGATCGGGGGCCGGGCGGGCGCTCGCGGACGGGCCCGAGAGCAGCCCGGCGGTGACGAACCCGGCGGCCAGCACGGCCGTCAGGGCCCGCCGCCCGGTACGTCTCCCGGCCGGTCTCCCGGTGCGCCCCGGTGTCCCCGGTCCCGGTACGGGAAAGGGTCTTTGGTGCGTCGTGGACCGCATGTGGTCTTCCACCCCTCGTCGGTTCACAGTCGGCGCCTAGGAAAGCTAGACCTCTTTGCACGGTTCGCCAATAGGTATGACCGAGAAGAAACAAACTTTGTCCTGAGTGTGGAAAAACCCCCCGTCTCCCGGCTACCGTCCTGAATCCCGTACCGACGTGGGGAGTTCGGCATGGACAGACGCGGATTCAACCGGCGGGTGCTGCTGGGCGGTGCGGCGGTCGCGACATCGTTGTCCCTGGGACCCGATGCCGTGAGCGCCGAGGGCCCGGCGCGCACCGCCCCGGCCGGCGGCGAGACCCGCCGCATCAAGCTCTACGCCGAGCGCCTCGACGGCGGAAAAATGGGCTACGGCTTCGAGAAGGGCAAGGCCAGCGTGCCGGGCCCGCTGATCGAGCTCAACGAGGGCGACACCGTCCACATCGAGTTCGAGAACACCATGGACGTGCCCGTGAGCCTCCATGTCCATGGCTTGGACTACGAGATCACCAGCGACGGCACCAAGATGAACAACAGTCATGTGGAGCCCGGCGGCACCCGCACCTACACCTGGCGCACCCACGCCCCCGGCCGCCGCAAGGACGGCACCTGGCGGGCCGGAAGCGCGGGCTACTGGCACTACCACGACCATGTGGTGGGCACCGAGCACGGCACCGGTGGCATTCGCAACGGTCTGTACGGCCCCGTGATAGTCCGCCGCAAGGGGGACATCCTCCCCGACCGCACCCACACCGTGGTCTTCAACGACATGTCGATCAACAACCGCGCCGCGCACACCGGCCCGGACTTCGAGGCCACCGTCGGTGACCGGGTCGAGTTCGTGATGATCACGCACGGCGAGTACTACCACACGTTCCATATGCACGGTCATCGCTGGGCCGACAACCGCACCGGCCTGCTCACCGGCCCCGAGGACCCCAGCCAGGTCATCGACAACAAGATCGTCGGCCCCGCCGACTCCTTCGGCTTCCAGGTGATCGCCGGGGAGGGCGTGGGCGCGGGCGCCTGGATGTACCACTGCCATGTCCAGAGCCACTCCGACATGGGGATGGTCGGCCTGTTCCTGGTGAAGAAGCCGGACGGCACGATTCCGGGGTACGACCCGCATGGCGGGCACCAGGGGCATGGGGCGGGGTCGGGGGGGTCGGGGACGGCTCCGAAGGCGTCGGGGACGTCGGGGGCGTCGGGGGCGGCCCCGAAGGCGTCCGCGCCCCAGTCGTCGCGCTCGGCCTCGCCCTCGGCACCGGCCGCGGACCCGGCGGGCGGGAAGTCGGGTGGGCATCAGCACTGAGGTGGGGGGCGGGTGGGGGTGATCGGGGCTGGGTGGCCGGGGCTGGGTGAGCGTGCCTGGGTGATCGGGACCGGGTGACCATGTCTGGGCGGCCGGAGCTGGGTGATCGGGTCTCGTCGACCGTGCCTGGGTGATCGGGTCTGGGTGATCATGTGGGGGTGGCCATGCCTGGGTGATTACGTCTGGGCGATCATGTGGGGGTGACCCGACTTCTCACTCGCACCGATCTCGAAGCCCTACTGGAGCCGGCGGCCTGTCTCGCCGCCCTGCGGGAGGGGTTCGTGGCCGCCCCCGTCGAGACCGACGGACGGCGGATACGGACCGACCTCCCGTTCCCCGGCACGGCCACCGTCCTCGTCCCGGGCCTGCTGCCCGGCATCGACGCCTACACCGTCAAGGTCAACGCCAAGTTCCCGGCCGCCCGTCCCGCCCTGCGTGGGGTGGTCTGTCTGCACGACGGCCGGGACGGCACCCTGCTCGCCCTGCTCGACTCCGCCACCCTCACTGCATGGCGCACCGGCCTCGCCGCCGCCCTCGGCACTCACGCCCTCGCGGGCGACGGCACCAGAGTCGGGGTGATCGGCGCGGGTGCCCAGGCCGAGTTGATGGTCCGGGGCCTCGCCGCGCTGCGACCGCGCACCGACCTGGTGGTGTGCGACACGGACCCCGCCCGCGCCGAGGCGTTCGCCGCGCGCCACGGGGGCCGGGTGGCCATGGACGCGCGGGCGGTGGCGTCGGCGGCGGACATCGTCCTCCTCGCCACCTGGTCCCGCGAACCCTTGCTCACCCTGGCCGACATCCGCCCCGGCACCCATGTCACCAGCCTGGGCGCCGACGAGCCCGGCAAGCAGGAACTGGCTGCGGATCTCCTGTCGTCCGCCCTGCTCGTCGTCGACGACCGTGGGCTGGCTGCCGAGACGGGCGCCCTGGCGGCGGCGGGCCTGCCCCCGACGGCCGCCGCGGCGACCCTCGGCGAGATCCTGCGCACCGAACACCCCGGCCGCGAGACCCCCACCCAACGCACGGTCTACGCCCCCGTGGGCCTCCCCTGGCAGGACCTGTCACTGGCCTGGCTGGCATACGACCAGGCCCACCGCACGGGAAGGGGCCGGGAGACGGACCTTTTGACCTGAACAGGGGCGTGACGGCGGCGACCGGCCATCACCGGTATAGCCAACCCCCTCCAGGGGCGCGGGGAACTGCGCGCTCAACCCCCACGCACCCGCACCCGCATCCGCACCCGCACCCGCACCCGCACCCGCACCCGCACCCGCACCCGCACCCATAAACCAACCCCCCACCCCACCCCCTCGCTATCCTGCTCCACAACTCACCCGCCCCCACCAAGGAGCCCCCACGTGACCGACACCACCCCGCGCCCCACGCTGGAGGAAGTCGCCGCGCGGGCGGGGGTCTCACGGGCCACGGTCTCCCGCGTGGTGAACGGCGGCGACGGCGTACGCGCCCCCCTGGCGGAGCGCGTACGCCAAGCCGTGGAAGAACTCGGCTACGTTCCCAACCAGGCGGCCCGCAGCCTCGTCACCCGCCGCCACGACGCCATCGCCGTGGTCGCCGCCGAACCAGAGAGCCGCATCTTCGCCGACCCCTTCTTCGCCCTCCAGCTCCGCGGCATCAGCAAGGAACTGACCGCCCACGACAACCAACTCGTCCTCCTGCTCACCGAGGGCCGCGACGACCACGCCCGGGTGGGCCGCTACCTCGCCGGCGGCCATGTCGACGGCGCCCTGGTCTTCTCCCTCCACCTCGACGACCCACTCCCCGCGCTGATCCACCGCGCAGGCGTCCCCGCCGTCTTCGGCGGCCGTCCCGGCTGGGGCGACGGCGAACCCGCCCCGGAACCGACCGTGTACGTCGACAGCGACAACCGCGGCGGCGCCCGCGAGGCCGTACGCCATCTCCTCGCCCTCGGCCGTACCCGGATCGCGCACATCACCGGCGCCCTGGACCAGACGTCCGCGGCGGACCGCCTCGACGGCTACCGCGACGTCCTCCCGGACGGCGACCCCGCGCTGGTCGCGCACGGCGACTTCACCCCGTCCGGCGGGGACCGGGCGATGCGGGAACTCCTGGACCGGCGCCCCGACCTGGACGCGGTGTTCGCGGCGAACGACCTCACCGCCGTCGGCGCCCTGCGCGTACTGCGCGAGCAGGGTCTGCGCGTCCCGAGCGACGTCGCCGTGGTCGGCTTCGACGACATGCTGCCGATCGCCGAGCAGACCGAACCCCCGCTGACGACGGTCCGTCAGGACATCGAGGGCATGGGCCGTCTGATGGCCCGCCGCCTCCTGGCCCGGCTGCGCGGCCCCGCGACCCACTCCGGGCCCACCGCCCCCGCGACCGGCGTCATCCTCCCGACCACCCTCGTCCACCGCGCGTCAGCCTGAGCGCCCACGCCACACCACGCACGGCACACCGAGCCCGCCTCACACCGCGCCCACCTCACCCCTGCCGGGGGCTCACCTCACCCCCGCCGGGGATTGGGCCGCAGCACCGCGAATCTCGCCCCGGAGGGGTCCGCGAGCCGCGCCACCCGCCCCACCTCGGGAATGTCCATGGCCGCCAGCCGGA
This sequence comes from Streptomyces sp. NPDC048290, assembly GCF_040652095.1. Lineage (NCBI taxonomy): Bacteria > Bacillati > Actinomycetota > Actinomycetes > Kitasatosporales > Streptomycetaceae > Streptomyces > Streptomyces sp. NPDC048290. The sequence continues at coordinate 184,661 of NZ_JBEZLM010000003.1, forward strand.
CCGCACCGCCCAGCTCCGCCGCGCGGGCGCACACCCGGTCCGGGTCGTCCGTGGCGAAGTAGGGGAGCCAGTACGGCTCGCCGCCCGCCTCCGTCGGGTCCTCGTCCAGCGGCACCAGTCCGCCGAACATGGTCTCCTCGTCCTGCCCGGCGGGATTGACGCAGGTGTAGGAGCCACTGGGGTAGCTGACCGAGGACGTCTCCCAGCCGAGCACCTTGTGGTAGTAGCCCGCCGCCCCCGCGATGTCCCGCGTGTACAGCTCGACCCAGACCAGCGCCCCGCTCTCACCGGCCGTCTCGAACCCGGTCATCCGCCCCGGCTGCCAGATGCCGTACGCCGCGCCCCCGCGGTCCGTGAGCATCGCCATGCGGCCCTGGTCCATGACGTCCATCGGCTCCGCCAGCACCGTGCCCCGCACCGCGCGGGCCGTCTCCGTCGTCCGGTCGGCGTCCGGTGTGTGGAAGAAGACGGTCCAGGACGGCGGCCCCTGCTCGGGCGTGACCGGCATCACACCCCCGACCGTCTTCCCGTCGAGCTGGAAGAAGCCGTAGCCCCCGGTGTCCGGTCCGGCGGAGCGCCACTGCCAGCCGAAGAGCCCCTGGTAGAAGGCGGTCGCCCGGTCGAGGTCGGCCGTACCGAGATCGACCCAGTTCGGTGCGCCGGTGACGAAATGGGTGCTGAGCATGATCACCTTCCCGGGGACATCACTGCCTGTTCACTGCCTGTCCGGTACCGCTGTCTGTCCGTCGCCGCTCCGGCGCACACACCGCGCACACCGTCCACTGCCGAGTCTCGCACCGCCCACTGACAATCGCTGCCGGAGCCGCCCCCGCCCGCGCGCCGCCGTGTGCCGCACCGTCCGGCGGGTGCACCATCGTTCCCGTCGCCACCGTCACCGCCCCGCGGAACCGGCCCGGGGGAGCGACCCCGGAAAACGTCCCCCGCAACCCCCGACAGACGCCCGGATATACGCCCCGACCGCCGAATCGCTCCCTCCTCGCTCCCGCGTATATCGCGCGTTGAGCGAACGTTTCGCGCGCCCCGGCACGCTCTTGGCATGCACTCCGATTCCCTCACCCCGGCCGCCCCCGCCTGGCAGGACCAGGCCCTGTGCGCACAGACCGGGTCGGACTTCTTCTTCCCCGAGCCGGGCAGTTCGGTGCGCGAGGCCAAGCGCATCTGCGGCATGTGCGACATGCGCCGCGCCTGTCTGGACTACGCCCTGGAGAACGACGAGCGCTTCGGCGTCTGGGGCGGTCTCTCCGAGAAGGAACGGCTGCACCTGCGCCGTCTCGTCCGCTGAGCCCGTCCGGTACGCCCGCCGTGTCCGGCCCGCCCATACCGCCGGACACGCAGCGGCGGCGCCGGGGATCCGCTCCCCGGCGCCGCCCTCTCCCACCGTCCCGGCGGTCGCGTCAGCCCTGTGCGCGCGCCGCCATCCGCGCCTTGCGCGCGGCCAGCTTCTCGTCGAACTTGAGCGCCTCCGCGTCCAGTCCGCCCATGAACATCCCGAGTTCCTCCTGCGCGTGGCGGCCCTCGGGGCCGAGCCCGTCGATCTCCATGATCTTCAGGAACCGCAGCACCGGCTGGAGCACGTCGTCGTGGTGGATGCGCATGTTGTAGACCTCGCCGATGGCCATCTGCGCGGCGGCCCGCTCGAAGCCGGGGATGCCGTGCCCCGGCATCCGGAAGTTCACCACGACATCGCGCACGGCCTGCATGGTCAGGTCGGGGGCGAGTTCGAAGGACGCCTTGAGGAGATTGCGGTAGAAGACCATGTGCAGGTTCTCGTCGGTGGCGATCCGGGCCAGCATGCGGTCGCAGACCGGGTCCCCGGACTGGTGGCCGGTGTTGCGGTGGGAGATCCGGGTCGCCAGCTCCTGGAAGGCGACATAGGCGACCGAGTGCAGCATCGAGTGCCGGTTGTCGGACTCGAAGCCCTCACTCATGTGGGACATCCGGAACTGCTCCAGCTTGTCCGGGTCCACCGCGCGGGAGGCGAGCAGATAGTCCCGCATCACGATGCCATGGCGCCCCTCCTCCGCCGTCCAGCGGTGCACCCAGGTGCCCCAGGCGCCGTCCCGGCCGAACAGGGAGGCGATCTCGTGGTGGTAGCTGGGCAGGTTGTCCTCGGTGAGGAGGTTCACCACCAGCGCTATCCTGCCGATCTCGGTGACCTTGGAGTGCTCCTTCTCCCAGGGCTCGCCGTCCTCGAAGAAGCCGGGGAAGTTACGGGCGTCGCTCCAGGGCACGTACTCGTGCGGCATCCAGTCCTTGGCGATCTTCAGATGCCGGTTGAGTTCGGTCTCGACCACTTCCTCCAGGGCGTACAGCAGCCGTGCGTCGGTCCACACGGAGGGGCTGCCGAGGTGCGGAGGGGTGATGGTCACAGGAACTCCAGGGGGACGTCGTTCGAGGGGGACGGGACCGGCGAGCGGAGCCGGAACCTACGGGATCGTAGGCTACGAACCCGTAGGTTACGAAACCGTAGGTTAAGTCCGCGGTAAAGGCCCCAGGTCACGCCCTACGCTGCGGAAATCCGTGCGTGTCGGTCCGGCGGCGGAGCCCCCTCGGGGACCGCGCATACGCGGGCCGTCCGGGTGGGGCGGCCACCTGTCAGGCGTACAGCTCCCGCAGCCGGACCGAGAGGCATGTCACACAGCCTTCCAGCTTCTCGAACTCGCTGATGTCCACCAGGACCGGCGCGTAGCCCAGATCCTGGAACAGCTCCGCCGTCTTCGGCGCGCTGGCCGCCATGAGCAGCGTGTCGCCGCCCAGGAGCACCACATGTGCCCCGGACTCCTCCGGCACCGGAAGGAAACGCCCGAACAGCGACGGCGTGTCCATGAGCGGCACATGCCCGATGACCGTCCCGTCGGGCAGCGCCGTGACCGCCGACTTCAGATGCAGCACCTTGCTCACCGGCACGGTCACCACCCGCGCCCCGAGCGGCTCGAACGTGGCCCGCAGCTGCTGGACCCCGGCCGCGTTGGTGCGCCCGCCCCGGCCGACGTAGATCGTGTCCCCGATCTTCAGCACGTCGCCGCCCTCCAGGGTGCCCGGCTCCCACACCCAGTTCACGGAGCAGCCGAGCCCGGCCATGGCCTGCTCCACCCCGTGGGTCTCCCCACGGCGGGACTCGGCGCCGGGCCGGGCGATCAGGGCCACGTTCTTGTACACGACCACGGTGTCCTCCACGAACACCGCGTCCGGGCAGTCGTCGGCCGGGGCCGCCTCGGTGGTCTCCCAGCCGTGCGCGGCGAGCACGTCCACATAGGACTCCCACTGGGCGGCGGCCAGCTCCGGATCGATCTCCGTGCGTTCGACATGGGTGACGAGCCCCTCGGCCAGTCGGGGACCGGGGCGGCGGACAAGGGCCTTCTTGCTGGGCACGAGGGAACACTCCGGATCGGCGACGGCGGCGGCGGTGCCGTCATGGGGCACCGGTGGGCCATGATGCAGTGCCGCTCGGTGCGGACGAAACCCCCCGTATGTCAGGCCGTGGCGCGCCGCAGATGGTCCGCGGTGAACGACCCGCGCGTGTCGAGGAGTTGGCGCGGGGTTCCCTCGAAGATCACTTGTCCGCCGTCCCGGCCTCCGTCCGGTCCCAGGTCCACGACCCAGTCCGCGTGCGCCACCACGTCCAGGTTGTGCTCGACCACGATCACCGTGTTGCCGCCGTCCACGAGCCGGTCCAGCAGCGCCAGCAACCGGTCCACGTCCGACATGTGCAGCCCCGTCGTCGGCTCGTCCAGGACGTACACCGCGCCCGTGTGGTGAAGCCGGGTGGCCAGTTTGATCCGCTGGCGCTCACCGCCCGACAGCGTGGACATGGGCTGTCCGAGCGCGAGATAGGTCAGACCGACGTCGTTCATGGCCTGGAGCCGCCGCCGGACGCCCGGCTCGGTGAGGAACCCGAGGGCGTCCCCGGCGGTCATGTCCAGCACGTCCGCGATGGAGTGCCCGCCGACCGTCAGCCGCAGTACCTCCTCCTTGAACCGCCGTCCACGGCAGTCCGGGCAGACGGTGGTGACCGGGTCCATGAAGGCGAGGTCGTTGTAGATGATCCCGCGGCCCTCGCAGGCAGCACAGGCCCCGGTGGAGTTGAAGCTGAACAGCCCGGCGTCCGCGCCCGTCTCCCGCGCGAACAGCCGCCGCACCGGGTCGAGCACCCCGAGGTACGTGGCCGGGGTGGAGCGCCCCGAGATGCCGATCGCGGACTGGTCGACGACCACCGCCTCCGGGTGCGCCTCGGTGAACTGCGCCACCAGGGTGCTCTTCCCGGATCCGGCGACTCCCGTGACCGCCGTGAGGACCCCGGTCGGGAACTCCACCGTCACCCCCCGCAGATTGTGCCGGTCCGCCCCTTTCACCCAGCGCCCTCCGGCCGCCTCCCGGACGGGCTCCTTGACCGCCGTACGCCGTCCCAGGCAGCGTCCCGTCGGCGTGTCGGCCGAGGCCAGCTCGCGCGGGGTGCCCTCGAAGACCACTGTGCCGCCCGCCGCCCCCGCGCCCGGCCCCATGTCCACCACATGGTCGGCCAGCGCGATCACATCCGGGTCGTGCTCCACCACCAGCACCGTGTTGCCCTTGTCCCGCAGCCGCAGCAGCAGATCCCCGAGCCGCCCCACGTCCCGTGGATGCAGCCCGACACTGGGCTCGTCGAAGATGTACGTCATCCCGGTGAGGCTGGAGCCCAGGTGCCGTACGGTCTTCAGCCGCTGGCCCTCGCCGCCGGACAGGGTGCCGGTCTCCCGGTCCAGGCTGAGATAGCCGAGGCCGATCGCGGTGATCCGCTCCAGCGCGGCGACCGCCGCCGCGGCGATCGGCCGGGCCACCGGGTCGTCGATCTCCCGCAGCACCTCGACCAGATCCGTGACCTGCATCCGGGCGCAGTCCGCGATGGACCGCCCGCCGATCAGCGACGCCAGCGCCGCCGCGTTCAGCCGTGCGCCCCCGCACAGGGAGCACCCGCCCTCCACCAGGAACCCGTTCACCAGGTCGCGGGTCTTCTGGCTGAGCGCCGACAGGTCCCGCTTGAGATAGAGCCGCTCGAACCGGTCGGCGAGCCCCTCGTAGTCGGTGACCCAGGTGCCGCCCGAGCCGCTGATGGTGACCTTGCTGCCGGACCGCCCCCGCATCAGGAACTCCCGCTCGGCCGCCGTGAACGCGCCGACCGGCTTGTCCGGGTCCAGCTCCTCGGTGTTCACATACGTCTGTCCCTGCCAGGTCCCGGCCGTGAACGGAGGGAAGCGCACCGCCCCGTCCGCGAGGGACAGGGCGGGGTCCAGGATGCGCTCCCAGTCGGGCTGGACCGTACGGCCCAGCCCGTCGCAGCGCGGGCACATGCCCGCCGGATCGTTGAACGAGTACGCCGTCGCCGCGCCGGCGCTCGGTGTGCCGTGCCGGGAGAACAGCACCCGCAGCACCGAGTAGACGTCCGTCATGGTGCCGACCGTGGAGCGGGAGTGCCCGCCGATCGGCCGCTGGTCGACCACGATCGCCGGGGCGAGGTCCTCCAGCGCGTCCGCCTGGGGCCGCTCGTACTTGGGCAGCCGGTTGCGCACGAACCAGGTGAACGTCTCGTTCAGCTGGCGCTGGGACTCCACCGCGATGGTGTCGAACACGACGGACGACTTCCCGGACCCCGACACGCCGGTGAACACCGTCAGCCGGCCCTTGGGAATCCGCAGGGAGACGTCCTGGAGGTTGTTCTCCCTGGCGCCGGTGATGGTCAGATGACCGCCGGGCCAGGGAGAGCGGGCGTGGAACTCGTCGAACTCAGGCATGAGGCCGACGCTAGGCGTCAAACCCGACAGCCTCTGGCGTGATTTCCGAGAGTTCGCCGTCCAGCAGCAGCCAGCGGGTGATCCCGATGGACTCCAGGAACGGCACATCGTGACTGGCCACGATCAGCGCGCCTTCATATCCCTCCAATGCCGTGGTGAGCTGCCGGACGCTCGCCATGTCCAGGTTGTTCGTCGGTTCGTCCAGCATCAGCAGTTGCGGGGCGGGCTCCGCCAGCATCAGCGCCGCCAGGGTCGCCCGGAACCGCTCACCGCCGGACAGGGTGTCCGCCCGCTGGTTGGCCCGCTGGCCCCGGAACAGGAACCGGGCGAGCCGGGAGCGGATCTGCTGGTGGGTGGCGCCCGGCGCGAACCGGGCCACGTTCTCCGCCACCGTCAGCGCGTCGTCCAGCACATCCAGCCGCTGGGGCAGGAAACGCAGCGGCACATGGGCCGTCGCCGTCCCCGCCACCGGCTCCAGCTCCCCGGCGATGGTCCGCAGCAGGGTGGTCTTGCCCGCCCCGTTCCGCCCGACGAGCGCGATCCGCTCCGGACCGTACAGATCGAAACCACCGTCCACCCGGGCGCCGTAGCGCAGCTCCAGCTCCCGCAGTGTGAGGACCGTCCGCCCGGCCGGGACGGCGGTGTACGGCAGGTCGACGCGGATCTCGTCGTCGTCCCGCACCGCGTCCACCGCCTCGCCCAGGCGCTCCTTGGCGTCGCTGAGCCGCTCCTCGTGCATGATCCGGTGCTTGCCCGCGGACTCCTGCGCCGTGCGCTTGCGCTCTCCCATGACGATCTTGGGTTCGCGCTTCTGCTCGTACATCTTCTGCCCGTACCGCTTGCGGCGGGCCAGTTTGACCTGGGCGTCGGCCAGTTCGCGCTTCTGCTTGCGCATATCGGCCTCGGCGACCCGGACCATCCGCTCGGCGGCCTCCTGCTCGGCGGCGAGCGCCGCCTCGTAGGCGGAGAAGTTCCCGCCGTACCAGGTGATCCCGCCGGAGCGCAGATCGGCGATCTGGTCCACCCGGTCCAGGAGTTCCCGGTCGTGGCTGACCACGACCAGCACCCCCTGCCAGGTCTCCACGGCCGCGTACAGCCGCTTGCGGGCGTACACGTCCAGGTTGTTGGTCGGCTCGTCCAGCAGCAGCACGTCCGGCCGCTCCAGGAGCAGCGCGGCGAGGCGCAGCAGCACGGACTCGCCGCCGGAGACCTCACCGATGGTGCGGTCCAGGTCGACATGGCCGAGCCCGAGTTCACCGAGCGTGGCCAGGGCGCGTTCCTCGACGTCCCAGTCGTCGCCGATGGTCTCGAAGTGTGTTTCGGACACGTCACCGGACTCGATGGCGTGCAGCGCGGCCCGCTGCTCGGCGATACCGAGCGCGCGGTCGACCGGCAGCGCGGTGTCGAGGGTGACGTTCTGCGGGAGATAGCCGACCTCGCCGGTGACCCGGACGGTGCCGTCGGAGGGCTGGAGCTCTCCCGCGATGAGTTTCAACAGGGTCGACTTCCCTGATCCGTTGACGCCGACGAGTCCGGTGCGACCGGCGGCGAAGGAGACATCCAGACCCTCGAAGACGGGGGTCCCGTCGGGCCAGGCGTAGGACAGGGAGGTGAGGGTGAGCGACGTAGACATGGGGGCCTCGCGGTTGCTTGGTGTGACGGGGTGGCAGCAACGCGTATCGAGACACCGGGGCGGCGACGCGGGACGGCGGGAGGGGAGTCCTGGATCAGCGGAGGTTCAGAGATTCAAGAGAAAGCCCTGTTCCGCGGGGGGACGGCTCGCGATGCCGAGGTCGCACGCAACGCACACGTCAGGCGTGTGGCGGAGGTGTCTCAGGACCTCAGACGAGCAACGTCCTTCTCCAATCGGCGACAACAGGACGCCCCCAACGTACGAAGGGGGGTGCGGGGATGTCAACGGGTTTTCTGCGGAAGATCGCCGCGGAGCCGGGGACGAGCCGGGGTCGGGCCGGGCGCGGCGGCGCTCAGTGGGCGTCGCGCAGCAGGTCGGCGAGGCCCCGGTCCAGATCGAACCGGAGGTGCTCCAGGCCCTCCGGGACCAGCGCGCCGGTCGCCCCCAGGAAGCGGCGCACGTCCGCCGAGTGCAGATGGATCACGGCGGTGCCCTCCGGGGCGTGGAACTCCAGCACCGTACGGTCGTAGCCGTACGGGCGGGCGCGTACGTCGCCCTCGCCCGCCGGGCCGTCCAGGCCCTCGGCGAGCAGGTCGCGCGCGAAGGTCCAGCACACCTCCACGCCCTCCAGGGTGGCCTGCGCGGGGAAGGTCATCCGGACCGCGAACGGGTCCCTGGGGTCGTAGTGCAAGGTGGCGGGGATGTGCGGCATCCGGGGCGCGGCGGCGACGAGGCGGGCCTCCACGGGCTGCTCGATGACAGTGCTCATGGCCTTGCTCCCTCTGGTACGGCGGAACGGCTGCCGGCGGACCGGCGGCACCGCTCCGGACGGATGAGGCCGGTCATGAGGAAAGACGAAAGAACCGGCCAAGAAGTGCACTGCCTTCCCGGTGACCTCTGTCACCGTGCTTTACACGCCCCTGACGCCTTCAGTTTCCAGGCCGTTTCGGGCATATCCATTTCTTTCGCTGCACGCCTGCCCCGGGACGCCCCCTGGACGGCCCTGTTCGCGTCGGCTAGCTTCCCCCGCCATGGGACCCATGGGGAGAGCGCGGGACACGGGACGTACGGGGCGCGCGCGACGCGCGGTGGCCGTGGGGGCGGTGCTGGCGGCGGTGCTCACCGCGCTGACCGCCGTACCGGCCCAGGCCGGGCAGCGGGGCCACGGGGGCGGCGCCCCGCAGTGGCGGCAGACCGACACCGGCACGCCCGAGGTGCGCTACCGGGGACTCGCCGCCGTCAGCCGGGACACCGCCTGGGTGGCCGGAACCGGCGGGACCGTGCTGCGCACCACGGACGGCGGCGCGCACTGGCGGAACGTCTCCCCGCCCGGCGCCGACGGCCTCCAGTTCCGGGACGTCGAGGCGTTCGACGCCCGCCGCGCGGTGGTGCTCGCCATCGGCGAGGGCGAGGCGTCCCGGGTGTACCGCACCGAGGACGGCGGCACGACCTGGACCGAGAGCTTCCGCAACCCCGATCCGCGCGCCTTCTACGACTGTCTCGCCTTCTTCGACTCCCGCAACGGGCTGGCGATGAGCGATCCGGTCGACGGAAAGTTCCGCATCCTGTCCACCCGGGACGGAGGCCGCTCCTGGCGGGTCCTCCCGGACACCGGCATGCCGCCCGCCCAGCCCGGCGAGGCCGGGTTCGCGGCCAGCGGGCAGTGCCTGGTGACCGCCGGGACCCGGGACGTATGGATGGCCACCGGGGGCGCGGCACACGCGCGGGTGCTGCACTCCGCCGACCGCGGACTGACCTGGACCGCCGCCCGGAGCCCCGTCCCGGCGGGCGACCCCGCGCGGGGCGTCTTCGCCCTCGCCTTCCGCGACCGCGCCCACGGCCTCGCCGTCGGCGGCGACTACCGCCCCGGCGAGGCGTCCCCCGAGGCCGCCGCCCGCACCACCGACGGCGGCCGTACCTGGCGCCCGGCGGCCACGCCCCCGCCCGCCTACCGCTCCGGCGTCACCTGGCTCCCGCACAGCCGCACCACGGCCCTCGCCGTCGGCCCCACGGGCACCGACCTGACCACCGACGCGGGCCGCACCTGGCGCACCGTCGACCCGGGCTCCTACGACACCGTGGACTGCGCCGCCGACCGGGGCTGCTGGGCGGCGGGGGAACGGGGACGGGTGGCCCGGCTGACCCGCTGAGCCCCCGGAGCCCGTCGCCGAGACCGCCGCGCGGCCGGGCCGATCCTGGCGGGAGGCCCTAGGATCGCCTCACGATGACGACGGTGGAGATCCCCGAGGACTGGCCCACGACCGAGGCGCAGGCCCGCGCGGCGCAGGACGCGCTGCGCGCGCGGGTCGTCCTCGACGACGAGGGACCGGCACCCGGCACGGGCCGGGTCACCGGGGTCGACGTGGCCTACGACGACGAGCGCGACCTGGTCGCCGCTGCGGCCGTCGTCCTGGACGCGGCGACGCTCGACGTGGTCGCCCAGGCCACCGCCGTCGGCCGGATCTCCTTCCCCTACGTCCCCGGCCTGCTCGCCTTCCGGGAACTGCCCGCCGTCCTGGCCGCCCTCGCCGCGCTGCCCGGCCCGCCCGGACTGGTCGTCTGCGACGGCTACGGCCGCGCCCACCCCCGCCGCTTCGGCCTGGCCAGCCACCTCGGTGTGCTGACCGGCCTGCCGGTCATCGGCGTCGCCAAGAACCCCTTCACCTTCACCTGCGACCCGCCCGGCCCCCGGCGCGGCGCGTCCACCCCGCTGCTGGACGGCACCGAGGAGGTCGGCCGGGCGCTGCGCACCAGGGACGGGGTCAAGCCCGTGTACGTCTCGGCGGGGCACCGGGTGGGCCTCGACACGGCCTGCGCCCACACCCTCGCGCTCACCCCCGCCTACCGGCTCCCCGAGACCACCCGCAAGGCGGACGCCGCCTGCCGGGCGGCACTTCAGGAGGCGGTCACGCGCCAGGCGCCGACCTCGGCGTACTCGGAGTCGTAGACCGCGCTGCCGTCGCCCGGCCGGATGGCGTAGTGGCCCATGTTCCCGCCCCAGTACCGCAGGATCCTGCCCAGTTCACGCACCGGGTCCTTGGCCATCGCCCCGTCGTCCAAGGTGACCTCCAGGACGAACTTCATGCGTTCCACCCGCCTTCCGCCGCTGATCGGCCGCGACCTCCTGCCGGCCCGGCTCCCTTCAAGTGTTTCATTGAAGTCCTTGTAGGGACTTCTGGCCGCTGTGGCATGAGAAGGGGGACCAAAAGTCTCAAACAGGGGGCATAGGAGGGGCGTACGGCCTGGGCGATGGCGTGCGGGCGGCTGAGTACATCGGGTGAGTACGACGGCTGAGTAGCTGTACGGATGTCATGGACCCGTCCCCGGCGACAGGCTGGGCGTATGACGACACACCACGCACCGGAGCCCCTGACCGAACCCGGCCGTCCCGTCGGACCCGTGGTGACCGCGGCGCTCGTGCTGGCCGTGCTGTCGGGGCTCGGGTGGATCGCCGGGATGATCTACACGCTGATGGAGTGGGGTTTCTGACCGAGGGCGCCCCATGGGGCGTGTTCCCTGAGGTGCCCCGTCCGGGCGTGTTCACCGGGGCGCTCCATATGGGCGTGTTCCCGGGGGCGCTCCCTGCGGGGCCTGTTCCCGGGGGCGCTCCCTGCGGGCGGGACCCGGAGGGGGCGTGTCAGCGTGTCGCGGCCACCCGGAAGACGATCCCCGCGCGGACGAGCCGTTCGGTGAGCGCGTCGCCCATGGCGGCGGCCGTGGTGACCTGCCCGGCGGTGTCCGGCAGCGGGTCGAGCGCGAAGGACAGCGCCGCCTCGGCGAACATCTTCGCCGTCTCCCCGTACCCCGGGTCGCCGCCCGAGACCTCCGTGTAGACCCGCCGTCCGCCGCCCTCGCCGACGAACCGCACCGAGAACCAGCTGCGTTCGCGCCGCTCCGCGTCCGGTCCGTCGCCGGGCCGGTAGCGGTCGGACAACCAGCGCCGCGCGGGCGGCAGTTGTACGGCGGCGGCCAGCGCCCCGAACGCGGTCACCCCGCCCAGCGCCGCGGGCAGCCGACGGACGGCGAAGTACTGGCGGTAGCGGAAGTCGGGTCCGTAGCGCTCCAGCGCGTGGGCCGAGCGGCGCACGATCTGCGGGTCCAGGGTCGGCATCGGCAGCGCCCACGCCCCGACCTCCGGGGCGAACCGGGGGACTCCGGTCGGGGCGGTCGCCCGCCGCTCCACCAGCCGGGGCTCATGGCGGCGCCGGTCCCGCGCGGCGGCGCCCATCTGCCGCAGCCGCGCCATCTGGCCCAGCGTGGACGCGAAGGTGCCGCCGGAGAACATCGCGTCGGCGGTCACATAGCCGTCCACGGTCAGCGGGACGCCCTCCGGGAGCTGCCGCACGGTGAAGTAGGCGCCCAGGTCGTACGGGATCGAGTCGAACCCGGCCGCGTGCAGCAGCCGGGCGCCGGTCTCCCGCGCGCGGGAGTCGTGGCGGACGTACATCAGGTCCACGAACTCCGGCTCGCCGCTGAGATCGAGGTAGTCCGTGCCCAGGTCGGCGCAGGCGGCGACGAGTTCCTCGCCGTAGGTGAGGTAGGGGCCCACGGTGGTCGCGATCACACGGGTCTGTCCGGCGAGGGCGCGCAGTGCGGCCGGGTCCCCGGCGTCGGTCGGGAGCACTCCGACCCGCTCCCCGCCGGGCAGCCGCTCGCACAGCTCCCGCAGCTTGCGCTCGCTGCGCCCGGCGACGGCCCAGCGGACCTCCTTCGGCGCGTGCGCCGCCAGGTACTCGGCGGTGAGCACGCCGACGAAGCCGGTGGCTCCGAACAGCACGATGTCGTAGGCACGGTCGTCCGTGTTCCGCATGGTCATGCCGCTCCTCGGTGCCGAGCCCGCGCCGCTGTCAGTGGCTGAGGCTAGCGTGAGAAGTGCGGAGCCCGACGACGAGTCCGGAGGTTCGAGGTGACGTTCACCGCTCATGCCCTGAACAAGTGGGAGAAAGCGCGCGCGTTCGCGCTCGGACTGCCCGGCGCGGTCGAGGAGTTCCCGTGGGGCGAGACCGCCGTCAAGGTGAACGGGAAGGTCTTCGCCTTCATGGGCGTGGCCGACGGCAGCCACCCGCTGCGGATCACCGTGAAGCTCCCCGACGAGACCACCCACGGGCACGCCCTGGCCGCCCCGGACGCCGCACCAGCCGGGTACGGACTGGGGCGGGCCGGCTGGGTGGTGGTCCCCCTGGAGCCGACGGGCGCCCCGTCCGCCGACCTGCTGTGCGACTGGGTGGAGGAGAGCTATCGCGCCCTCGCGCCGAAGCGGCTCATAGCGGAGCTGGACGGGGGCGCCGCGTAGGCGCTGGCGGGTGCCAGGGCGTCTCCGGGGGCGTCTCCGGGCGACCAGGTGTCTCCGCGTGGGCGTTGTCCGGCCCGGCGAGCGGCACCCGCCCGCCCTGACGGAGCCGCCCGTGCGCGGTACGCCCGGCACGCGCCACAATGGACTAAGCGCTTGCTCGTTCTAGCCTTGTGCCGACTGGAACACGTTCTTAACATCCTTCCTAACGTCTATGACACCACCGGTGTAACAACATCGCTGTCACAGTGATCGGGGGCCGCATGGCAGGGACACCCGGACGGGGTCCGCTCAGCGGGGTGCGCGTGGTCGAGCTGGCCGGGATCGGCCCCGGCCCGTTCGCCGCGATGCTCCTGGCCGACCTGGGGGCCGACGTGGTCCGCGTGGACCGTCCCGGGGGCCCCGGAATCGCCGTCGACCCCGCCCACGACCTCACCAACCGGGGCAAGCGGTCGGTGCTGCTGGACCTCAAGACGCCGGACGGCCCCGCCCGTGTGCTGGATCTCGCCGCCCGCGCGGACATCCTCGTCGAGGGCTACCGCCCCGGGGTCGCCGAGCGCCTCGGCGTCGGCCCCGAGGACTGCCACGCCCGCAACCCGGCCCTGGTCTACGGCCGGATGACCGGCTGGGGCCAGGACGGACCGCTGGCCGCCAGCGCGGGGCACGACCTCGCCTACATCGCCGTCACCGGCGCCCTCGGCCTGATCGGCGCCCCGGACCGCCCCCCGCCCGCCCCGGCCAACCTCCTCGGCGACTACGCGGGCGGCTCCCTGTACCTCGTCGTCGGCGTCCTCGCCGCCCTGCACCACGCCCGCGCCACCGGCACCGGACAGACCGTGGACGCCGCCATCGTCGACGGCACCGCCCACCTCGCCACGATGCTGCACGGCATGCTCGCCACCGGCGGCTGGCAGGACCGGCGCGGCGCCAACCTCCTGGACGGCGGCTGCCCGTACTACGACACCTATGAGACCGCCGACGGGAAGTACATGGCCGTCGGCGCGCTGGAACAGCGCTTCTACGACGAGTTCGTGCGGCTGCTGGGCATCGCCGGCGAGGCCCCCGCCCGCAAGGACCTCGCCCGCTGGGACGAGCTGCGCACCCTGATCGCCGCCCGCTTCCGCACCCGTACCCGGGACGAATGGACCGCCGTCTTCGCGGGGTCGGACGCATGTGTCGCCCCCGTGCTGTCGCTGCGCGAGGCCCCCGGGCATCCGCAGCTCGCCGCGCGCGGCACCTTCACCGACCACGCGGGACATGTACAGCCCGCCCCCGCGCCCCGCTTCTCCGCCACCCCCGCCGCCCTGCGCGGCGGCCCCGCCCTGCCCGGCGCGGACACGGCGGAGGTCGCCGCGGACTGGGACGTCCCGGCCCTCGCACCCCCCGACCCCGCTCCCCACGAGAACCCCCGAAAGGCTGCACCGTGAGCACCGAAGCGTATGTGTACGACGCGATCCGCACCCCGCGCGGGCGCGGAAAGGCCAACGGCGCCCTGCACGGCACCAAGCCCATCGACCTGGTCACCGGCCTCATCCACGAGATCCGGGCCCGTTTCCCCGGTCTGGACCCGGCGGCGATCGACGACATCGTGCTCGGGGTGGTCGGCCCGGTCGGCGACCAGGGCTCCGACATCGCCCGGATCGCCGCCATCGCCGCCGGACTGCCGGACACCGTGGCCGGGGTCCAGGAGAACCGCTTCTGTGCCTCGGGCCTCGAGGCCGTCAACATGGCCGCCGCGAAGGTCCGTTCCGGCTGGGAGGACCTGGTGCTCGCGGGCGGCGTCGAGTCGATGTCCCGGGTGCCGATGGCCTCGGACGGCGGCGCCTGGTTCAACGACCCGATGACCAACCTCGCGGTGAACTTCGTGCCCCAGGGCATCGGCGCCGACCTGATCGCCACCATCGAGGGCTTCTCCCGCCGGGACGTCGACGAGTACGCGGCACTGTCCCAGGAGCGCGCCGCCAGCGCCTGGAAGGAGGGCCGCTTCGACCGCTCCGTCGTCCCGGTCACGGACCGCGCGGGCCTGGTCGTCCTCGACCACGACGAGCATCCGCGGCCCGGCACCACCGCCGACTCCCTGGCCCGGCTGAAGCCGTCCTTCGCCGACATCGGCGAACTCGGCGGGTTCGACGCCGTGGCGCTCCAGAAGTACCACTGGGTGGAGAAGATCGACCACGTCCACCACGCGGGCAACTCCTCCGGCATCGTGGACGGCGCCGCCCTCGTCGCCATCGGCTCGAAGGAGGTCGGCGAGCGCTACGGCCTCACCCCACGCGCCCGGATCGTCTCCGCCGCCGTCTCCGGCTCCGAGCCGACCATCATGCTCACCGGCCCCGCGCCCGCCACCCGCAAGGCGCTCGCCCGCGCCGGGCTGACCATCGACGACATCGACCTGGTCGAGATCAACGAGGCGTTCGCCGCCGTCGTCCTGCGGTTCGCCAGGGACATGGGCCTCAGCCTCGACAAGGTCAACGTCAACGGCGGCGCCATCGCGCTCGGCCACCCCCTCGGCGCCACCGGCGCGATGATCCTCGGCTCCCTGGTGGACGAACTGGAGCGCCAGGACAAGCGGTACGGCCTCGCCACCCTGTGCGTCGGCGGCGGCATGGGCATCGCCACCGTCGTCGAACGCGTCTGACCCTTCCCAGCGGCAGCCCTCAGCAGACCTCAACGGAGAACGTCATGACCACGAGCACCACCATCCGCTGGGAACAGGACGACACCGGGATCGTCACCCTCGTCCTGGACGACCCCGACCAGTCCGCCAACACCATGAACCAGGCGTTCCGGGACTCCCTCGCCGTGATCACCGACCGCCTGGAGGCCGAACGCGACTCCATCCGGGGGATCGTCCTCACCTCCGCCAAGAAGACCTTCTTCGCGGGCGGCGACCTGCGCGACCTGATCCGCGCCACGCCCGGGACCGCGCAGGAGGTCTTCGACGGCGGCATGGCCATCAAGCGGAACCTGCGCCGGATCGAGACCCTGGGCAAGCCCGTCGTCGCCGCCCTCAACGGCGCCGCCCTCGGTGGCGGCTTCGAACTCGCCCTCGCCTGCCACCACCGCATCGCCCTCGACACGCCCGGCTCCAAGATCGGCTGCCCCGAGGTCACCCTCGGTCTGCTGCCCGGCGGCGGCGGAGTGGTCCGCGCGGTCCGGCTCCTCGGCATCACCGACGCCCTGCTGAAGGTCCTCCTCCAGGGCACCCAGTACAGCCCGCGACGCGCCCGGGACAACGGACTCGTGCACGAGGTCGCCGACACGCGCGAGGAGCTGCTCGCCAAGGCCCGCGCCTACATCGACGCCCACCCCGCGTCCCAGCAGCCCTGGGATGTGCCCGGGTACCGCATCCCCGGCGGCACCCCCGCCCAGCCCCGGTTCGCCGCCAACCTGCCCGCCTTCCCGGCCACTCTGCGCAAGCAGACCGGCGGCGCCCCCTACCCGGCGCCGCGCGCCATCCTGGCCGCCGCCGTGGAAGGTGCCCAGGTCGACTTCGACACCGCCCAGCTGATCGAGGCCCGCTACTTCGTGGAACTCGCCACCGGGCAGACCGCGAAGAACATGATCCAGGCGTTCTTCTTCGACCTCCAGGCCGTCAACGCGGGCGCCAGCCGCCCCCGGGGCGTCGAGCCCCGCCCGGTCCGCAAGGTCGCCGTCCTCGGCGCCGGGATGATGGGCGCCGGGATCGCCTACTCCTGCGCCCGCGCGGGCATCGACGTCGTCCTCAAGGACGTCTCCGCCGAAGCCGCCGCCCAGGGCAAGGGCTACTCCGAGAAGCTCTGCGCCAAGGCCGTCGCCCGGGGCCGCACCACCCAGGAGAAGGCCGACGCGCTGCTCGCCCGGATCACGCCCACCGCCGAGGCCGCCGACCTCGCGGGCTGCGACGCGGTCATCGAGGCCGTGTTCGAGGACACCGGGCTCAAGCACAAGGTGTTCCAGGAGATCCAGCACATCGTCGCCCCCGACGCGCTGCTCTGCTCCAACACCTCCACCCTCCCCATCACCGCCCTCGCCGAAGGCGTCGAACGCCAGGACGACTTCGTCGGGCTGCACTTCTTCTCACCGGTCGACAAGATGCCGCTGGTCGAGATCATCAAGGGCGGACGCACCGGCGACGAGGCCCTCGCCCGCGCCTTCGACCTGGTCCGGCAGATCAACAAGACACCGATCGTGGTCAACGACTCCCGCGGCTTCTTCACCTCCCGGGTCATCGGCCACTTCATCAACGAGGGCGTCGCCATGGTCGGCGAGGGCATCGAACCCGCCTCCGTGGAACAGGCCGCCGCGCAGGCCGGGTACCCGGCCAAGGTGCTCTCCCTGATGGACGAGCTGACCCTCACCCTGCCCCGCAAGATCCGCAAGGAGACCCGCCAGGCGGTCGAGGAGTCCGGCGGCACATGGACCCCGCACCCCGCCGAGACCGTCATCGACCGCATGGTCGACGAGTTCGGCCGCACCGGCCGCAGCGGCGGCGCCGGGTTCTACGACTACGCCGGGGACGGCACCCGCACCGCCCTGTGGCCGGGCCTGCGCGAGCACTTCACCCGCGCGGACGCGGAGATCCCGTTCGCTGACATGCAGGAGCGCATGCTCTTCGCCGAGGCCCTGGACACCGTACGGCTGCTGGAGGAGGGCGTCCTGACGTCCGTCGCCGACGCCAACATCGGCTCGATCCTCGGCATCGGCTTCCCCGGCTGGACCGGCGGCGTCCTCCAGTACATCAACGGCTACGACGGCGGCCTGCCCGGCTTCATCGCCCGCGCCCGGCAACTCGCCGAGCGCTACGGGGAGCGCTTCACGCCGCCGGCACTGCTGGTGGCCAAGGCGGACCGAGGGGAGACGTTCACGGACACCCGCTGAGGACGCCCCCGCGCGGGTAGGCCCCCGGCGCCCTGACGGAGCCCTACCCGCGCGTGACCCGCTCCCCTTTGAGCGGGCGCCGAAAGGCTGTCAGTCGCGCCCGCACGACGATCGGCTGCGTATGCTCGGCGGCGCCCTACCCGCGCGGGTCCGTGACCTGCTCCCCTTGCTGCCACGCCCGTAGCTCCTCCTTGAGCGAGCGTTGAAAGGCCGTCAGCAGGGCCTGCACGACGATCGGCTGCGTATGCCCGGCGGCGCCCTACCCGCGCGGGTCCGTGTCCCGCTCCCCTTGCTGCCATGCCCGTAGCTCCTCTTTGAGCGAGCGCTGAAAGGCCGTCAGCAGCGCCTGCACCACGATCGGCTGCATATGCGCCGACAACGACCGCACCGCGTCGCTGTCCCGCTCCGCCACCTCCGCGCGCAGCAGCCCCGACAGCTCCCGGGCCGCCGCGCGCGAGTGCTCGATCAGTACGGTGCGGGCGGCGACGATCGCCTCCGGGGACAGCGGTACGTCGAGCAGTTCGACGCCGAGCCGCAGGAGGGCGGGCTCCACGCGGAACGCCGCCGTCCCGTCGGCGGTGATCACGCCCATCGCCGCCAGGCGCGCCAGGTCCGGGTCGCCCAGGTCACGCCCGGCGCGCCGGGACAGCTCCGCGCGGTCCACCGTCTCCAGCGCGTCCGGCGCCCACGCGGCGACCACCGCGCGGTGGATAGCGAGGTCGTCGGCGCTCAGGTCGGGCGGCAGGCGGTGCACGTACCGTTCGATGGCGGCCAGGGTCATGCCCTGGTGGCGCAGCTCCTCGATCAGTGCGAGGCGGGCGAGGTGTGCGCGGCCGTACTGTCCCACGCGGCGCGGGCCCAGCGCGGGGGGTGGGAGCAGGCCCCTGGTGGCGTAGAAGCGGACCGTGCGTACGGTGACGCCGGCCCGTGCGGCCAGCCCGTCGACGGTCAGGGGGTCGGCCCCCGTCTCCACACCCTCACGACGACGATTCATGCGCAGCAGTATCACCGACGGGGTGAGCGAGGTCTCGTGTGACCTGCGGCCCGGTGGGGGCAGTTCGCGCAGTTCCTCCCCCAGAGGGGGTACCCCCAGCGCCCCTAGGGGGTGACCCCTCCAGGCGTCGGGGACGGCCGAGGCTTTCAGGGGCGCGGGGAACTGCGCGAACAAGCCCCACCGGCCCGCACACACCCCCGACCTCACCCCACCCCCCGTGCCCTCTCGAACGCCCCCACCACGCACTCGGTGAACCGAAGCGCGATATCGCCCCCCGCATCCAGCCGAGGATTGAAGATCGTCACCGACATCCCCCGAACCCCCGGATCAGCCAGCGCAGCACCCAGCACCGCATCCAACTCCTGCCAAGCCAGCCCACCCGACAACCGGTAATCCACCGCCGGCATCACCGCGTCGTCCAGGACATCCGCGTCCAGATGCACCCAGTACCCCTCCCCGCCCGACTCCCCGGACAGCACCTCCAACGCCTCCCGCGCAGCCCCCACCGCCCCGATCTCCCGCACGGTGTGCAGATCCAGCGCGAGCAGTTCGTCCGGCAGCGGCTGCACCCCGAACACCGCCGACTCCGCCGCGTCCCGGAAACCGAACGCCACCACGTCCTCGTCCGCGACCAGCGGCCCGCGCCCCTCCAGATCGGCCAGCACGCCCGGCCCCCGCCCCGTCGCGAGGGCCAGCGCCATGGAGGCCACCTCGCCCACCGGCTCGGCCTCCGGCTGGTAGAAGTCGGTGTGGCCGTCGAGGAAGAACACCCCGTACCGTCCCCGGCGCCGCAGCGCCAGCAGATTGCCGAGCAGGATGCTGCAATCCCCGCCGAGCACCAGCGGGAACATCCCGTCGTCCAGCACCGCGCCCACCGCGTCCGCCAGCCGTACGGAGTAGTCGGCGATACCCGCCGGATTGAGCACCCCGGTCTCCGGGTCCCGGTCCGGCAGATAGGGCGGCGGCTCGACCCGCCCGGCCCGTACCGCCCGCAGCCCCTCGGCGAGCCCCGCGCCCAGCAGCGCCTCGGGCAGTTCCTCGACCCCGGTGGGCCGCAGTCCCAGTACGGACGGTGCCTCGATGATCGCGACGTCCCGCACGCTACGGCTCCTTCGCTCACGTCCGAAGGCCCGCCCGGCGGGCGCCCGGCCGACCCGCGCGCACGACGACGACCCGTGCGGTACGGGCCCTCCGGCGCACAGGCCCACCGTAGACCGAGGGACGCGCCCCGGCGCGTCAGCACCCGGGCGCGTCCCGGCACGTCACTGTGGAGCCACTCCAACGCCGCGTGGGCGTCAGGGCGCGTGCCCCTGGTGCGTCGCCGTGCTTCGGCTGCGGGGCCGTCTCTGTGGGCCGGTGTCCGTCGCCGCGGACCCGGGCGCGTCCCCACTCCAACGCCGCGTGGGCGTCAGCGCGCGTGCCGTCGTGCTCAGCCACCGCGTGGGCCGCGAGGCCGCCGCCGCGTGCCCACCGCCGTCGACGCGCCCACGCCGACCCCGCGCGGACGTCAGTGCTCATGCACCCCATTGGTCGCCGCGATCTTCTCCCACGACTCCGGTGGCGAGAGCCGTGAGGCCGCCGCGCGCCCGGCGTCGACCGCGTCGGACGCCGCCGGTGCCCCCGGCTTGACCGGCTCGTACAGCCACGTCTGGAACAGCGTGGTCAGCGACTGCCCGCTGATCCGTTCGGCGTAGCGCCGGAAGTCGGCGACGGTCGCGTTGCCGTGCGCGTACGCGCGGGGCCAGCCCTTGAGGATGGCGAAGAAGTCGCTGTCGCCGATCGTGTTGCGCAGCGCCTGGAGGGCGAGCGCGCCGCGGTCGTAGACGGCGATGTCGAACTGGTGCTCGGGCCCGGGGTCGCCCGGCGGCACCGTCCAGAACGGGTCGTCGGCCGTACGGGAGGCGTACACGTAGTCGGCGATCTCCTGGGCCGTGCCCTCGCCCTCGTGCTCGGACCACAGCCACTGGGCGTAGCGGGCGAAGCCCTCGTTGATCCAGATGTCCTGCCAGCCGGTCACCGACACCAGATCGCCGTACCACTGATGGGCCAGCTCATGGACGACGACGGAGGTGTTGGAGCCGTTCACGAACTGGCGCGGGCTGTAGAAGGGCCGGGTCTGGGTCTCCAGCGCGTAGCCGGTGCCGGTGTTCGGGACGTAGCCGCCGACCGCGTTGAAGGGGTAGGGGCCGAAGTAGCCGGTCAGCCAGTCGGTGATCTCGCCGGTCCGCTCGATGCTGGCCCGCGCGGCGGCCTCGTAGTCACCGAGGTCCTCGCTGTAGGCGTTCAGCACCGGCACACCGCTCTCGGTGGTGGAGCGGGTGATGTCGAAGCGGCCGACGGCGAGCGTGGCGAGGTACGTGGCCTGTGGCTTGTTCGAGCGCCAGTTGTAGCGGGTCCAGCCCGCGCGGGAACTCGTGGACTGGAGGGTCCCGTTGGAGATGGCCTGAGTGCCATCGGGGACCTGCACGGAGACGTCGAAGGTGGCCTTGTCGAGCGGGTGGTCGTTGCTGGGGAACCACCACCAGGCCGCCTCGGGCTCGTTCGCGGCGACCCCGCCGTCCGGGGTGCGGTGCCAGCTCGTGAAGCCGTACGCCTCCTTCGAGGAGGGCACGCCGGAGTAGCGCACCACGACGGTGACCGCCGTACCCTTGGCCAGTGGTGTGCGCGGAGTGACGACGAGTTCATGGACGCCGGACGTGGTGAAGGCGGCGGGGATGCCGTTGACCCGGACCTCGGAGACATCCAGCAGGAAGTCCAGGTTGAACCGGGACAGGTCCTGCGTGGTGCGGGCCAGCAGGGTCGCGGTGCCGTCCAGCCGGTCGGTGCCGGGCCGGTACGTCAGCCGCAGGTCGTAGTGGGATACGTCGTAGCCGCCGTTGCCGTAGTCCGGGTAGTAGGGGTCGCCGATGCCCGGCGCGCCGGGGGAGACACCGGCGGCCGATGCCGGGACCGCCAGCAGCAGCGAGGCCGCGGCGAGCGCTCCCGGCGCGATGATTCTGCGGTGCACGAAGGCTCCAAGTCGTAGGGGGTGGAAGGCTGTTCGAACCCTATGTACGCCCCGCCCCCGCCCCGCTGTCCATGGCCACGCCTGTCACACGATCGCCATTCGGCCGACATCGACGCACCTCGCCTCACTGCGCCCCACCGGCGACTTCCGGCCACCTTCTCCACAGGTGTCGCACAGATGCCGTCTTCTGCCCGGGAATTGACGGGGGTACCGTCCGCCCCATGCCGAAACGCACGCGCTTCACGATCTGGAGACCGCTCGCGACGGCGGCCACGGCCGCCCTGATGGCCACCGTCCTGACCGCACCGGCAGCACAGGCCAAGGCCCCGCACACCCCGCGCACCAGCCAGCCCGTCCACTCCTACGAGAACGCCGTCCGCGAGGCCGTCTGGGTCGACACCCGGCTCGACGGGGACGGCGACGGCCGCACCGACCGGGTCGCCGTCGACATCGTCCGCCCCGCCGAACCCGCCCGCGAGGGCCGCCGCGTCCCCGTCATCATGGACGCCAGCCCCTACTACTCGTGCTGCGGACGCGGCAACGAGAGCCAGCGCAAGACGTACGACGCGGCCGGGAACGTGGTCCAGATGCCGCTGTACTACGACAACTACTTCGTCCCGCGCGGCTACGCCGTCGTCGGTGTCGACCTGGCCGGGACCAATCGCTCCGACGGCTGTGTGGACGTCGGCGGACGCTCCGACATCCAGTCCGCGAAGGCCGTCGTCGACTGGCTCAACGGCCGCGGCACCGCCTACACCACCCCCACCGGCACCACCCGGGCCAAGGCCACCTGGAGCAACGGCCGCACCGGCATGATCGGCAAGAGCTACGACGGCACCATCGCCAACGGGGTCGCCGCCACCGGCGTCGAGGGCCTGGAGACCATCGTCCCGATCGGCGCGATCTCCTCCTGGTACGACTACTACTTCGCCCAGGGCGCCCCCCTCTTCGGCTCCGGCCCCGACTGGCTGTCGAACTACGTGGAGAGCCCCGCCGCCCGCGCCCGCTGCGGCGCCGTCCAGGAGGACATCGTCGAGGGCGCCCCGCGCTCCGGCGACTGGACCGGCCTGTGGACCGAGCGGAACTACGTCCCCGACGCCGACCGAGTGAAGGCCAGCGTCTTCGTCGTGCACGGCACGCAGGACCTCAACGTCCGCGCCAAGCACTTCGGCCAGTGGTGGGACGCCCTCGCCAGGAACGGCGTCGACCGCAAGATCTGGCTGACCCAGGCCGGTCATGTGGACCCCTTCGACTTCCGCCGCGCCGACTGGGTGACCACCCTGCACCGCTGGTTCGACCATGAACTGCTCGGCTACGACAACGGCATCGACGACGAACCCATGGCCGACCTCGAACGCGCCCCCGACCAGTGGGTCACCTCCACCACCTGGCCGCCGCGCACCACCGGCACCGTCCGCCTCAAGCCCGCCCAGGGCACCGCCCCCGGTGTCGGCACCCTCGGCCAGCGCACCGGCCGCGGCACCGAGACCTTCACCGACGACCCGACGCGCGACGAGGGCGACTGGGCCACCGACATCGGCGTGTCCACCCCCGAGAAGGCCGGGTTCGTCACCGGACCGCTCACCCGCGACCTGCGGCTGTCCGGCTCCTCGAAGGTCACCGTCACCGCCGCCGCCAGCACCCCGACGGCCCATCTCTCCGCCGTCCTGGTCGACCTCGGCCCGGCCACCATCCGGGACTACGCGGCCTCCGGCGAAGGCATCACCACCCTGCCGCAGCGCACCTGCTGGGGCGCCAGCACCCCGGGTGACAGCGCCTGCTTCCGCGAGACCGCCGCGAAGACCACCGCCGTCGAGCACACCGTCGTCAGCCGCGGCTGGGCCGACCTCGGCCATCACCGGGGCGACGGCAAGGGCACCCCGCTCACCCCGGGCAAGAAGTACACGATCACCTTGGACCTGGCCGCCACCGACCATGTCGTCCCGGCCGGACACCGGCTCGCCCTGATCGTGGCGGGCACCGACGAGGGCCTCATCGAGCCGCCCGCCGACACCCCTGCCCTCACCCTCGACCTCGCCCGCACCACGGCGTACGTCCCGGTCGTCGGCGGCACCACCGCCTTCGCCCGTGCCACCGCGGGCGCCACGGCGACCGCCCCCGCCGCCGGACTCGACGGTGTCGAACCGCCCCGGACCGTCCAGCGCGTCCCGGAGGGAGGCCGGTGAAACACCGCATACAGGCCCTGACCCTGACCCTCGCGGCCGTCACGGCGGCCCTGACCGCCGCCCCGGCACACGCGAACCCGGCACATGTGCCCCCCGCCCAGGAGACCCGCGCACAGGAGGCGCCTCCACGCACCGGCTTCGAACGCACCGACGGCGCCCGCTGGACCACCCAGCCCGAGGAACAGCGCTTCCTGACCGCCGTCGACCGCGCCAGTGACCGGGTCTCCGTCACCCGTATCGGCACCACCGCCCAGGACCGGCCCCTCCAGCTCGTCCGGGTCGGCGCCCGCGCGGGCGCCACCACCGTCCTGCTGGTGTGCAGCCAGCACGGCGACGAACCCTCCGGCCGCGAAGCCTGTCTCACCACGGTCCGGGACCTCGCCTACGCCACGGACCGCGCCACCCGGCGCTTCCTGGACCGCACCACCGTCCTGGTCGTGCCCACCGCCAACCCCGACGGCCGGGCCGCCGACACCCGGGGCAACTCCGACGGCGTCGACATCAACCGCGACCATGTGGCCCTCGCCACCCGCGAGGCTCGCGCCCTGGCCGCCGTCATCCGCGACCGGCGCCCCGACGTCATCTACGACCTGCACGAATACGGGTCCACCCCGCGCTACTACGACAAGGACCTGTTCGATCTGTGGCCCCGCAACCTCAATACGGCGTCCGCCGTCCATGACGAGGCGCAGACCCTCTCCCGGACCTATGTACGGCCCGCCGCCCAGGCCGCCGGGTACACCACCGGCACCTACGGCATCTGGACCGACCCCGTGACCGGTGAACCGGTCCGGCAGGTCGCCGGGGACGGACAGGAACGCATCCTGCGCAACATGTCCGGCGCCAAGCACGCCGTCGGACTGCTCATCGAGTCCCGCGTCGACCCGCTCACCGACGCCGAGCAGGCCGACGAGGCGCTCAACAACCGGCGCCGGGTCCACTCCCAACTGGCCGCGCTCGACGGCCTGTTCGGCTACACCGACGACCGTCGCGCCCGGCTCGGGACGGCGACGGCCGCCGCCCGCCTCGCCGGGTACCGCGACACCGGCCCGGTCTATCTCGGCGGCGCCGACAACGACCCGCCCGAACCCGCCGAGGTGCTCCAGGACCCGCCCTGCGCCTACCGCCTCACCGACGCCCAGTACGCGGACGTCGGGGACGAACTCGCGCTGCACGGCGTCCAGGTCCGCCACGACCGGCGGGGCAGCTACGTACCGCTGCGGCAGTCGCTGCGCGCGCTGGTGCCGATGCTGCTGGACGGCCGGGCCACGTACCACCTCACGGCCGCCACGCCCGACCCGGACTGCGGGCACCCGTCCGGCGGTTGAGCGACATCCGGTTCATGAGGACCGGTCCGTGAGGGCCGGTCCCTGACGGACGGCGGGGCGGGGACACACCTCCCGCTCCACGGAGGTCAAGCCTCCCGTCGTACGGGGGACACCTCCCGTTCTACGAGGGGGGCATACCTCCCGCCCCGCCACCCACAGGTCACCCCCGCCCGTCACGCCCCGCACCACCCCGCCGCCTCCTCCGCGCAGCCCCACGCCACCGTCACCCCGGCGCCCCCGTGCCCGTAGTTGTGCACCAGCAGCCGCCCGCCGGGCTCCCGCTCCGCCGCCAGCCGCACCGCGTCCCGCGCCGGACGCAGCCCCACCCGGTGCTCCAGCACCCGCGCCCCCGCGATCTCCGGCCGCAGCTCCGCGCAGCGCCGGACGATCGCCGCCGCCACGGCCGGGTCCGGAGCGGTGGACCACTCGCCGTCCTCCGCGGTGCCGCCCAGCACCAGCCGGTCGCCGTGCGGAAAGAAGTACGTGCTGTCCGTCGCACCGGAGTCGGCGGCCACCACCCAGGTCTCCAGCCCCGGATTGGCCACCACCACCAACTGCCCGCGCACCGGCCGCACCGCCGGGTCCGGCACCAGCTCACGGGCGGCCAGCCCCGTGCAGTTGACCACGACCGGCGCGTCCGCCTCCGGGAACCCGGGGGACACCGACCGCTCCTGCACCGTGCCGCCCGCCGCGCGCAGCCGCTCGCGCAGCCACCCCAGATGCGTCCGCATGTCGATCAGCGGCAGCCGCGCCCACATGCCCGGCCCCCCGGCGTACTCCCGCTCCCGCGACGCCCGCACCGCCAGCCGGTCCCCGGCCCACCCGCGCACCTCGTCAGGGTCCGTCTCGGCGAGTACCCCTTCGACCATCCGTACGCCGGTCTCCGGCCCCCGCTCCGCCAGTTCCTGGTACACCGTCAGCGACCGCAGCGCCCACGCGTGCACGGACTCGGCCGGCTCGATCCGGTACGGCCACCACAGCGCGCCCGCAACCGCCGAGGTGGTCCGCTCGGCCGCGTCCCGTGTCCACAGCCGTACGTCCCGGCCCCGCTCGGCCAGCACCACGGCCGTCGTCAGCCCGATCACCCCACCGCCGACGACGATCACGTCGTCCCGCTCTTGGCCCGTCACACCGCGACCGTAGCGGAATGTGTCATGCCGCGCTCAGGGAGGTGTCCGACTGGGGATACTCAGGGCATGTCTGCCGCGTACGCGACTTTCGGCCTGGCCCCTGCGATACGTGCCGGGGGTGTGCTGTCGGACGGGGGCTATCAGATCCACCGGGACTTCGTCGACTTCCTCGTCGACGGCCGCCCGCTGCTCTTCCAGCTCTCCGACCTCGACGCCGTCTCCCCGCTCGCCTCCGACGTCCCACCCGCGATCTTCACCGAGCAGGTCCGCGGACTGCTGCTGGAGGCGGACGCCCCGCTGCCCGGCGCCCGCCATGTCATCTACGGCTGTCCCGAGTGCGAGGACCTCGCCTGCGGCGCCGTGACCGCCGTCATCGAACGCGACGAGGACGACTACGTCTGGCGGGACTTCGCCTGGCAGACCGCCCCCGAAGCCGACCTGGAACGCAACGGCTACCACGGGATAGGGCCGTTCCGCTTCCGCGGCGCCGACTACCGCGCCGCCCTGCACGCCCTGCTGGACACCGCCGAACCCGCCGCCCCGCGCCGCCGGGTGCTGCTGATCGGCGCCCGCGTCGCCGTCCTCGCCAAGCTCGCCGCCGCCCTGCGCACCATCGGCATCGGCGCCGACATCACCCGTGACGCCCAGGACGTGCCCGCCGACGAACTGCGCGGCTACGGCGCCGTCGCCTTCGGCCGCGCGGTCGGCGAGCGAGAACGCGCCGCCGTCCGCGAGGCGTTCACCCGCGCCGACGTGACGGTCGCCTACGTCGACGGACTCGCCCCGATCATCCCGCTGCTGGTCGCCCAGATAGAGCACGCCCTCGACCCCGGCCCCGCCGAGCGGCGCCGCCTGACCGGGCTGGTCGCGGGCGACGGCGAGGCGGGCGTCGACGTCACCTCCCCCTGTCGGGTCCAGCTCACCGCCTACCGCCTCGACCGGCTCTACCGCACCCACACCCACCCTCTCTTCGACGGCGTCCTCGAACCCGGCCACCACCGCATCCCCCTGGACGCCCGCGCGGTTCGGGGCGAGTCGTACGTGGTGGCCCGGACGGCGGGCGGGGTCCTGGTCCAGCCGGTGGCCCGTCGCCCGTGACGTCCCCGGAGCGCGGGGAGCGTGCGGGCGACCGGTCCTCCCATCCCGGCCGACGCCCCCGGAGCGCCGACCACCCCGCCGGATAGCATCGGCCCCCTGATGACTGCCACCCTCGTCGCCAAGAACCTCGCCGCCGGACACGCCGACCGCTCCCTGTTCTCCGGGCTCGACCTGGTCGTCGCGCCCGGCGATGTGATCGGACTGGTCGGTGCCAACGGCGCCGGAAAGTCGACCCTGCTGCGGCTGCTCGCCGGGCTCACCGCGCCCGAGGAGGGCGAGCTGCGGCTCTCCCCGCCCACCGCGACCGTCGGACACCTCCCGCAGGAGCCCGAGCGCCGCCCGGGGGAGAGCGTGCGGGAGTTCCTGGCCCGCCGTACCGGGGTCGCCGCCGCCCAGCGGGCCATGGACGAGGCCACCCAGGGCCTGGTCGACGGGGCACCCGGCGCCGACGACGCCTACAGCGTCAGCCTGGAGCGCTGGCTCGGCCTCGGCGGCGCCGACCTGGACGAGCGGGCCGAGGACACCGCCGCCGCGCTGGGCCTCGCCATCGGCCTCGACCAGCCCATGACGTCCCTGTCCGGCGGCCAGGCCGCCCGCGCGGGCCTCGCCTCCCTGCTCCTCTCCCGCTATGACGTCTTCCTCCTCGACGAGCCCACCAACGACCTCGACCTCGACGGCCTGGAACGCCTGGAGCGGTTCGTGACCGGGCTGCGCGCGGGCACGGTCGTCGTCAGCCACGACCGCGAGTTCCTCACCCGCACGGTCACCAAGGTCCTCGAACTCGACCTCGCCCAGCAGCAGATCACCCTCTACGGCGGCGGCTACACGGCCTACCTGGAGGAGCGCGAGGTGGCCCGCCGACACGCCCGGGACGACTACGAGGAGTACGCCGACAAGAAGGCCGCGCTCCAGGACCGCGCCCAGATGCAGCGCTCCTGGATGGACAAGGGCGTCAAGAACGCCCGCCGCAAGGCCGGGGACAACGACAAGCTGGGCCGCAAGTTCCGCAGCGAGTCCAGCGAGAAACAGGCCGCGAAGGCCCGGCAGACCCAGCGCATGATCGAACGCCTGGAGGTCGTCGAGGAGCCCCGCAAGGAGTGGGAGCTGCGTATGGAGATCGCCGCCGCCCCGCGCGCCGGCGCCGTCGTGGCCGCGCTGCGGGACGCCGAGGTACGGCGGGGCGGCTTCACCCTCGGACCGGTCACCCTCCAGGTCGACTGGGCCGACCGGGTCGCCGTGACCGGCGCGAACGGCGCCGGGAAGTCCACTCTGCTCGGCGCGCTGCTGGGACGCGTCCCCCTGGACGCCGGAGGCGCCACCCTCGGCCCCGGCGTGCTGATCGGCGAGGTCGACCAGGCCCGGGGGCTGTTCCACGGCCCGCGCACCCTGCTGGACGCGTTCGCCGCCGCCGTCCCCGACACGGAACCCGCCGACATCCGCACCCTGCTCGCCAAGTTCGGCCTGAAGGCGGACCATGTGCTGCGCCCCGCCGACACCCTGTCCCCCGGCGAACGCACCCGCGCCGCCCTCGCCCTGCTCCAGGGCCGGGGCGTCAACCTGCTGGTCCTGGACGAGCCCACCAACCACCTGGACCTCCCGGCCATCGAACAGCTGGAATCCGCCCTGGACGCCTACACGGGCACGCTCCTCCTGGTCACCCACGACCGCCGGATGCTGGACGCGGTCCAGGTCACCCGCCGCCTGGAGGTTTCGGACGGGAAGGTCACGGAACGCTGACCGGCGCGGGCCGTTTCCATGGGAGTGCGCCGCCGAGCGACCGGGGGGCGATGGGGGAGCGGCTCGCGCTGCGGTGTACGGACGGCAGGGGCCCGCCCCCTGTTCGGAGCCGAGCCCGCGATGCCTCGCGGGGGCCGAATCGGCCCTCTGAGCCCGCCCGCCCGTGTGGTCCCGAGCCCGCCACGCCTCGCGGGCCGATTCGGCCCCCTGTGCCCGCCCCCCCGTGTGGTCCCGAGCCCGCAACACCTCGCGGGGACCGATTCGACCCCCTGTGCCCGCCCCCCCGCGCGGAGCCGAGCCCGCAACACCTCGGGGAGACGATTCGACCCCCTGGGCCCGCCCTCCGTGCGGAGCCGAGCCGCCGCCGCCCCCCCCGCGCTGTACGGACCCGAAAGGCCCGGCCCCGACCCCCTGTGGGGCGGAACCGGGCCCTCCAGTCACCGTCTCAGCGGCGCTTGCCGTCCTTCGGGTTCAGCAGACCCGCCTTGCGCAGGGCGTCCGCCATCGCGCTGTTCGCGGGCGGCGGCGCCTGACGGGACCCGCCCCGGTCACCGCCGCGCGGCGCGCCCTGGCGCTGCTGCGGCGGACGCCCGCCGCCCCGCTGCTGCGACCGGCCGCCCCCGGTGCCGCGCTCCTGCCCGGCCGCCTCGTCGTCCAGCCGCAGGGTCAGCGAGATCCGCTTGCGCGGGATGTCGACGTCCAGCACCTTCACCTTCACGATGTCGCCCGGCTTGACCACATCGCGGGGGTCCTTGACGAACGTCTTCGACATCGCCGACACATGCACCAGACCGTCCTGGTGGACACCGACGTCCACGAACGCGCCGAACGCCGCCACATTGGTGACCACGCCCTCCAGGACCATCCCCGGGGACAGGTCGCCGAGCTTCTCGACGCCCTCCTTGAACGTGGCCGTCTTGAACGCGGGGCGCGGGTCGCGGCCCGGCTTCTCCAGCTCCCTCAGGATGTCGGAGACGGTCGGCAGACCGAACGTCTCGTCCACGAAGTCACCGGGCTTCAGCGAGCGCAGCACCGATGTGTTGCCGATCAGCGCCGCGACCTCCTGACCGGCGGTCTTCACCATCCGCCGGACCACCGGATACGCCTCGGGGTGCACGCTGGAGGAGTCCAGCGGGTCGTCGCCGCCACGGATGCGGAGGAACCCGGCGCACTGCTCGTACGCCTTCGGGCCCAGCCGGGACACCTTCTTCAGCTGGGCGCGGGAGGTGAACGGGCCGTTGGCGTCGCGGTGCGCCACGATGTTCTCGGCGAGCCCCGAGGTGATGCCGGAGACCCGGGACAGCAGGGGCGCCGAGGCCGTGTTGACGTCCACGCCGACGCCGTTCACACAGTCCTCCACCACCGCGTCCAGCGAGCGGGACAGCTTCACCTCGGACAGGTCGTGCTGGTACTGGCCGACGCCGATCGACTTCGGGTCGATCTTCACCAGCTCGGCCAGCGGGTCCTGGAGGCGGCGGGCGATGGAGACCGCGCCGCGCAGCGACACATCCATGTCCGGCAGCTCCTGCGAGGCGAAGGCCGACGCCGAGTACACCGACGCGCCCGCCTCCGACACCATCACCTTGGTGAGGTTCAGCTCCGGGTGCCGGGTGATCAGGTCGGCGGCGAGCTTGTCGGTCTCGCGGGACGCCGTGCCGTTGCCGATCGCGACCAGTTCGACCGCGTGCTCCTTCGCCAGCCGGGCCAGCTTGGCGATGGCCTCGTCCCAGCGGTTGGCCGGGACGTGCGGGTGGATGACGTCGGTGGCCACGACCTTGCCCGTCGCGTCCACCACGGCCACCTTCACGCCGGTCCGGAAACCGGGGTCCAGACCCAGCGTCGACCGGGTGCCCGCGGGGGCGGCGAGCAGCAGATCACGCAGATTGGCGGCGAACACCCCGACCGCCTCGTCCTCGGCGGCCGTCCGCAGCCGCAGTCGCAGGTCGATGCCCAGGTGCACCAGCACCCGGGTGCGCCAGGCCCAGCGGACCGTGTCCGTCAGCCACTTGTCGGCGGGCCGCCCACGGTCCGCGATGGCGAACCGGTGGGCGATGATCCCCTCGTACGACGACGGGCCCTCGGTCGCCTCCTCCGGCTCCAGGGCGAGATCGAGGACCTCCTCCTTCTCGCCGCGCAGCATCGCCAGCACCCGGTGCGAGGGCAGCGCGGTGAAGGGCTCGGCGAAGTCGAAGTAGTCGGCGAACTTCGCGCCCGCCTCCTCCTTGCCCTCCCGCACCTTCGCCGCGAGCCTCCCGCGCCCCCACATCCGCTCGCGCAGCTCACCGATCAGATCCGCGTCCTCGGCGAACCGCTCGGTGAGGATCGCGCGGGCCCCGTCCAGCGCGGCCTGCGCATCGGCGACTCCCTTGTCCGCGTCCACGAACGCGGCGGCGGCGGCCTGCGGCTCCACGGACGGATCGCCGAGCAGCCCCTCGGCCAGCGGCTCAAGACCCGCCTCCCGGGCGATCTGCGCCTTCGTCCGCCGCTTCGGCTTGTAGGGGAGGTAGACGTCCTCCAGCCGCGCCTTCGTCTCGGCGCCCCGGATCCGCGCCTCCAGCTCCTCGGTGAGCTTGCCCTGCTCACGCACCGACTCCAGGATCGCCGCCCGGCGCTCCTCCAGCTCCCGCAGATACCGCAGCCGCTCCTCCAGCGTGCGCAGCTGGGCGTCGTCGAGCATCTCGGTCGCTTCCTTGCGGTAGCGGGCGATGAAGGGCACCGTCGAACCGCCGTCCAGCAGCTCCACGGCGGCCTTGACCTGCCGCTCCCGTACGCCGAGTTCCTCGGCGATCCTGCCTTCGATGGACCCCACTGCCAGGGACCCGGGTGTCGTCACGAGCCGTACCGCCTTCTCCACTTCGGGTTGCGCCGCAATTGTGGCAGGTGGCACCGACAACCGGGGATCAGGGCGGGCCCCGGCGGGGCGGCCGGGGGACCTGGCACCACCGGGAGCCGGGTCGCCTCAGGGGGCTGAGCGGGGCGGGCGGGGAACTCGGCACCACCGGGAGCCGGGTCCCCCGCAGGGCCGAGCGGGACGGGCGGGGGACCCGGCACCATCAGGAGCCCGGTCGCCTCACGGGGCCGGGCGGGGCGGCCGGGGGACCCGGCACCACCGGGAGCCCGGTCGTTTCACGGGGCCGGGCGGGGCGGCCGGGGGACCCGGCACCATCAGGAGCCCGGTCGCCTCACGGGGCCGAGCCGGGCACCGTCCAGCCGAACTCCGGCGCCCTGCGCTCCAGGAACGCCGTTACCCCCTCCGCGCCGTCCCCGCTGGCGCGGGCCTGCGCCTCCCAGTGGGCGTCGCGGTCCGTCCGGCCGCCCGCGAACTCCTTCGCCGACGCCTGGGTCAGCAGCGAGCGGGCGGCCAGCGTCCGGGTGAACTCGGCGACCCGCTTGCCGAGTTCGCCCTCCGGCAGCACCTCGTCCACCAGACCGGTGCGCAGCGCCCGCGCCGAGTCGATCAGCTCGCCGGAGAACAGCAGGTACTTGGCGGTCGCCGGACCGACCAGCGCCACCAGCCGCCGCGTGGAGGACGCCCGGTAGACGATCCCCAGCTTCGCCGGGGTCACCCCGAACAGCGCGCCCTCCTCCGCGAACCGCAGATCGCAGGCCGCCGCCAACTGTGCCCCGCCGCCCACGCAGTACCCGCGGACCGCCGCCAGCGTCGGCTTGGGGAACCCGGCGAGGGCCTCCTCCGCGGCCACCGCCAGATCCCGCGCCTCGTCGGGCGCGTCGAGCAGCCCGGTGATGTCGGCCCCGGCGCAGAACGTGCCGCCCGCCCCGGTCAGCACCAGCACCCGGACGGCGGGGTCGGCGGCGAGGCGGTCCAGCAGCGGGGGCAGCGCCCGCCACATGTCCGCCGTCATGGCATTGCGCCGGGCCGGGTGGTGGACGACGACGGTGGCGACCGAGTCGGCGACGCTGTGCAGCAGCTGCGGCTCCATGGGCCGGATGCTATCCGGGCCCGTCCGGTCCCCCTGGCCCTCGCGGGCGGGACGAACCGGGCGGCGGTGGGGTCAAACCCGTACAACCCGAAGAGTTCGCGAAGTCGGCACGAGGGGTCAGGAGCAGTCCCTGAGCCGACCGCGTCATACGGCAACGATCAGAAGCGTTCGATAGTCGCTGACTTCAGTTCAGCTCCGTGGACCGGAGCGGGGCGTTCTCAACACTCGACGTGTGGTGACAATCGAGCGCAAGGGTGGCGACCGCACGATGGACGACCTCCGGCCGGCGGGCGCGGACAGACCCCTCAAGGCCAGTGCCCCGCAGCGGACGAGCGCCCCGCCGCCGCTGCCCTACGAGGGTGTCTGGCGGTTCAGCGCGCCCGCCGTGGACGCCTCCGTCCCGCAGGCCCGGCACGCGGTGCGGGACCTGCTGCGGCGCCAGGGCGTGCCGGTCGCCGAGGACGTGGCCCACGGGCTGCTGGTGATCGTCTCGGAACTGGTCACGAACGCGGTGCGACACGCCGCGGTGCTGTCGCCGACGCTGGCCGTGGAGGTCGCGGTGGGCGCGGAGTGGGTCCGGGTGTCCGTGGAGGACGACCACCCCTACCGCCCGACCGCCCTGGAGGCCGACCACGGCCGTACGGGCGGCCGGGGGCTGCTGCTGGTCAGCGAGATCACCCGGGAGGCGGGCGGGGTGTGCGACGTCGAGCACACCGCGCGCGGCGGCAAGGTGATCTGGGCGGCGCTGCCACTCACCGCGACCGGGGTCCGCTGAGCGGGGACACGCCCCCTTCGCGCCGCCCGCCGGAACGTTTCCGGCGGGCTCCCGCACGGGTCGTGCCCGCTCGTGTCACCAGCCGGTGGACGGGTCCGTCAGCTCCCGGATCGCGGGCCGCGCGGCGTCCAGCACGGTCATGAACCAGGACGAGAAGGGGTCCGCGCCATGCCGCTCGGCCAGCTCGGCGGGTGTCACGAACGCGGTCTCGCCGACCTCCTCCGGGTCGGGCCGCGGCGGCGCCTGGACCATGCCGACGAAGAGATGGTTGAACTCCTGCTCCACCAGACCCGACTTGGGGTCCGGGTGGTTGTAGCGGACCGTGCCCGCCTCGGCCATCAGCGACGGCGACACTCCCAGCTCCTCGTACGTGCGCCGGGCCGCCGCCGCGAACGGGGCCTCGCCGGGGTAGGGGTGGCCGCAGCAGGTGTTCGACCAGACGCCGGGGGAGTGGTACTTGCCGAGCGCCCGCTGCTGGAGCAGCAGCCGTCCGCGCTCGTCGAAGAGGAAGACCGAGAACGCCCGGTGCAGCTGTCCGGGCGGCTGGTGCGCCGCGAGCTTCTCGGCGGTGCCGATGGTCACACCGCTCTCGTCGACCAGTTCGAGCATGATCGCTTCCGCGGTGCCGTCCGACGCACGGTGCGTCGCGGTGGCAGGTGTGATCGGCATACCCATCCTTCGCCTCGGTCCTCGCCCCAGTCTGCCGTACGAATCGGGCGGTGCCCGGTACTTCCCGGGCACACCCGGCATGTCCCCCGCCCGGCACGGGCGCCCTTCTCGGGCCCAGAAGGTGATCTGCCCGGCGGGCCGGGGGCGGAATCGCCGCAGAAGGGGGCGTGAACGACAGATCAGGGGGCGCACCCCGGCGGATGCGCCCCCCTTTGCTCCCCGCCCCTCGCGCCCGGCTCCCCGCCCCCGGCTCCCAGCTCCCCGCCCCTCGGCTCCGGGTCCCCGCCCCTCGGCTCCCCGCCCCGCTCCCGGCCCCACCGGGTCGGCCGTCCCCCCGGGTGAGCCGCGTCAGCCGCGTCAGCCGGGTCGGCCGGTCAGTGGCACAGCCCCGCCTCGTGCTCCGCGTGTCCGCTGGGCTCCAGCTGGAAGGTGCAGTGCCCGACGTCGAAGTGATCGCCCAGGCAGCCCTGCAACTCGTGCAGCATCTTCTCGTTCCCTATGGCGCTCAGCACGTCCGAGCGGACCACCACGTGCGCGGAGAGCACCGGCATGCCCGAGGTGATCGTCCAGGCGTGCAGGTCGTGCACGTCCTCCACGCCCTCCAGGGCCAGGATGTGGGCCC
The DNA here is from genome assembly GCF_040652095.1 of Streptomyces sp. NPDC048290. NCBI lineage: Bacteria > Bacillati > Actinomycetota > Actinomycetes > Kitasatosporales > Streptomycetaceae > Streptomyces > Streptomyces sp. NPDC048290. Next base: position 219,720 of record NZ_JBEZLM010000003.1, read on the forward strand.
GTACCTCCGTCATGTCGACGCCCTTGGGGGCCGACTCCAGGAGCACGTCCAGTGTCTCGCGCAGCAGCTTCAGGGTGCGCGGCACGATCATCAGGCCGATCACCAGCGAGGCGATCGGGTCGGCGGCCTGCCAGCCGGTGAGCAGGATCAGCGCGGCCGAGACGATCACCGCGACCGAGCCCAGCGCGTCCGCCGCCACCTCCAGGAAGGCGCCGCGCACATTGAGGCTCTCCTTCTGGCCGCGCATCAGCAGCGACAGGGACACCATGTTGGCGGCCAGACCGATCACACCGAAGACGATGGTCGTGCCGCCCGCGGTCTCCGCCGGGGTGATGAACCGCTGGATCGCCTCGTACAGCACATAGCTGCCGACGCCGAGCAGCAGCAGACAGTTGGCCAGCGCGGCGAGGATCTCGGCGCGGGCCAGACCGAAGGTGCGGCGCTCGCTGGGCGGCCGGTTGGCGAAGTGGATCGCCAGCAGCGCCATCGAGAGCCCCACGGCGTCGGTCGCCATGTGCGCGGCGTCCGCGATCAGGGCGAGGGAGTCGGCGAGCAGACCGCCGACGATCTCCACGACCATCACGCTGAGGGTGATGCCCAGCGCGATCCGCAGCCGGCCCCGGTAGGCAGCCGCCGCCGTTCCGCTGCCCGCCGGTGGACCGTGCGTATGTCCGTGATCGTGCCCAGCACCCATGAAAAACCGCCTCCTGTGATCGGCTCGCGATCACAGTGAACTACGGGTGGGGGGTATCGGGCAACGCGGCACTGAACACCGTTGTCATGTGCCCTGACCTGCGGAAATGAAATGCAGGTCAGGGCATGTGGGGGAGTCTGGGGAGTCTCAGGGGTGCTGGAGCAACCAGCCGCGCCATGCCGAGCCGACCATCTCGCGCAGCCCCAGCCGGGCCGTCCAGCCCAGCTCCTTCGCGGCCAGCGCGGCGGACGCCACCGCGCGGGGCGGGTCTCCCGCGCGGGGCCCCTCGACCAGCGCGGGGCGGCGGTCGCCGGTCACCTCGCCGATCAGGGTCACCAGCTCGCGCACCGAGACCCCCTCGCCGCGCCCGATGTTCACGGTCAGATCACCGGACGCGCCCGGGGCGGACAGCCGCCGGGCCGCCGCGAGGTGCGCCTCGGCCAGATCGGTGACATGGATGTAGTCCCGCACACATGTGCCGTCGGGGGTCGGGTACCGGTCGCCGAAGATCCGCGGCGCCTCGTGGCGGGTGAGTCGGTCGAAGACCATCGGGACCACGTTGAAGACCCCGGTGTCGGCCAGCTCCGGGGCGGCGGCGCCCGCCACGTTGAAGTAGCGCAGACACGCCGTCGCCATGCCGTACGCCGACCCGGCCGACCGGACCAGCCACTCGCCGGCCAGCTTGGTCTCGCCGTACGGGTTCAGCGGGGCGCACGGGGTGTCCTCGGTGATCAGCTCCGTGTCCGGGGCGCCGTACACGGCCGCGGACGACGAGAACAGGAACCGCCGTACCCCGGCCTCCGCGACCGCCTCCAGGAGCGTGGCGAGCCCGCCGACGTTGTCCCGGTAGTACAGGGTGGGGCGCTCGACCGACTCCGGGACCCGTTTGCGGGCCGCCAGGTGCACCACCCCGGTCACCGCGTGGTCGGCGCACAGTCCGCGCAGCAGCGGCCCGTCCAGATAGGAGCCGTGCACCACCGGCACATCCGCCGCCAGTCGCCGCGCCACCCCGGACGACAGATCGTCCAGGACGACCACAGGTTCCCCGGCCGCGGTCATGGAACGCACCACATGGGCCCCGATGTAACCGGCACCGCCGGTGATCAGCCACGTCATGGACGCCCACCTTAAGCCGGGCCGCAGCCGGCCAGCAGCCGGGCCGCGCGGCCCCGGTCACCGGTGCCCTCGCCCCGCCGCGGCCGGGGAGCCGCCCCGCGCGGGGACGGTTTTGGCCCGCGACCCGCCCATACCTCATGATGATCGACAGCACAGGCAGGGCAAAGCGCGCCGTCCGTGCCGTGAACGGCCGGTGAACACGGCCTTCCGATCATCCGATAACCTCTGCCGGATGCCGCCCCTCCGGTGCCTCCACAGGCGCCAAAAGGGCGCCCCCACCATGCACATGACCGGCGCGGACGCGTCGGCCCCCAGGGAGTGAGTTCGGTTGCCGACCGCCATCCTCACCGGCCAGCCGGTCCCGGGATCGTCCATCGAGGGCGATCTGCGGTCGCTCGGCTTCGAGGTCCGCGTCGCCTCCGGCCCGGCCGACGCCGAGACCCTGCTCGCCCAGGTCCCCGGCGCCGACCGGGTCGCCCTGGTCGACGCCCGCTTCGTCGGCCACCCGCACGCGCTGCGGCTCGGGCTGACCGACCCGCGCTTCCCGCTCGCCGCCGTCCCCGGCGCCGTCACCGCGCAGCCCGCCGCCCGCCAGGAGCTGACCCGGGCGCTGGCCCGCGAGCGCTCCGCCGAGTCCAGCGTGCTGGTCGACAGCCTCCCGGACCGGGTCGCCGCCGCCCTCACCGCCGACGGCACCGCCCCGCACCGCCCCGAGCTGGGCACCCTGGTCGCCGAGGTCCCCGCCGACCCCCAGGCCCGCAACGAGGCCCGCCAGGCGGTGGCCGCCGTGGACGACGAGGCCGTCCGCCTGAAGTCCGCCGTAAAAGCCCGCGACGGCTTCTTCACCACCTTCTGCATCAGCCCCTACTCCCGCTATCTGGCCCGCTGGTGCGCCCGCCGCGGACTGACCCCCAACCAGGTCACCACCGCCTCCCTGATCACCGCGCTGATCGCCGCCGCCTGCGCCGCCACCGGCACCCGCGCCGGGTTCGCCGCGGCCGGTGTCCTGCTGCTCGCGTCCTTCGTCCTGGACTGCACCGACGGCCAGCTCGCCCGCTACTCGCTCCAGTACTCCACGCTGGGCGCCTGGCTCGACGCCACCTTCGACCGGGCCAAGGAGTACGCCTACTACGCCGGACTCGCGCTCGGCGCGGCCCGCGGCGGCGACGACGTGTGGGCGCTCGCGCTGGCCGCGATGATCCTCCAGACCGGCCGCCATGTCGTGGACTTCTCCTTCAACGAGGCCAACCACGACGCCACCGCCAACACCAGCCCCACCGCGGCGCTCTCCGACCGCCTCGACAGCGTCGGCTGGACGGTCTGGCTGCGCCGCATGATCGTGCTGCCGATCGGCGAACGCTGGGCCATGATCGCCCTGCTCACCGCCTTCACCACCCCCCGCGTCACGTTCTACGCGCTGCTCGTCGGCTGCGCCCTGGCCGCCGCCTACACCACCGCCGGGCGGATCCTGCGCTCCCTGACCCGCAAGGCCCACCGCACCGACCGCGCCGCCCACGCGCTCGCCGACCTCGCCGACAACGGACCGCTCGCGCAGACCGTGGCGCGGATCACCCACGCCCGCCTCGGCGCCCCGCCGCTGATCGCCGCCGCCGGGACCGCCGTCCTCGCCGTCTCGCTGTTCTCCGGCATCACCTGGGCCCCGGTCGTGGGCGCGTTCGTCTACGCGGTCTCCGCCGGTCAGGCCCTCGCCCGCCCCCTCAAGGGCGCCCTGGACTGGCTGGTCCCGCCGCTGTTCCGGGTGGCCGAGTACGGCACCGTCCTGGTGCTGGCCGCCCACGCGGAGGTGAACGGAGCGCTACCGGCGGCTTTCGGGCTGGTTGCCGCTGTCGCCTACCATCACTACGACACGGTCTACCGCATCCGCGGGAACGCCGGGGCGCCACCGGCCTGGCTGGTGCGGACCGCAGGGGGGCAGGAAGGGCGCGTGCTGCTCGTCGCCGTGCTGGCCGCGCTGCTCACCGGGGACGCCTTCGCCCTCGCGCTCACCGCGCTCGCGGTGGCCCTGGCCCTGCTGGTGGTCGCCGAGAGCGTCCGGTTCTGGGTCGCCTCGCACCGGGCCGGAGCGCCCGCCGTACACGACGAAGGAGAACCCGCATGATCGGCCTCGTGCTGGCGGCCGGCGCCGGCCGGCGTCTGCGCCCCTACACCGACACCCTCCCCAAGGCCCTGGTGCCGGTCGGGCCCGAGGGCGTCGAGGGCGAGCCGACCGTGCTGGACCTGACCCTCGCCAACTTCGCCGAGATCGGCCTCACCGAGGCCGCCGTCATCGTCGGCTACCGCAAGGAGGCCGTCTACGCGCGCCGGGCCGCCCTGGAGCAGACGTACGGCCTCAAGATCACGCTGATCGACAACGACCGGGCCGAGGAGTGGAACAACGCCTACTCCCTGTGGTGCGGGCGGGACGCCCTCAAGGACGGGGTGATCCTCGCCAACGGCGACACCGTCCACCCGGTCTCCGTCGAGCGGACCCTGCTCGCCGCCCGCGGCGACGGCAAGAAGATCATCCTCGCCCTGGACACCGTCAAGGACCTCGCCGACGAGGAGATGAAGGTCGTCGCCGACGCCGAGCGCGGCATGACCCGGATCACCAAGCTGATGGACCCCGCCGAGGCCACCGGCGAGTACATCGGCGTCACCCTCATCGAGGGCGACGCGGCCCCCGAACTCGGCGACGCGCTGCGCACGGTCTGGGAGTCCGACCCCCAGCAGTTCTACGAGCACGGCTACCAGGAGCTGGTGCACCGCGGCTTCCGGATCGACGTGGCGCCCATCGGCGACGTCGACTGGGTCGAGATCGACAACCACGACGATCTGGCCCGGGGACGGGAGATCGCGTGCCGGTACTGACCAGGCTCATCCCCTCCCCGGTCGTCGTCGACATCCGCCCCGGCGCCCTGGACGACCTCGGGGCGGTCCTCGCCGACGAGCGAATATCCCACTCCGGCAAGCTGGCCGTCGCCGTCAGCGGCGGCTCCGGCGCCCGGCTGCGCGAGCGGGTCGCGCCCTCGCTGCCCGGCGCCACCTGGTTCGAGGTCGGCGGCGGCACCCTGGACGACGCCGTACGCCTCGCCGCCGCCATCAAGGCCGGGCACTTCGACGCCCTCGTCGGGCTCGGCGGCGGCAAGATCATCGACTGCGCCAAGTTCGCCGCCGCCCGGGTCGGACTGCCCCTGGTCGCCGTGCCGACCAACCTCGCCCACGACGGACTGTGCTCCCCGGTCGCCACCCTCGACAACGACGCCGGACGCGGCTCCTACGGCGTGCCCAACCCGATCGCCGTCCTCATCGACCTGGACGTCATCCGCGAGGCCCCGGTCCGCTTCGTCCGGGCCGGGATCGGCGACGCCGTCTCCAACATCTCCGCCATCCGCGACTGGGAGCTGGCCCACCAGGTCAAGGGCGAGAAGATCGACGGCCTCGCCGCCGCCATGGCCCGCCAGGCCGGTGAGGCCGTGCTGCGCCACCCCGGCGGCATCGGCGACAACGACTTCCTCCAGGTCCTCGCCGAGGCGCTGGTGCTCAGCGGTATCGCCATGTCCGTGTCCGGCGACTCCCGGCCCTCCTCCGGCGCCTGCCACGAGATCAACCACGCCTTCGACCTGCTCCACCCCCGGCGCGCCGCCGCCCACGGCGAGCAGTGCGGACTCGGCGCGGCCTTCGCGATGTACCTGCGCGGCGCCCACGAGGAGTCGGCCTTCATGGCCGATGTGCTGCGCCGCCACGGACTGCCGGTCCTGCCGCAGGAGATCGGCTTCTCGGAGGAGGAATTCGTCCGGGTCGTGGAGTTCGCCCCGCGCACCCGCCCCGGCCGCTACACGATCCTCGAACACCTCGACCTGAACACCCACCAGATCAAGGACATCTACGCCGACTATGTCAAGGCCATCGGTAGCTGAACTCAGGCCCGTCGTGCACCCCGCCGGGGTCAAGGACCGGCGCAGCGGTGAGCACTGGGCGGGACGCCTCTACATGCGCGAGGTGTCGCTGCGCGTCGACCGCTACCTGGTGAACACCCGGGTCACGCCCAACCAGCTCACGTACCTGATGACCCTGTGCGGTGTGCTCGCGCTCCCGGCGCTGCTGGTGCCCGGCATCACCGGCGCGGTGCTCGGCGTGGTCGCGGTCCAGCTGTATCTGCTGCTGGACTGCGTCGACGGCGAGATCGCCCGCTGGAAGAAGCAGTACTCCCTCGGCGGGGTCTATCTGGACCGGGTCGGCGCCTACCTCACCGACGCGGCCGTCCTGGTCGGCCTCGGACTGCGCGCCGCCGACGTCTGGGGCGAGGGCCGCATCGACTGGCTGTGGGCGTTCCTCGGCACCCTCGCCGCGCTCGGCGCCATCCTGATCAAGGCCGAGACCGACCTCGTCGGGGTCGCCCGCCACCAGGGCGGACTGCCCCCGGTGCAGGAGTCCGCCGCCGAACCCCGCTCGTCGGGGATGGCGCTCGCCCGCCGGGCCGCCGCCGCCCTCAAGTTCCACCGGCTGATCCTCGGCATCGAGGCGTCCCTGCTGATCCTGCTGCTGGCGATCGTCGACGCCTCCCGAGGGGATCTGTTCTTCACCCGCCTCGGATGTGCCGTGCTCGCCGGGATCGCCGTGCTCCAGACCCTGCTGCACCTGGTGTCCATCCTCGTGTCGAGCAGGCTCCGGTGAGCGCGGGCTCCGGCGCGGAGCGCGCCGACCGGGCCGATCGGGCACCGGGCGGCGACGGCGAGCCCCGGGGCGGCTCCGGCACCGCCCCCCGTATCCCGCGCAGCAGGGCGCCCGAGCCGCAGGGCACCGGCGCCGCCCGTCCGGCCGCCGCCAAGGTCGGCGCCGTCGTCATCACCATGGGCAACCGGCCCGGGGAACTGCGCGCCCTCCTGGACTCCATCGCCGCCCAGGACGGCGACCGGGTCGAGGTGGTCGTGGTCGGCAACGGCTCGCCCGTCCCCGAGGTCCCGGCCGGGGTCCGCACCGTCGAGCTGCCGGAGAACCTCGGCATACCCGGCGGCCGGAACGTCGGCATCGAGGCGTTCGGCCCCGGCGGACGGGACGTGGACGTCCTGCTCTTCCTGGACGACGACGGACTGCTCGCCCGCCCCGACACCGCCGAGCTGTGCCGGACCGCGTTCGACGGCGACCCGCGGCTCGGCATCATCAGCTTCCGGATAGCCGACCCGGACACCGGGCGGACCCAGCGCCGCCATGTGCCGCGGCTGCGCGCCTCCGACCCGATGCGCTCCTCCCGGGTCACCACCTTCCTCGGCGGCGCCAACGCGGTCCGCACCCAGGTCCTCGCCGAGGTCGGCGCCCTGCCCGAGGAGTTCTTCTACGCCCATGAGGAGACCGATCTCGCCTGGCGGGCGCTGGACGCCGGCTGGATGATCGACTACCGCTCCGACATGGTGCTGTACCACCCGACGACGGCCCCCTCCCGGCACGCGGTCTACCACCGCATGGTGGCCCGCAACCGGGTCTGGCTGGCCCGGCGCAATCTGCCCGCGCCCCTGGTCCCCGTCTATCTCGGCGTCTGGCTGCTGCTCACCCTGGCCCGCCGCCCGTCCCGCTCGGCGCTGCGCGCCTGGTTCGGCGGTTTCCGCGAGGGATGGACCAGCCCGTGCGGTCCACGCCGGCCCATGAAGTGGCGTACGGTGTGGCGGCTGACCCGACTGGGCCGGCCACCGGTGATCTGACAAGCTCGTCCCTGACGGGTTTCCGGGGTCATGGCCCGGAGGCCGCCCGGACCGTGCAGGGCCCTTCCGGGGCCGCGCACATCGAAGACGAAAGTTTCCCCTTGTGAGTGAGACAACGCACGACGGCACAGTCGCGGTCACCGCGCCCGTGTCGCCCGACGAGTCGCTGACGGCGGCCCAGCTCGCCGCGAAGTACGGCCTGGCCGTCAGCGGGGCCCGGCCCTCTCTCGTCGAGTACGTCCGCCGGCTCTGGGACCGCCGCCACTTCATCCTGGCGTTCTCCCGGGCCAAGCTCACCGCCCAGTACAGCCAGGCCAAGCTGGGCCAGCTGTGGCAGGTGGTCACCCCACTGCTGAACGCGGCCGTCTACTTCTTCATCTTCGGTGTGATCCTCCAGGCCGACCGCGGTATGAGTCAGGACGTGTACATCCCGTTCCTGGTCACCGGGGTGTTCGTGTTCACCTTCACGCAGAGTTCGGTGATGGCGGGCGTGCGGGCGATCTCCGGGAACCTGGGGCTGGTGCGGGCCCTGCACTTCCCGCGGGCCTCGCTGCCGATCTCGTTCGCCCTCCAGCAGCTCCAGCAACTGCTGTTCTCGATGATCGTGCTGTTCGCGGTGACCGTCGCCTTCGGCAGCCTCCCGGACATGTCCTGGGTGCTGATCGTGCCCGCGCTGGCCCTTCAGTTCCTGTTCAACACCGGGCTCGCGCTGATCATGGCCCGCGCCGGTTCGGCCACCCCGGACCTGGCCCAGCTGATGCCGTTCGTGATGCGCACCTGGATGTACGCGTCCGGGGTGATGTACTCCATCCCGATCATGCTGGCCAACAAGCCGAGCTGGATCGCGAACATCCTCCAGTGGAACCCGGCGGCGGTCTACATGGACCTCATCCGGTTCGCGCTGATCGAGGGCTACGGCCCGGAGAACCTGCCCGACCACGTCTGGGCCATCGCGGCCGGCTGGGCGGTCCTCTTCGCGGTCGGCGGGTTCGTGTACTTCTGGAAGGCGGAGGAGAAGTACGGCCGTGGCTGACCAGTACACCGGGGCACGTATCCCCACCGTCATCGCGGACGAGCTGCACATCGTCTACCGGGTCAACGGCGCCAAGACCGGCAAGGGCAGCGCCACCGCAGCGCTCAGCCGGATACTCAAGCGCGGCGGCGGCGAGCAGCGCGGGGTGCGCAAGGTGCACGCCGTGCGCGGGGTCTCCTTCACCTCCTACCGGGGCGAGGCCGTCGGCCTGATCGGCTCCAACGGCTCGGGCAAGTCCACCCTGCTGCGGGCCATCGCCGGGCTGCTCCCGGCCGAGAGCGGCAAGGTCTACACCGACGGCCAGCCCTCCCTGCTCGGGGTGAACGCGGCGCTGATGAACGATCTGACCGGGGAGCGCAATGTCATCCTCGGCGGTCTCGCGATGGGTATGAGCCGTGAGCAGATCACGGAGCGCTACCAGGGAATCGTGGACTTCTCCGGTATCAATGAGAAGGGCGATTTCATCACGCTGCCGATGCGGACATATTCCTCGGGCATGGCCGCCCGGCTGCGTTTCTCCATCGCCGCGGCGAAGGACCATGACGTGCTGATGATCGACGAGGCGCTCGCCACCGGTGACCGCAAGTTCCAGAAGCGCTCGGAGGACCGTATCCGGGAGTTGCGCAAGGAAGCCGGCACGGTCTTTCTGGTCAGTCACAACAACAAGTCGATCCGGGACACCTGCGACCGGGTGCTGTGGCTGGAACGCGGTGAACTGCGGATGGACGGCCCGACCGAAGAGGTCCTCAAGGAGTACGAGAAATTCACGGGCAGGTAGCCCGTTCGCCGCAGGGCCCCGCCGGAACCTTTTCGGCGGGGCCCTGCGTCTGCAAAGGAAACGTCAACTCTGTCCCGGCTTAGGAATCTTGGCGCCAATCGGTGTGTTCTTGTGATGCGCGGGACACCCCCTCGGTGGGCCCTGCGTTGTACAACGTAAGCTGTAGGGGTGCCGAATCGCGGCAAGTGGGGCGATAATGCGCCCGCCCGGTCGTGGGGCCGCCGCGGGAAGCACTGGGCGGCGTGTCCGAAATAGTGTGTATTGGGTAGGCAGTGTAGAACGGGAGATGTGACGGCAATGGCTACGGAAACTCCCCGGCTCTTCGCAGCATGTGCCGTCCTCGCCGCCCCGGGCAGCAAACGATGACGGCAGCGGACGCCACGCGCACCCGGGACACGGAGCGCGACACGCTCGACAAGGCGGCCGACGAGAACTTCCCCGTCGCCCCCTTCTTCCTGCCCCGCGACTGGCGCGCCGACCTCATGGCGGTCTACGGCTTCGCCCGGCTGGTGGACGACATCGGCGACGGCGACCTCGCCCCCGGCGGCGCCGACGCCCGGCTGCTCGGTGTGGCGCCCGACCGGGCCGGTGACCGGCTCCACCTCCTCGACGCCTTCGAGGCCGACCTGCGCCGGGTCTACGACGGCGAACCCCGCCACCCCCTGCTGCGCCGGCTGCGCACCACCGTGCACCGCCGCGATCTGCCCCCCGAGCCGTTCCTCGGCCTGATCGCCGCCAACCGCCAGGACCAGCTGGTCGGCCGCTACGAGACCTATGACGATCTGCTCGCCTACTGCGAGCTGTCCGCCAACCCGGTGGGCCGGCTGGTCCTCGGGGTCACCGGCACCACCACCCCGGAGCGCGTCCGCCGCTCCGACGCCATCTGCACGGCGCTCCAGATCGTCGAGCACCTCCAGGACGTGGCCGAGGATCTCGCCCGCGACCGGATCTACCTTCCCGCCGAGGACATGAAACGCTTCCACGTCCAGGAGACCGATCTCGCCGCCGGTACCGCGAACGCCTCGGTGCGCGCGCTGATCGCGTACGAGGCGCGACGCGCCGCCGATCTGCTGAATGAAGGCGCCCCCCTGGTGGGTAGCGTCCACGGCAGGCTGCGGCTGCTGCTCGCCGGGTTCGTGGCGGGAGGAAGGGCGGCGATCGACGCGATCACCGCCGCCGACTACGACGTTCTTCCCGGCCCGCCGAGGCCCGGCAAGCTCCGGCTGCTGCGCCAGGTGGGCGTCACTCTGCGAGGAGAGGGGTGATCCGGACCATGGAGCTCGCACCGCAGGTGTCCGCACCGGTACTCGCCGCCTACAGCTACTGCGAGACCGTCACCGGCCAGCAGGCCAGGAACTTCGCCTACGGCATCCGGCTGCTGCCCACGCCCAAGCGGCGGGCGATGTCGGCGCTGTACGCGTTCTCACGCCGGGTCGACGACATCGGCGACGGCGATCTGGCCGACGACATCAAGGCCGAGCGGCTGGACGACACCCGGGCCCTGCTCGCCCGGGTGCGGAGCGGGGACGTGGCGGAGGACGACACCGACCCGGTCGCGGTCGCCCTCGCCCATGCCGCCGTGGCGTTCCCCGTTCCGCTCGAAGGGCTGGACGAACTGATCGACGGCGTCCAGATGGATGTACGGGGCGAGACCTACGAGACCTGGGACGACCTCAAGGGCTACTGCCGCTGTGTCGCGGGCGCGATCGGGCGGCTCTCGCTCGGGGTGTTCGGCACCGAGCCGGGGGCGCGCGGCGCCGAGCGGGCCGCGGAGTACGCCGACACCCTCGGGCTGGCGCTCCAGCTCACCAACATCCTGCGGGACGTCCGCGAGGACGCCGAGGGCGGGCGGACCTACCTTCCGGCCGACGACCTCGCCAAGTTCGGCTGCTCGGCCGGGTTCGCCGGACCGCTGCCGCCGGAGGGCTCCGACTTCGCGGGGCTGGTGCACTTCGAGGTACGCCGGGCGCGTGCCCTCTTCGCCGAGGGGTACCGGCTGCTGCCCCTGCTCGACCGGCGCAGCGGCGCCTGTGTCGCCGCGATGGCCGGGATCTACCGCAGGCTCCTGGACCGGATCGAACGCGACCCGGAGGCCGTGCTGCGCGGCCGGGTCTCGCTGCCCGGACGGGAGAAGGCGTATGTCGCCGTCCGCGGGCTGTCCGGTCTCGACGCGCGCCACGTCACCCGGAGGACCGTCAGGAGGCGCGCCTGATGGGAGAAGTAGGGCAAAATAACCCAACCGGGGACAAGTCCGGGGAGCGACGGGGGTCAACCCCGTCCGCCCGGGGTGCGTCCCTCAGGGAGCACGGAACAGGCCGACGGCTCGGCGGCGACCGCCGCCCGGGGGAGGGCGCACGATGAGCGACGGCACCGCACCACCGGCCCGCGACGCCGTCGTCGTCGGCGCCGGACTCGCCGGGATCACCGCCGCGCTCGCCCTCGCCGACGCCGGTGTGCGCGTCACCCTGCTGGAGGGCCGACCGCGGCTCGGCGGGCTCGCCTTCTCCTTCCAGCGCGGCTCCCTCAGCGTGGACAACGGCCAGCATGTGTATCTGCGCTGCTGCACCGCCTACCGCTGGTTCCTCGACCGGATCGACGCCGCCGCGCTCGCCCCGCTCCAGAACCGGCTCGACGTCCCCGTCGTCGACGCGGAGCGGCCCGAGGGGCGGCGGCTGGGCCGAATCCGGCGGGACGCGCTGCCCGTCCCCCTGCATCTGGGGCGCAGCCTCGCCGCCTATCCGCATCTCTCGCTCGCCGAGCGGGCCAGGGTCGGCCGCGCCGCGCTCGCGCTGAAGGGGCTCGACCTCACCGATCCGAGCCTGGACCAGCAGGACTTCGGCAGCTGGCTGGCCGCCCACGGCCAGTCGGCGCGCGCCGTCGAGGCCCTGTGGGACCTGGTCGGGGTAGCCACCCTCAACGCGGTCGCGGGCGATGCCTCACTGGCGCTCGCCGCGATGGTGTTCAAGACCGGTCTGCTGTCCGACCCGGGCGCCGCGGACATCGGCTGGGCCCATGTGCCCCTGGGAGAACTGCACGACCGGCTGGCCCGCGAGGCGCTCGACTCCGCGGGCGTCCGTACCGAGGTCCGTGCACGCGTCACCTCCGTCTCCCCCCTCGCGGACGGGCGGTGGAGCGTGGAGGTTCCCGGCGAGCGGATCGAGGCCGACGCGGTCGTCCTCGCCGTCCCCCAGCAGGAGGCGTACGAACTGCTGCCGGACGGGGCGCTCGACCGGCCCGAGCGGCTCCTCGCCCTCGGCACCGCCCCCATCCTCAACGTCCATGTGGTCTACGACCGCAAGGTGCTCGACGCCCCCTTCTTCGCCGCCCTCGGCTCCCCCGTGCAGTGGGTCTTCGACCGCACCGCCGCCTCCGGACTCACCGAGGGCCAGTACCTGGCACTGTCCCAGTCGGCCGCGCGGGACGAGATCGACCTGCCCGTGCAGGAGCTGCGCGCCCGCTATCTGCCCGAGCTGGAGCGGCTGCTGCCGCACACCCGCGCCGCGCGGGTACAGGACTTCTTCGTCACCCGCGAGCGCACCGCCACCTTCGCCCCCGCACCCGGCACCGGACCGCTCAGGCCCGGCGCCCGCACCGAAGCCCCCGGCCTGTATCTGGCCGGAGCGTGGACCGCCACCGGGTGGCCCGCGACCATGGAGAGCGCGGTCCGCAGCGGCATCGGTGCGGCGGACGCCGCGCTCCACGCCCTGGGACGGCCCCGACCCGCGCACCTCTTCGACGTCGAGGAGGCCGCATGAGACCCGAACCGCGCGCCGCAGGCCCCCGCACCTCCGGTACCGCGACAAGAGGAGAGACTGTGCCCACTGTGCCCCCGGCCGCTCCGGCCGCCCGCCCGGCAGCGGTGGACGTGACCGCGCTGCTGGAGCGCGGCCGGACCCTGGCCACCCCGGTACTGCGGGCGGCCGTGGACCGCCTGGCCCCGCCCATGGACACCGTCGCCGCCTACCACTTCGGCTGGATCGACGCCCAGGGCCGCCCCACGGCCGGTGACGGCGGCAAGGCCGTACGTCCCGCCCTCGCCGTGCTCTCCGCCGAGGTCACCGGTGCCGCCCCGGAGACCGGTGTGCCCGGCGCGGTCGCCGTGGAACTCGTCCACAACTTCTCCCTGCTGCACGACGATCTGATGGACGGCGACGAACAGCGCCGCCACCGCGACACCGTCTGGAAGGTGCACGGCCCCGCCCAGGCGATCCTGGTCGGCGACGCCCTGTTCGCGCTGGCCAACGACGTCCTGCTGGAACTCGGCACCGTCGAGGCCGGCCGCGCCGCCCGCCGGCTGACCACCGCCACCCGCGCCCTGATCGACGGACAGGCCCAGGACATCTCCTACGAGCACCGCGACCGCGTCAGCGTCGAGGAGTGCCTGGAGATGGAGGGCAACAAGACCGGCGCCCTGCTGGCCTGCGCCAGCTCCATCGGCGCCGTGCTCGGCGGCGCGGACGACCGCACCGCCGACACCCTGGAGAAGTACGGCCACCACCTCGGCCTCGCCTTCCAGGCCGTGGACGACCTCCTCGGCATCTGGGGCGACCCGCAGGCCACCGGCAAGCAGGCGTGGAGCGATCTGCGCCAGCGCAAGAAGTCCCTGCCCGTCGTCGCCGCGCTCGCCGCCGGTGGCAGCGCCTCCGAACGGCTCGGCGAGATCCTCGCCGCGGACGCCCGGGACAGCGACTTCGCGGCCTTCTCCGAGGAGGAGTTCGCCGCCCGCGCCGCCCTCATCGAAGCGGCGGGCGGCCGGGACTGGACCGCCGAGGAGGCGCGTCGCCAGCACCTCACCGCCATCGAAGCCCTCGACGCCATCACCATGCCCGACGCGGTGCGGGCCCGGTTCACGGCGCTCGCGGACTTCGTCGTCGTACGAAAGAGATGATCACTATCGGTCGAACCATCCTCGCGTAGTCGCCGGCCGGTACAGCGAGCAGAGCGGACGTACCGGCCGACGGCGGACCCAGCAGACGCACCACTTGCACACTGCACGAAGGGGAAGCCATGACAGCGACGACCGACGGAAGCACCGGGGCCCTGCCGCCCCGCGCTGCCGCGGCCAGCGAAAGCACCACCCCCGTCGCGGCCGGGGTCCACGAAGCCGCCCGGCACGCGACCCTGCGCGCCACCGATTTCCTCCTCTCGCTCCAGGACACCAACGGCTGGTGGAAGGGCGATCTGGAGACCAATGTGACGATGGACGCCGAGGATCTGCTGCTGCGCCAGTTCCTCGGCATCCGTGACGAGGCCACCACCCGCGCCGCGGCCCTGTTCATCCGCGGCGAGCAGCGCGAGGACGGCACCTGGGCCACCTTCCTCGGCGGACCCGGCGAACTGTCCACCACCATCGAGGCGTACGTCGCCCTGCGGCTGGCCGGGGACCACCCCGACGACCCGCACATGGCGAGGGCGTCCACCTGGATCCGGGCCCGTGGCGGCATCGCCGGAGCCCGGGTCTTCACCCGGATCTGGCTCGCCCTGTTCGGCTGGTGGAAGTGGGAGGACCTGCCGGAACTCCCGCCGGAGATCATCTACTTCCCGAAGTGGGTCCCCCTCAACATCTACGACTTCGGCTGCTGGGCCCGGCAGACGATCGTCCCCCTCACCATCGTCGCCGCCCAGCGCCCGGTGCGCCCGGCGCCCTTCCCGCTCGACGAACTCCACACCGACCCCGCCCGCCCCAACCCGCTCCGGCCACCGGCCCCGGCGGCCAGCTGGGACGGCTTCTTCCAGCGCCTCGACAAGGCCCTGCACGTCTACCGCAAGGTCGCCCCGCGCGCCCTGCGCAAGGCGGCCATGAACACCGCCGCCCGCTGGATCATCGAACGCCAGGAGAACGACGGCGCCTGGGGCGGCATCCAGCCCCCCGCCGTCTACTCCCTCATCGCCCTGCACCTGCTGGGCTACGACCTCGAACACCCGGTGATGCGGGCGGGCCTGGAGTCCCTGGACCGCTACGCCGTGTGGCGCGAGGACGGCGCCCGGATGATCGAGGCGTGCCAGTCCCCGGTCTGGGACACCTGCCTCGCCACCATCGCGCTGGCCGACGCCGGGGTCCCCGCCGACCATCCGCAACTCGTCAAGGCCGCCGACTGGATGCTCAGCGAGCAGGTCGTCCGCCCCGGCGACTGGTCGGTGCGCCGCCCCGGACTGCCGCCCGGCGGCTGGGCGTTCGAGTTCCACAACGACAACTACCCCGACATCGACGACAGCGCCGAGGTGATCCTCGCGCTGCGCCGGGTCCGCCACCCCGACCCCGAACGGGTCGACAGGGCGGTCGCCCGCGGGGTGCGCTGGCAGCTCGGTATGCAGTCCAAGGACGGGGCCTGGGGCGCCTTCGACGCCGACAACACCAGCCCGTTCCCCAACAAGCTGCCCTTCTGCGACTTCGGCGAGGTCATCGACCCGCCCTCGGCGGACGTCACCGCCCATGTGGTGGAGATGCTCGCCGCCGAGGGACTCACCCACGATCCGCGCACCCGGCGCGGCATCGCCTGGCTGCTCGCCGAACAGGAGGCGGACGGCGCCTGGTTCGGCCGCTGGGGCGTCAACTACATCTACGGCACCGGCTCCGTGGTGCCCGCCCTGGTCGCCGCGGGGATCCCCGCCGCGCATCCGGCGATCCGCCGGGCCGTGCGCTGGCTGGAGTCCGTGCAGAACGACGACGGCGGCTGGGGCGAGGACCTGCGCTCCTACCACGACATCAAGGGCTGGTGCGGCAAGGGCGCCTCCACCGCCTCGCAGACCGCGTGGGCGCTGATGGCGCTGCTCGCGGCGGGGGAGCGGGAGTCCAAGGCCGTCGAGCGGGGCGTGCGCTGGCTCGCCGAGACCCAGCGGGAGGACGGCTCCTGGGACGAGCCGTACTTCACCGGGACCGGCTTCCCCTGGGACTTCTCCATCAACTACCACCTCTACCGGCAGGTCTTCCCGCTGACCGCGCTCGGCCGGTACGTCCACGGCGACCCCCTCGACCGGCTCGTACGGCGGGCCGCCACCAGTGCCGCCGCCGGTGCCGCAACGAGTGCCGCCACGAGTGCCGCCACCACCAGTGCCGCCCCCGCGCGAGCGAGCACCGTCACCGCCCCCGGTGTGGAGAAAGGCCAGCTCACCGGGGCCGGGGAGGGCTGATGGCAGCGCCCCCCGACGCCGTACCCCCTGACGCCGTACCGCCCGGCACCGCACCGCCCGACACCGCACCGCCCGGCACCGCACCGCTGCTGATCGCCTGCGCGCTGGGCATCGAGCACCTCGCCCTGCGCCTGGGCGAGCGCGGCGGTGCGAGCGGGCCGGTCACCGTGGTGCGCACCGGCATGGGCCCCAGGGCCGCCGAACGCTCCCTGGGCCGGGTCCTCGCCGACCCGGCCCTGGCCGGGGCCGCCGTCCTCGCCACCGGCTTCTGCGCCGGACTCGCCCCCGGGATGCACCCCGGCGACCTGGTGGTCGCCGAGGAGACCCGCGACCCGCGCGGCACGGTCGGCTGCGTGGGCACCGAGGCACTCGTCAAGGAACTGACCCGCGCGCTGCCCGGCCGCCGTGTCCACACCGGCCCGCTGACCGGCTCCGACCATGTGGTCCGGGGCCAGGAGCGGGCCGATCTCGCGGCCACCGGCGCGATCGCGGTCGACATGGAATCCGCCGCCACGCTTCTGAGCGCCCTACGGGTGGGTGTGCGCCCGCTTGCGGCCGTCCGGGTGGTCGTGGACGCTCCAGAACATGAACTCGTCCGGATCGGCACGGTGCGCGGTGGAATATCGGCTTTCCGCGTACTGCGCTCCGTACTACCGACTTTCTTCGAATGGCACCGTAATGTGCTGCTCCCCAGGAGGTGAGCCAGATGGCCATGCCGCTGCGCCAGTCCATCAAGGTCGCTACATACTTGGCTGAACAGAAGCTGCGCCGCAGGGACAAGTTCCCGCTGATCGTGGAGCTCGAACCGCTGTTCGCCTGCAATCTGAAGTGTGAGGGCTGCGGCAAGATCCAGCACCCGGCCGGAGTGCTCAAGCAGCGTATGCCGGTCGCGCAGGCCGTGGGCGCGGTCCTCGAATCGGGTGCCCCGATGGTGTCCATCGCCGGGGGCGAGCCCCTGATGCACCCTCAGATCGACGAGATCGTGCGTCAGCTGGTGGCCAAGCGGAAGTATGTCTTCCTCTGCACCAACGCCATGCTGCTGCGCAAGAAGATGGACAAGTTCACGCCCTCGCCCTACTTCGCGTTCGCCGTCCACATCGACGGACTGCGCGAGCGGCACGACGAGTCGGTCGCCAAGGAGGGCGTGTTCGACGAGGCGGTGGCCGCCATCAAGGAGGCCAAGCGGCGCGGCTTCCGGGTCACCACCAACTCCACCTTCTTCAACACCGACACCCCGCAGACCATCGTCGAGGTGCTCAACTTCCTCAACGACGACCTCCAGGTCGACGAGATGATGATCTCGCCCGCCTACGCCTACGAGAAGGCCCCCGACCAGGAGCACTTCCTCGGCGTCGAGCAGACCCGGGAACTCTTCAAGAAGGCGTTCGCCGGCGGCAACCGGCGCAAGTGGCGGCTCAACCACTCCCCGCTCTTCCTGGACTTCCTGGAGGGCAAGGTCGACTTCCCCTGCACCGCCTGGGCGATCCCCAACTACTCCCTCTTCGGCTGGCAGCGCCCCTGCTATCTGATGAGCGACGGCTACGTCCCGACGTACCACGAACTCATCGAGAAGACCGACTGGGACAAGTACGGCCGGGGCAAGGACCCGCGCTGCGCCAACTGCATGGCGCACTGCGGCTACGAACCCACCGCCGTCCTGGCCACCATGGGCTCCCTCAAGGAGTCGCTGCGGGCCATGCGCGAGACGGTCTCAGGGAACCGGGAGTAGCAGCATGACCGCCATCTCCTTGGGCGTCCCCGAGGTACCGGCCCGCCCGATCGCCGAGCGGCGCCCGTCGCGGCAGATCCAGGTCGGGCCGGTGGCGGTCGGGGGCGGGGCCCCGGTGTCGGTGCAGTCGATGACGACGACCCGTACGTCGGACATCGGTGCCACGCTCCAGCAGATCGCCGAGCTGACCGCGTCCGGCTGCCAGATCGTCCGGGTCGCCTGTCCGACCCAGGACGACGCGGACGCGCTGGCCACGATCGCCCGCAAGTCGCAGATCCCGGTGATCGCGGACATCCACTTCCAGCCGAAGTACGTGTTCGCCGCGATCGAGGCGGGCTGTGCGGCGGTCCGGGTCAACCCGGGCAACATCAAGCAGTTCGACGACAAGGTGCGCGAGATCGCGCGCGCCGCCAAGGACCACGGCACGCCCATCCGGATCGGGGTGAACGCGGGCTCGTTGGACCGCCGTCTCCTCCAGAAGTACGGCAAGGCCACCCCCGAGGCGCTGGTGGAGAGCGCCCTGTGGGAGGCGTCCCTCTTCGAGGAGCACGACTTCCGGGACATCAAGATCTCGGTCAAGCACAACGACCCGGTGGTCATGGTCGAGGCGTACCGGCAGCTCGCCGCGCAGTGCGACTATCCGCTGCACCTCGGCGTCACCGAGGCGGGTCCCGCCTTCCAGGGCACGATCAAGTCGGCGGTCGCCTTCGGAGCGCTGCTCGCGGAGGGCATCGGCGACACCATCCGGGTCTCCTTGTCGGCGCCGCCCGTGGAAGAGATCAAGGTCGGCATCCAGATCCTGGAGTCGCTGAATCTGCGGCAGCGGCGGCTGGAGATCGTCTCCTGCCCGTCCTGCGGACGCGCCCAGGTCGATGTCTACAAGCTGGCGGACGAGGTCACCGCCGGTCTGGAAGGCATGGAAGTGCCCCTGCGGGTCGCGGTCATGGGCTGTGTCGTCAACGGCCCCGGCGAGGCCCGCGAGGCCGACCTCGGCGTCGCCTCCGGCAACGGCAAGGGCCAGATCTTCGTCAAGGGCGAGGTCATCAAGACCGTCCCCGAGTCGAAGATCGTGGAGACCCTGATCGAGGAGGCCCTGAAGATCGCCGAGCAGATGGAGCAGGACGGCGTCGCGTCGGGGGAGCCGGCCGTCACCGTGACCTGAACACCACCGGCACCGGCGCGCCGACCGGTGCGCCGGTGCCGGTGCACAGAACGGGTGACCAGCACCGACCGAAGGGGGCCGAGCGTGACGATTCTGGAGAGCATCCGGGGACCACGCGACCTGAAGGCGCTGCCCGCGGCGCAACTCGCACAACTGTCCGAAGAGATCAGGGAGTTCCTGGTGCAGGCGGTCGCCAGGACCGGCGGCCATCTCGGGCCCAACCTGGGCGTGGTCGAACTGACCGTCGCCCTGCACCGGGTCTTCGAGTCGCCGGTCGACCGGATCGTCTGGGACACCGGCCACCAGAGCTATGTGCACAAACTGCTCACCGGCCGACAGGACTTCTCCAAGCTGCGCGGCAAGGGCGGCCTGTCCGGCTACCCCGCCCGCGAGGAGTCCGACCACGACATCGTGGAGAACAGCCACGCCTCCACCTCCCTCGGCTGGGCCGACGGCCTCGCCAAGGCCCGCGAGGTACGGGGCGAGCCGGGCCATGTCGTCGCGGTCATCGGCGACGGCGCCCTCACCGGCGGCATGGCCTGGGAGGCGCTCAACAACATCGCGGCGGCCAAGGACCGCCCCCTGATCATCGTCGTCAACGACAACGAGCGCTCCTACGCGCCCACCATCGGCGGCCTCGCCAACCACCTGGCCACCCTGCGCACCACCGACAGCTACGAGAAGGTCCTCGCCTGGGGCAAGCACGTCCTCCAGCGCACCCCCGTCGTCGGCACCCCCGTCTACGAGGCGCTGCACGGCGCCAAGAAGGGCTTCAAGGACGCCTTCGCCCCCCAGGGCATGTTCGAGGACCTCGGTCTGAAGTACGTCGGGCCCATCGACGGCCATGACATCGGCGCCGTCGAGTCCGCGTTGCGCCGCGCGAAACGTTTCCACGGCCCGGTCCTGGTGCACTGCCGCACCGAGAAGGGCCGCGGCTACGAACCGGCGCTCGCGCACGAGGAGGACCACTTCCACACCGTCGGGGTGATGGACCCGCTCACCTGCGCCCCGCTCGCCCCGGCGGGCGGCCCCTCCTGGACCTCCGTCTTCGGCGACGAGATCGTGGCCATCGGCGAGGAGCGCGAGGACGTCGTCGCGATCACCGCGGCCATGCTGCATCCGGTGGGTCTCGCCGAGTTCGCCGCCCGCTTCCCCGACCGGGTCTGGGACGTCGGGATCGCCGAGCAGCACGCGGCGGTCTCCGCGGCGGGCCTGGCGACCGGCGGACTGCACCCGGTGGTCGCCGTCTACGCCACCTTCCTCAACCGGGCCTTCGACCAACTGCTGATGGATGTCGCCCTGCACCGCTGCGGAGTGACCTTCGTCCTGGACCGGGCCGGGATCACCGGGGCCGACGGCGCCTCCCACAACGGCATGTGGGACCTGTCCGTGCTCCAGGTCGTCCCCGGCCTCCGTATCGCCGCGCCCCGCGACGCCGACCAGCTCCGCGCCCAGCTGCGGGAGGCGGTGGCCGTGGCGGACGCGCCCACCCTGATCCGGTTCCCGAAGGAGTCCGTGGGCCCCGCGATCCCGGCCCTCGACCGGATCGGCGGCCTCGACGTCCTGCACCGCGCCGAGCGGCCCGAGGTGCTGCTGGTGGCGGTCGGGGTGATGGCCCCGGTCTGCCTCCAGGCCGCCGACCTGCTGGCGGCCCGGGGCATCGGCTGCACGGTGGTCGACCCGCGCTGGGTCAAGCCCGTCGACCCGGAGCTGGCCCCGCTCGCCGCGCGGCACCGGCTGGTCGCCGTGGTCGAGGACAACAGCCGCGCCGCCGGGGTCGGCTCCGCCGTCGCCCTCGCCCTGGGCGACGCCGACATCGACGTCCCGGTCCGCCGTTTCGGCGTCCCCGAGCAGTTCCTCGCCCACGCCAAACGCGGGGAGGTACTGGCGGACATCGGGCTGACACCGGTGGAGATCGCGGGCCGGATCAGCGCGAGCTTGGCGGCGAGCGAGTCGGGCGGGGCGGTTGGCGTGGGCTTGGCGGCGGGCGAGTCAGGTGGGGCGGTTGGCGTGGGCTTGGCGGTGGGTGAGTCTGGCGGGGCCGCTGGCGCGGGTCTGACGGCGGGCGCGTCCGCCGGAGCGGCTGGCGTGGGCTCGGCGGTGGGCGAGTCGGGTGGGGCGGCCGACGTGGGCCTGACGGCAGGCGAGTCCGCCGGGGCGGCTGGCGTGGGCTTGGCGGTGGGCGCGTCCGCCGAGACGGCCGACGCGCCGACGAACGGCACCCCCCGAACCCGTAAAGCCCCGCAGGCGTCCGCCGAGGAGAACCCCAGATGACCACCGCCGAACACGCCCCCGGCACCGGTGCGTTCGATCTCGCCGCGCTGCTGACCGAGCGCGGCGCCGAGCGCTACGAGCTGCACACCCGGTACCTCAACCACCAGCTCCCGCGGATGCTGCACACCATCGGCTTCGACAAGGTCTACGAGCGGGCCGAGGGCGCCTACTTCTACGACACCGAGGGCGCCGACTACCTGGACATGCTCGCCGGGTTCGGGGTGATGGGCCTCGGCCGTCACCACCCGGTGGTCCGCAAGGCGCTGCACGACGTCCTGGACGCCGGTCTCGCCGACCTCACCCGCTTCGACTGCCCGCCGCTGCCCGGACTGCTCGCCGAACGGCTGCTGGCGCACAGCCCGCACCTGGACCGGGTCTTCTTCGGCAACAGCGGCACCGAGGCGGTGGAGACCGCGCTGAAGTTCGCCCGCCGGGCCACCGGCAAGCGCCGTGTCCTGTACTGCCCGCACGCCTTCCACGGGCTGACCACCGGCTCCCTCTCCGTCAACGGCGAGGACGGCTTCCGGGACGGCTTCGCCCCGCTGCTGCCCGACACCGCCGTACCGCTCGGCGATCTGGACGCGCTCGCCCGAGAGCTGAAGAAGGGCGACGTGGCCGCCCTGATCGTCGAGCCGATCCAGGGCAAGGGCGTGCACGCGACCCCGCCCGGGTATCTGCGCGCCGCCCAGGACCTGCTGCACCGGCACAAGGCGCTGCTGATCGCCGACGAGGTGCAGACCGGTCTGGGCCGTACCGGCGACTTCTACGCCTACCAGCACGAGGACGGTGTCGAGCCCGACCTCGTCTGTGTCGCCAAGGCGCTGTCCGGCGGCTATGTGCCGGTCGGGGCCACCCTCGGCAAGGACTGGATCTTCAAGAAGGTCTACTCCTCGATCGACCGCGTGCTGGTCCACTCGGCCAGCTTCGGCTCCAACGCCCAGGCCATGGCGGCGGGCCTGGCGGTGCTGTCGGTCATGGAGAACGAGCGGATCGCGGCGAACGCCCGGACCACCGGGGAACTGCTGCGGAGCCGGCTCGCGGCGCTGGTCGACAAGTACGAGCTGCTCGCCGATGTGCGCGGCCGGGGGCTGATGATCGGTATCGAGTTCGGGCGGCCCACCTCGCTCGGGCTGCGCAGCCGGTGGGCCATGCTCCAGGCCGCGCGCAAGGGGCTCTTCGCGCAGATGGTGGTCGTCCCGCTGCTCCAGCGCCATCGCATCCTCACCCAGGTCTCCGGCGACCATCTGGAGGTGATCAAGCTGATCCCGCCGCTGATCGTCGGGGAGCGCGAGGTGGACCGGTTCGTGGACGCCTTCACGGATGTCATGGACGACGCGCACAACGGGGGCGGGCTGATCTGGGACTTCGGCAAGACGCTGGTGAAGCAGGCGGTGGCGAATCGGTGACGGGGGGTGTCTGAGGGGGCGGCGCTCGCTGGGCGCGGGCCGGTACCCGAGTTTGAGGGTACGGGGCGGCGCTCGCGGGGTGCGGGCCGGTGTCTGCGGGGTGCGGGCCCGTATCTGCGGGGTGCGTTGCCGCGTCGGCGGGGCACGGGCGGGCGTTCTTGTCTCTGAGGCAAGCCATTTGCCTCTGAGGTAAATATCGGGCTGAATGGAGGGCATGAACCCTCCCGCCACCGAGCCGGAGCACGGCCCCGGGACCGGCGCCGGTGCCGTCGTCGGCGCCGACCCCGCCGAGCCGCTGCCCGCCGTGGCCCCGCAGCTGCGCGCCCTGCGCCGCCGGGCCTCCCTGACCCTGGAGGCCGCGGCACGGGCCGCCGGACTGTCCCCCGCCCACCTCTCCCGCCTGGAGACCGGTGGACGCCAGCCCTCCCTGCCGATGCTGCTCGCACTCGCCCGGGTCTACGGTACGACGGTCTCCGAGCTGCTCGGCGAGACGGTCCCCGACCGGGACGCCGTCGTCCGTGCCGACCGGATGGACCCGACCGAGGCCGGCGGCTGGACGTACTGGCAGACCGGTGCGCCGGGCCGCGCCATGCAGGGCCTGCGCGTCCGGGTGCCGTACGGCTCACAGGGCGACATCGTGCGGGTGCACCCCGGCGAGGAGTGGCTCTACGTCCTCACGGGCCGGCTGCTGCTGCGCCTCGGGGACGCCGGGCACCAGCTCGGGCCCGGGGACAGCGCCCACTTCGACTCGCTCACCCCGCACCGGATCGCCGCGCGCGATCCGGAGGGGGTCGAGCTGCTGTTCGTCCACACCCTCTTGCAGAGCCCCACGGCCGCGCTGTGCCTCGGGCCGATCACGGGAGAAACGCGATGAGTGAGACCAGCGAGACCGGCCGGAGCGCCGGGGCCCCTGAGGCTGCCGAGGCTGCCGAGGTCGCCGCCGCCCCGGCCGTCGCCCGGCCCAAGATCACGGAGAGGCGGTACCCCGGCATCTGGGTGCGGCTGTTCATCTATGTCGCGGTCGGGCATGTCTTCGCCGCGTTCCTCTATCTGCTGTTCGAGGTCGGCGCCAAGTAGGTGCCGAGCCCTGACGCCCCACCCCCTGCCCGCTCCCCGGCTCCCCGGCCCCGTCCTCAGTCGAGAAGCCGCTCCCGCAGCCGCTCACGCGTCGCGGGCGTGACCCCGAGACCCCGCTCCAGATAGGCGTCGACCCCGCCCCAGGTCTCCTCGATGGTGTCGAACGCCGCCGTCAGATACTCGGCGCGGGCATCGAAGAGCGGGCTGATCAGCTCCATGACCTCGGGGGAGTAGGCGCTGGCCGAGCTGCCGCTGCGGTGCACCTTGTAGCGGCGGTGCTTGGCGTTGGACTCCAGATAGTCCGCGAGGATCGCCGTCCGCTCCACGCCGACCGCGAGCAGCGTCACCGCGATGGACAGCCCCGCGCGGTCCTTCCCGGCCGCGCAGTGCATCAGCGCGGGGACGCTGTCCTCGGCGAGCGCGTGCAGCACGCGCGCGTGCTCACCCGTGCGCTCGGTGATGATCACGCGGTACGCCTCGATCATCCGGTCCGCCGCCCGGCCCTCGGAGAGGATCTCCCGCAGTTGCTCGATCTCGCCGTCCCGGACCATCGTCCAGAACTCCGCCCCGTCGGCCGGGTCGCTCAGCGGCAGATTGACATTGCGCACCCCGGGCAGCTCGACGTCCTGGCCCTCCAGCCGCTGGTCGGCGGCGTTACGGAAGTCGAAGACCGTGTGCAGCCCCAGCGAGGCGAGGAACGCGGCGTCGTCGGCGGTGGCGTGCGCGAGATGGCCGCTGCGGTACAGCACCCCGTGGCGCACCCGGCGGCCGTCCACGGTCGGCAGTCCGCCGACGTCGCGGAAATTGCGGACTCCGGCCAGTTCGGGCTCGGTCGACGGGACCTGCTGCGTCACGGGGGCTCCTCCCAGTCGGCTGGCCTGCCCGGCTCCATCGCCGGGCGGCAGCTGCCCTTCGACGATACGACATGACGAAACGGGCGAAACACCAACAAAAGTCGTCTTAGGCATCCCCCACCCCTCGATGCACCACTTCTCCATCCATGCCACATCTGGGATTTCTGTCCGAATTGGTATTCTTCATGGCCTTGATTCCAACTCGCTCTGGAATAAAGGAAGGTGTCGCGCCGGCACGTGAGCAGCGTCATATACGTGACCGTGAGTCGCCCGTCATGCTCACGTAATCAAGGAGTTTTTCCAGGGCCCTTGAGGGATTCGGCCGACGGAAATACGACGGAGGGTGACCGGCAATTCCCGGCATGGATCACGAAAGGCACCTTCGGGCGGAACCCCTTGCTTGTCCCGGCGCGTCCCGGTCGCTTACGTTCGCCACCGCATCCGGACGGAACGCCGAATCCTGCCGCCGTCCGGAACCCGCACCAACTCACCCGTGCCCGGCAGGAGCGGGGGACCCACAGGACTCACCGCCTGTTCCGGTCTCCGGAACGGCTAGGGGTCAAGCCGCGTTTCCGCACGTGGCCGGGCATCTCCAGCCCGCACCCGACAGCTCACCCCGCAGGCGCCGGAGAGGAATTCACCATGCCCGCGAAGGGTAAGCACCGCCGTCCCCGGAGCCTGAGCATCACGCGCTCCCTCGCCGTCGCCGGAACCGGTGGCGCCGCACTCGCCCTCCCGCTGATGGGTGCCGCAGGCGCGCACGCGGCGACCGGCCAGTCCATTCCGCAGAAGCCCGCGGAATCCGTCACCGCGACCCAGCACGCGGTCCCGCAGCTCACCGTGACGGGAATTGCCGACCAGAAGTCCGGCGCTCAGCAGACCGGCACCCGGACCTATTCCGTGAAGGTCGGCGACTATCTCGCGAAGATCGCCGACGAGCAGGAGATCAGCGGCGGCTGGCAGACACTCTACGCCGACAACCGCGCGGCCGTCGGCGGGAATCCGTCGCTGATCCACCCCGGTCTGAAGCTGACTCTCGGCGGCGCGGCCACCGGCGGCTCCGCCGAGGCGCCTGCCGCGTCCGGTTCATCCGAGACATCCGGTTCATCCAGCTCCTCGAAGTCTCCGAACTCTCCGAACTCTCCGAACTCTCCGAACTCTTCGGACTCTTCGGGCTCCTCGGGCTCCTCGGGCGGCGGCGGGGCCGGGTCCACCGGGAGCGGCTCCGGATCGTCCGCCGCCGCTGCCGCCGAGACCCAGGCGGCCCCGTCGTCCGCTTCCGCCTCGGCGTCCGGCTACAGCCTGCCGGTCGCGGGCGGTGGCGTGGGCACCCCGTACCACCAGTCCGGCAGCATGTGGTCCAGCGGCTACCACACCGGTGTCGACTTCTCCGTCCCGACCGGCACCTCGCTGAAGGCCGTCGGTTCCGGCACGGTCGTCTCGGCCGGCTGGGGCGGCGCCTACGGCAACCAGGTCGTCCTCCGGCTCGCCGACGGCTACTACGCCCAGTACGCCCACCTGTCCTCGCTCTCCGTCTCGCAGGGCCAGTCCGTGAGCGCCGGACAGCAGATCGGTCTCTCGGGCGCGACCGGCAATGTGACCGGCCCGCACCTGCACTTCGAGATCCGCACCGGGCCGGACTACGGCTCGGACGTCGACCCCGTCGCCTACCTGCGGGGCAAGGGCCTCTCCATCGGCTGAGGCATCCGCCGCGCGACCCGCTCCGAAGGCCGGACCCCCGATCCCCGGGTCCGGCCTTCGGTGTGTTCCCGGCCGCTTCCCGTCGCCGGTACCGGGCCGGTCCCGACATCTGACGATCCGTCGGGTATCGAGGTATTCCGCCTTTGACCAAGGTTTGGTCCGTGGCTTTTCTCACCGCCCGTCAACCCTTAATTACGGTCGCGTAGGTCACATTGGACGGGGAATCATGGCTTGTCGTGGCAGACGATTCGAAGAATGACAGCAGATCACTGATCGGGTCGTACGTGGCGGTGGGGGACAGCTTCACCGAGGGCGTCGGCGACCCCGGCCCCGACGGGGCGTTCGTCGGCTGGGCCGACCGGTTCGCGGTCCTGCTCGCGGACCGGCGCCCGGAGGGCGACTTCGACTACACCAATCTCGCCGTGCGGGGCAGACTGCTCGACCAGATCGTGGCGGACCAGGTGCCGAGAGCCGCGGCGCTCGCGCCCGACCTGATCTCGTTCTGCGCGGGCGGCAACGACATCCTGCGGCCCGGCAGCGACCCGGACGACGTGGCCGAGCGCTTCGAGCGGGCGGTCGCCGCACTGACCGAGGCAGCGGGCACCGTGCTGGTGACGACCGGCTTCGACACGCGCGGGGTGCCGCTCCTCAAGCATCTGCGCGGCAAGATCGCGACCTACAACGGACATGTGCGGGCGGTCGCCGACCGGTACGGCTGCCCGGTGCTCGACCTGTGGTCCCTGAAGTCCGTCCAGGACCGCCGGGCCTGGGACGACGACCGGCTGCACCTGTCGGCCGACGGGCACACCCGGGTGGCGCTACGGGCCGGTCAGGCGCTCGGCGTGGACATCCCGGCCGACCCGGAGCAGCCCTGGCCCCCGAGCCCGCCGCGCGGCACGCTCGACGTCCGCCGGGACGACGTCCACTGGGCCCGTGAGTACCTGGTGCCCTGGATCGGCCGCCGCCTGCGCGGCGAGTCCTCCGGCGACCATGTCACCGCGAAGGGCGCGCTGTCTCCGGCCGACATCAGAACGCGCATCCGATCCGTGGCGTGACCCTCGCGACGCGGGTTCGGCGTGGGGGCGCCAGGGGGGCAGCTCCGGCGTCCCTGATGTGCGTGACCCTGGAGGGGGCGCGTATGTCCGGCTTCCGTGGTGTGGGCGGCCCTGGGGAGGGGGCGGGCAGATCCGGCTTCCGTGGTGGGCGTGACCCTGGAGAGGGGGCAGGAAGATCGGGTTTCCACGACGTGGGTGACCCTGGAGCGGGTGCGTATGTCCGGCTCCGGCGTGCGCGCGGCTCTGAGGGGTGGGCGAGTCCTCGCCGCGGAGTGCGCGCCCCTCAGCCGGTGGGCAGGTCCAGCCCCAGTTCCCTGGCCAGGGCCTCGTCCACCCACTGCTGTGCGCGGGTACGGGAGACCGCGCCCGCGTACGACGTCACCTGTACCGCGAGACCGTCGAGCAGTGCCGTCAGCCGCAGCGCGGCGGCCGTGGGATCGGCGCAGCGGAACTCCCCGGCGGCCACCCCCTCCGCGATGACCCCGGCGAGGGCCGCCTTCCACTCCCGGTCGAGATCCCGGGTGACCTCCGCCAGCGCGGGTTCGCGCAGCGCCACCGCCCAGCCCTCGATCCACAGCCGCCAGCCCTTGGCGGGCCCGGTGGGTGCGTACCAGCGCACCGCGGACCGCAACCTACGCAGCGCGCTGGTCCGGCGCCCCAGCAGCCTGCGCAGATGGGCCAGGTCGTCCCGCGCGGCATGTGTGAAGGCGGCGGCGACCAGCTTCTCCTTGGTGGAGAAGTGGTACAGCACGAGAGCGTTGCTCACCCCGAGGGCCGAGGCCACGTCGGCGATCCGCACCGCCGCCACCCCGCGTTCCTCGATCTGTTCGACGGCGGCCCGCAGCATCTCCTCACGCCGCTCCGCCACGTTCAACCGCACTCTCGCCATGGCGGCACACCCTATCGCCCACGGTGATCGCCACGACGGCCGCGCGCCCGCCCTGGCCGGAAGCGCCCGGCCCGCGGTACGGGTGACGCGGACCGCTCACCGGAATCGGCCGATCCGCCCGCCGCGGCACCGGCTGTCCGGCTCGGGGATCACCGGTACCGGTTGTGCCGCCGGCTGCTGACCGGCACCCGTCGTACGGCTTGCCGGTCACGGGCACCGGCTGTCCCCCCGGCCGCTGACCAGCCCCTGTCGTACCGCTTGCCGCTCACCGTTACCGGCTGTGCCACCGCCGGCTCACCAGCCCCCCCGCCGTACGGCTTGCCGCTCACCGGTACTGGCCGCGCACCGATACTGACCGTCCCACCGTCCGCTCACCGATACCGGCCGTCCCACCGGCCGCCCCTCACAGGGACCGCCCTCACAGGGACCGCCCTCACAGGGACCGCCCTCACAGGGACCGCCCGTCCCGCCCCCCGCTCACCGATACCACCCATACCGCTCGGCGATCACCGGCAGCCGCTCCGCGACGATCGCGTGTGCGGCGGCCCGCGGGGTCGTGCCGTCCTGTTCCGCGCGGGTCAGCATCAGATCGACCAGCGCGCGCATGGAGCGCCGGGTGTGCCGGAACGCCTCGTCGGCGTCCGCGCCGATGTCACCGAACAGGGTCCACCACCACCAGGCGTTGGTGCCGGAGTTCACCACCACGTCGGGCAGCACGGTGATGCCCCGCGCGGCGAGCTGTTCCTCGGCCGCCGCCGTCACCGGCATGTTGGCCGCCTCCACGATCCAGCGGGCGGTGATCCGGTGCTGATTGGTGGTGTCGATCGCGTAGGACACGGCCGCGGGCACCAGGACGTCCACATCGGCCGAGAGCCAGGCGTCGCCCGGCAGCTCCCGGTCACCGGGGCGCAGCGCCGCGCGGTCCACCGTCCCGTACCCGTCCCGCGCGGCGAGCAGCGCCTCCACGTCCAGCCCGTCCGGGTGGGCGAAGGTGCCCTTCACATCGGCGACGGCGGTCACGGCCAGCCCCGCGCGGGCGAGGAACCGCGCGGTGGCGCCGCCCATGGTGCCGAGCCCCTGCACCGCCACCCGGGTGCCGCGCGGGGCGACCCCCGCGCGGTCCAGCGCCGCGAGGGCCGCCTCGGCGACCCCGCAGCCGCCCACCAGCTCGTCCAGGCCGATGCCGTCCACCTCCACGGCGAAGGCGTCCGCGAGCCGGGCCCGCGCGGTGGCCTCGTCGTCCAGCAGCGGATGGACCGCCTGCACCGACGACTCAAGCCCCGCCTCCACCGCCGCCCGGTCCACCACGTCCTGGCTCAGCCCCAGATCCTCCCCGGTGGTCCAGAAGCACTCGATGTACGGCCGCATGGCCCGCAGATAGCGCACCAGCAGCGCGTACGCGTCCGGGGAGCGCGGATCGCAGTCGATGCCGCCCTTGGCGCCGCCCAGCGGGACATAGCGCGCCCCGGGGTCGTAGTGCAGCGCCTCTTTCATGGTCATGCCACGGGCGAGACCGGTGACCTCGTCGAGGGTGCAGCCTTCGCGCATACGCAGCCCGCCGCTGGACACGCCCCGCACCAGCCGGTCCACGACCAGGTAACCCGACCGGCCGGTGACATGGTCGGTCCAGGTGAGCGACAGCAAGGGGGCTGACATGAGGGCTCCTTCGCGGCGGTGCACCGGCACGGCGGCCCACGGAGACGCCACCGTACCGTTCTTACTGAATGATGGTTCAGTATCGAAGCTGTGCGCGGGCAACGTCAATCGGCGTTGTCACAGGGGGCGACCATAATGGAGATCTCAGCGACTCCACCTGGAGGTAATGTGGCCGGCTTCCGTTCCCCGGACTCAGGGCTCCGCGCGCTGCGGCCCGAGGCGTTCGGCGCGGACCCGAGCGGCGAGCGTCTGGCGCGCATCCGCAGATCACCCCACTTCAAGGACGGGATATTCCAGAACCCGGGCGGCCCGACCCGCACCCGCCCCTCGTCCCTCCTCGCCTTCGCCCGCCAGTACGTCGACAAGGACGCCCGGCGCCGCCGCTCCCCGTCCGCCCCCGTCCCGGTGCACGCCACGACACTGGCCGACCTCGCCCGCCCCCCGGCGAGCGGGCTGCGGCTGACCTGGATGGGCCACTCCAGCGTGCTCGCCGAGATCGACGGCGCCCGGGTGCTCTTCGACCCGGTGTGGGGCGAGCGCTGCTCCCCGTTCCCGTTCGCCGGACCCCGGCGGCTGCACCCGGCCCCGCTCCCGCTGACCGCCCTCGGCCCGGTCGACGTGATCGTGATCTCCCACGACCACTACGACCACCTGGACCTGCCCACGATCAAGACGCTGGCCGGTACGGACACCGTGTTCGCGGTCCCGCTCGGCGTCGGCGCCCATCTCGAACGCTGGGGCGTCGCCCCGGACCGGCTGCGCGAGCTGGACTGGCACGAGTCGACCCGGATCGCCGGTCTCACCCTGACCGCCACCCCGGCCCGCCACTTCTGCGGACGCGGGCTGCGCAACACCCAGCACACCCTATGGGCGTCCTGGTCCGTCGCCGGTGAGCGGCACCGCATCTTCCACAGCGGTGACACCGGCTACTTCGAGGGCTTCCAGGACATCGGCGCCGCCCACGGCCCCTTCGACGCGACGATGATCCAGCTCGGCGCGTACAGCGAGTTCTGGCCCGACATCCATATGACCCCCGAGGAGGCGCTGCGCGCCCATCTCGACCTCCAGGGCGGAGCCCCCGGCGGTGTGCTGCTGCCCATCCACTGGGGCACCTTCAACCTCGCCGGACACCCCTGGGCCGAGCCCGCCGAATGGACCGCCGACCTGGCGCTGGCCGCCGGTCAGGGCGTCGCCTTCCCGCACCCGGGACAGCCCTTCGAACCGGCGGGCACGCTTCCCGCGGAGCGCTGGTGGCGCGCGGTGTCCCCGCGCATCGACCGCCCCTGGCGCGAGCACGCCCCGACAGCCGCGGACACACCGGACCCGGACGCCGGCACCGATTCCGGTACGGCGCCCGGGACGCGGGGCGGCCTCGACCTCGCCGGGGACCGCTGAGGCGGCTCGGCGCGCGGTCGCGCCCGGGGTCCGGCTCAGCTCCGGCCGGTCCGGACCCCGGGGCGGGTGGGGCGGACCGGGGTGCCGGGGCTCACCCGGGGCTCCGGACGGGGCCGGGTCGGGGTCCAGGACGGATCGGCCCGGCGGACGGCGGGGGGACGCTGGGGCTCAGTGCCCGGGGGTCGGAGCATGCTGTACATCCTTCGGCCTGGTGGGGGATGGGCCGGTGGTGGTCTCGATGGAGTCCGGCACCGCCGCGTGGGCCGCGCCGCGCCGGGCGTGCCCGGTGCCGTCGCCGTGCCCGGGGCGCCCGGTCCCGCCGGACGGCGAGGCGCTCGGCACGCCCGGGAGGGCGGGCGCTGCCGCCGGGGCGGCCCGCCGCGCGGTCGCCGGTTCCGGTGGTGCCGTCTGGGCCGGCGTCCCGGTCCGTAGGGTCGTCGGCAGCTCCGCCCACACGACCAGCCGGGTGCCGTCGGCCGCGGTGTCGATGCCCCACTCGGCGCTCACGGCGGCGACCAGCAGCAGACCACGTCCGCTCTGGTCGTCGGGGGCCGAGTCGCGGGGCGTGGGACGGGCGGAGCACCGCTTCTGGTCCTCCACCTCGATCCGCAGCAGCGTCGCCGACCGGGACAGCCGGTGGACGACGTACTCGCTGGCCGAGTGGGTCACCGCGTTGGTGACGAGTTCCGAGGTGACGACGACGGCGTCGTCCTGGACGTCCTCGGCTATGTGCCAGGCGTCGAGCAGGGCCCGGACACGGCGACGGGCCGCGCCGACGGACGCCGGGACGGCCGGGAGGGTGAACGCGTCCGATAAGCGCGCCGGGTGCTCACCGGGTTCCTCCGGTGCCTCGTCCCGGCCGCGCCCCTGGCACGGGTCGTGACCCCCGGGCGTGTCGTGCCCACCGTGCTGCCCGTGTCCCTGCTCCCCGTGTCCGTGCTCCCCGGTGGAGCGCGGTGCGGGTGCGAGGCGATCCCCGGAGGCGAGGCGGTCGGGGCACGGGTCCCCAGGGAGTTGACCGGCGAACTCGCCTCCGGGTGGTTCTGGAGCGCGCGTGTGCTCGCGCGCGCTGTGGTGCGCGTCGTCGTGCGGGCGCCTGCTCGAAGGCACCGCTCTGAGCAGGCCGGACTGGGGCAGTTGTGCCGGCGGGTGGGGGAGGTAGGGCGAAGCCATCGCCGCACGCCTTTCGTCTGCCATGTGCCCGGGGCCGTAGCGGAGTCGCACCGTGGGGCCCGGCCACGCGCGGGTGCGGTGGTCAGCCGCATCCGACGACAGTGGGTCACCGTTCCGTCCGGCTCAACTGAGCTGTGATCCTTGCCGATTGAGCGCGCCGGGACAGTGGGTCCAATGTGTCATCCGGCAACGACCTTTCGCAACCTGCAAGTTGAAAATTGCAAATGGACACGTGCATGCTGATCGCGGCAGTACGTGATCGGCCACCCGGGTGGAAGTGATCGCGTGAGACGGTTGGCCCTGGAACCCGGAGGCATCAAGGGGGTAGGCGTGACCGCGGAGACCGACTGGGGCGGTGCTCCCTCCGTCCTGCGCATGATCCTGGGGCGGCAGCTGGAGGAACTGCGGGTCCGGGCCGGTCTGACCTTCGAGCAGGCCGGGGTGGCGATCGGCGTGAGCCACTCCACCATCCGCCGGATGGAGGCCGCCAAGGTCGCCCGGCTGCGGCTCCCCGACGCCGAGAAACTGCTCCAGGTCTACGGGGTGACGGACCCGCAGGAGATCGACACCTTCCTCAAGTCGGTGCGCGAGGCCAACAAACGCGGCTGGTGGCACACCTACCGCGATGTGATGCCGGACTGGTTCGCCGCGTATCTCAGCCTGGAACAGGCCGCGCTCCAGATCCGCGCCTACGAGAACCAGTTCGTCCACGGACTGCTC
The DNA here is from genome assembly GCF_040652095.1 of Streptomyces sp. NPDC048290. NCBI lineage: Bacteria > Bacillati > Actinomycetota > Actinomycetes > Kitasatosporales > Streptomycetaceae > Streptomyces > Streptomyces sp. NPDC048290. The sequence continues at coordinate 253,259 of NZ_JBEZLM010000003.1, forward strand.
CAGACCAGGGACTACGCCCGTGCCCTGCTCGGCGCCGGGAACCCGCACGCCGCCCCGGAGGCCACCGAGCGCCGGGTGGCGCTGCGGATGCGCCGCCAGGAGCTGCTGACCCGGCCCGTGCCGCCCCGGCTGTGGGTGGTGATGGACGAGACCGTGCTGCGCTGGCCGGTGGGCGGAGCGGAGGTGATGCGCGCGCAGATCGACCATCTCATCGAGATGAACCGGCTGCCCCACGTCACCTTGCAGATCATGCGGTTCGCCAACGGACCGCACCCGGCCATGCGGGCGGGCGCCTACCACATCTTCCGGTTCCGGGCTCCCGAACTGCCCGACATCGTCTACCTCAACGGCCTGGTGGGCGCCGTCTACCTGGACAAGAGGGACGACGTCGTGGTGTACCGCGAGGCCCTGGACCGGTTGGGCGCCCAGGCGGCGCCCGTAGGCCGGACCGAGGCCCATCTCGGTGCGATCCGCAAGGAGTTCTGAGCAGCGAGGAGTTCTGACGTGCCCCACCACGGCCCTCACAGCGGCCCCCACCAGGGGCCACACCATGGCCCTCACCAGGGACCGCACCCCGGCCCCCACCAGGGACCGCACCAAAGCCCCCACCAGGGACCCCCCTACGCATCCCACGCGCACCCCGCCCCGCAGGTACGCAACGGTATGCCCGCACGGGAGCTGGACGCGGGCGGCTGGGCCAAGCCCTGGAGCGACGACGCGGGCGGCGCCTGCGTGGAGGTGATGAAGCTGGCCGACGGACGCGTGGCGGTCCGCCAGTCGACCGACCCCGACGGCCCGGCGCTGGTGTTCACGCCGAGGGAGATGTCCCGGTTCCTGTCGGGTGTGAAGGCGGGTGACGCCGACTTTCTGCTGTGAACCGGCGGGTTCCGGAGGCGAACCGCTCGCCCGCCTGCTGTGATCGCCTTCTGATCACTTCCTGACACCTCCTATCGCTTTCCACCACCCCTCACCGCCGTCGATCGCCCGCTGGTCCCCCTGACCCTCGACCCCAGGACCGCGCTCACTCACTCACTCACCTCACGCACCTCCACTCACCGATCCGAAGGGAGACACGGCATTGCCTGACAACGGATGGCCGGCCGACCGTATCGACACCGAGCACGCGCACTCCGCGCGGATCTACGACTACATCCTGGGCGGCAAGGACTACTACCCCGCCGACGAGGAGGCGGGTGACGCCATGTCCCGGGAGTGGCCCGCGCTCCCGATCCATATGCGGGCCAACCGCGACTGGATGAACCGGGCCGTGCGCTGGCTCGCCGAGGACGCCGGGATGCGCCAGTTCCTGGACATCGGCACCGGCATCCCCACCTCCCCCAACCTGCATGAGATCGCCCAGTCGGTGGCCCCGGAGTCGCGGGTCGTCTACGTCGACAACGACCCGATCGTCCTCACCCTCTCCCAGGGCCTGCTGGCCAGCACGCCCGAGGGCCGGACGGCGTACATCGAGGCCGACTTCCGCGACCCCGGGTCCATCCTGGACGCCCCCGAACTGCGCGAGACCCTCGACCTGGACCGGCCGGTCGCGCTCACCGTCATCGCGATCGTCCACTTCGTGCTGGACGCGGACGACGCGGTGGGCATCGTGCGCCGGCTGCTGGAGCCGCTGCCGTCCGGGAGCTATCTGGCGATGTCCATCGGAACCGCCGAGTTCGCCCCCGAGGACGTGGCCCGTGTCGCCCGGGAGTACGCGGCCCGCGACATGCCGATGCGGCTGCGCACGATAGAGGAGGCCCACGAGTTCTTCGACGGCCTCGAACTGGTCGAGCCCGGCATCGTCCAGGTCCACAAGTGGCACCCCGACGGCACCGGCGAGGAGAACATCCGCGACGAGGACATCGCGATGTACGGGGCGGTCGCCCGCAAGCCCTGACCCCGTCGATGGTCACACAAGGTGATGTTCTGGGCTGGGTGGACGGAGACCGGAAACGGTCGCCGGACACCCCGGACCGATCGGGCGCGCGAGGGCGGCGGGGGTGGTGGGGCTGACGGCCCACCACCCCCGCCGCTCTTTCATGACCGCAACCGACCAGCATTGATCGCTGGCTGACGCCCGTCTTCCGGAACCCCCGCCGCCCGCTCGCTCTGTCGTACGACGCCTCATACCAGAGCGGGACGCTCGGCGTAGGAGTTTGTCAACTGCCCACCGCACATGATGCGTCGGCGACTACTGTGAGTGTCCGTCGGGCGAAGAGAGACCGCGCACACCGGTGTCCAGCCCAGGCCCCGACCGACGGACCAGTACGAGGAAACCGATGTCACACCTCCGCGCACCGGCCGCACGCGCAGACCGCCGCGAAGGCGGCCGGCACGGACGGCCGGTCGCCCGCACCGCCCCCTCGCTGCCCGAGACCCACATACGGCCGCACCTCATGCGGCTGGCGGTGCTGCCCCCCGTCGCGGTCGCCCTCGGCGCCGCCGCCGCCGTCCTGTTCACCGTCCGCTCCACCCACGTCCCGCCCAGCCCCGCCCTGTTCGCCGTGCTGGCCGGAGCCGTCTCGGTGACCCTCGCGGCCGTCGTCATCGCCGCCGTCGCCGCCCGCCGCGCCGCCCGGTCCGTCCAGGAACGGGTCGACGCGCTGCGCCGCGGCAGCACCCGCCGCGAGGCCGAACTCCGCGCCCTGGTGGACACCTTGCGCCGCGGCGAGGCGCCGCCCCGCCGCAAGTCCCGCGGCGCTCCGCCCGCCGACGCCGACGACTTCGAACTGCTCGCCGCCGATCTCGCCCGCGCCCACGACGGCGCCGTCGCCTCCGTCGTCCAGGCCGCCCAGCTCTCCAGCCAGACCGGCAGCGAACAGAAACTGGAGGTCTTCGTCAATCTCGCCCGGCGCCTCCAGTCCCTGGTGCACCGCGAGATCGCCATCCTCGACGACCTGGAGAACGAACTGGAGGACCCCGAACTCCTCAAGGGCCTCTTCCAGGTCGACCACCTCGCCACCCGCATCCGCCGCCACGCCGAGAACCTCGCCGTGCTCGGCGGCGCCGTCTCCCGCCGCCAGTGGAGCAACCCGGTCCCCATGACCGAGGTCCTGCGCTCCGCCGTCGCCGAGGTCGAGCAGTACTCCCGGGTCAAGCTCGTCCCCCCGGCCGAGGGCACCCTGCGCGGCCACGCCGTCGCCGACGTGATCCATCTGCTCGCCGAACTCGTCGAGAACGCCACCGTGTTCTCCGCTCCGCACACCCAGGTCCTGCTGCGCGCCGGGCTCGTCACCTCCGGACTCGCCGTCGAGGTCGAGGACCGCGGCCTGGGCATGCCCGTCGAGGAACAGACCCGGATGAACGCCCTGCTGGCCGACCCGGACCAGGTCCATGTGGCCAGCCTGCTCGCCGACGGCCGCATCGGCCTGTACGTGGTCTCCCAACTGGCCCGCCGACACGGCATCACGGTCCGCCTCCAGAGCAACATCTACGGCGGTGTCCAGGCCGTCCTGGTCGTCCCCCAGGCCCTCCTGGGCGCCCCGCCCAACGACCCCGACCGCTCCGACACCCCGATGGCCGGGTACGACACCGGGGGAGCGCCGCAGTCCGCGTACGGCGCCCCAGGGAGCGGCTCCGACGGGACGTACGACACCGACGGTGCCGGTGCGACGTACGCGACGGGCGGCGTCGCCGGGACGTACGGCGGCGGGCCGCCCGTGGGCGGGACATACGGCACGGCGGGCGTACCGGTCCCGTATGACACCGGTAGCGCTCTTCTCGGGTATGAGTCCGGGAGTGCTCTCCCCGGGCATGAGTCCGGTAGCGCCCTACTCGGGCATGAGAAGGGCGGTGCCCTGCTCCCGCATGACACCGGGAGTGCCCCGCTCGGGCATGACACCGGGAGCCCCCTCCCCCCGCAGGCCGCCGGAGGTGCCCCCGTCGTCGACCCGCGCGGTGCTGCCGAGCCGCTCCCTGTGCGCGACCTCCATGAGCAGCGGCCCACCCCGGCCGCGGCCACCCCCGGCATCCGCGCCGAGGACCGCTCCTTCCTGGTGGAGCACGCGACCACCCCCCTCACCCCGCGCTCCGGACCCGTACGCGGCACCATGGGCCGCCCCCAACTGCCCCGGCGCCGCGCCCAGCACCACCTGGCACCGCAGTTGCGCGAACGCCCCGCCCTCCGTGATGACGCCGACGGCACCGAGGGCCACGACCCCGGACTGATGGCCGCCTACCAGCGCGGAGTCAGCCTCGCCGAGGCCCAGCACGGCGGACACCAACCCGACCCGCCGTCCCGCCCGCCGTACCCCGGGCCGACGCCCCTGGCCCCGGTGCCCCGCCAGGCCCCCCTGCCGTCCCGCACCGCCGTGCACCCCGCCTTCCGGCACGACGGGAGCGCTCCCGCCGGATGAACCGCCTCCACCCCACCCCGACCCTCAGCCCCACCGCTCCCGCAGACCTTCGTACCCCAAGGAGTCCATCCACCATGGCGAGCGATGCGCAGACCGCACATGTATCCGATCTCGACTGGCTGATGAGCGGCCTCGTGCAGCGCGTACCGCACACCAGCAGCGCCGTCCTCCTCTCCAGCGACGGACTCGTCAAATCCGTGCACGGCCTCGACCCCGACAGCGCCGACCACATGGCCGCCCTTGCCTCCGGGCTGTACTCGCTGGGCCGCAGCGCGGGCGTCCGCTTCGGCGACGGCGGTGACGTCCGCCAGGTCGTGGTCGAACTCGACTCGATGCTGCTGTTCGTCACCAAGGCGGGCTCCGGCACCTGTCTCGCCGTGCTGGCGGGCCGCGAGGCCGACGCCGCGGTGCTCGGCTACGAGATGGCCATGCTGGTCAAGAGCGTCCGCCCCTATCTGGTCACCGCGCCCCGGCAGCACGCCGTCGAACCCACGGCGATGAGGTCTTGAGCGTGGTGGCGGCGACCGGTGACGGGCCCTGGCTCGACGACGCGGCGGGACGGCTGGTGCGGCCGTTCACCGTCAGCAACGGCCGCACCCGTCCCACCGTCGCACTCGATCTGATGTCACAGGTGATGGCCACCGGGGCGACCCCCCTCGGCTATCTCGGTCCGGAGCACGCGCAGGCCCTCGCCCTGTGCCGGGCACCCGTCCCGGTCGCGGAGGTGGCAGCCCACCTCAAGCTGCCGGCAGTGGTCACCAAGGTGCTGCTGTCCGACCTTGTCGACTGCGGGGCGCTCACCACCAAGCCCCCCGCGTTCCACCACAACCCCACAGACCGGGCTCTTCTGGAGGCAGTGCTCGATGGACTACGACGACAGCTCTGACCACGACGGCCGGCGGTACGGCAACCCGCCCGACGGCCAGCGGCAGCACGCCGACGCGTACTACACCCACTCCCGCAACACCGACCCGCCCTACCTGGGCACCCGGTACGACCCCGTGCGCCAGGACCCGCCCCGCCCCGGCGAGCGGGACCCGCGCGGCGGGGACGGCGACCCGTTCCCCACCGCCCTCAAGATCCTCGTCGCGGGCGGCTTCGGCGTCGGCAAGACCACCTTCGTCGGCGCGGTCAGCGAGATCGCCCCGCTCAGCACCGAGGAACTGCTCACCACGGTGAGCGCCGCCACGGACAGCCTCGACGGCATCGAGAACAAGGTCGAGACCACCGTCGCCATGGACTTCGGCCGGATCACCCTCGACCCGCAACATGTGCTGTACCTGTTCGGCACCCCCGGACAGGAACGGTTCTGGTTCATGTGGGACGAACTGTCCGAGGGGGCCCTGGGCGCGGTCGTCCTCGCCGACACCCGGCGCCTGGTCGAGTGCTTCGCCGCCGTGGACTTCTTCGAGGAGCGCGGCCTCGGCTTCATCGTCGCCGTCAACGAGTTCGACGGCGGCCACCGCTACGACCCGGAGGAGGTGCGCGCCGCCTTAGACCTGGACCCGAGGATTCCGGTGGTGCGCTGCGACGCCCGGATCTCGGCGTCCGGGGTGGAGACCCTGCTCACCCTCGTACGCCATCTGATCGCACACGCACCGGCCCACGCGCCGAGTCACGGTGTGGCCAGGTGACCGCCGCCCCGCCGTCCGCCCCAGCCCACCCACCGGAGCCGCACATGTCGTTCGTCCACCGCGAGGGAGCCGTGCGATGAGCTACGACCCGCCACGCCCGGCCGGTCGACTGCTGCTCACGCCCGAGGACAAGGAGGCCCCAGCCCGCGCCCGCCGACTGCGCGGGCTGGGCCTCGGCGCTCGCCCCGAGCCCGCCCTCGACGCCTTCGCGACCGGCCTCGCCGACCATGTGGGGGTGCCCTACGCGATGGTCAACCTCCCCGGTGAGCGGGGGCAGTTCTTCGCCGGGCTGCATGTGGTGGACCCGGTGCCGGTGGTCCGGGAGGACGGGACACGGCCCGAGATGGGCCGCTTCCAGCCGCGCGACCACGGCTACTGCCCCCATGTGGTGGCCCGCCGCCGGGCCCTGGCCCTGGACGACGTCCGTGACTTCCCGCGGTTCGCGGGCAACCCGGTCGTGGACGAGTTCGGGGTCCGCGCCTATCTGGGCGCGCCGCTGATCGACACCGCGGGCATGGTCCTGGGCACGGTCTCCGTCTCCGACATCACGCCCCGCCCCTGGGGAAGACCGGGCCTGGAGACCATCAAGGCCGCCGCCGCGGAACTCACCGCACGGCTGGAGCGCGGGGAGACGGGCGGGCTTCCGGCGCTGTGAGGGACGGGGCGGCGCGTTCGGGAGAGTTGGCCGACGGCCGGGTGGCGGTGGACGGTGAGTTCCCCGTCGGCACCCAGCCCTGGGGGCCCGGCGTGTCGCGGGCCGTAGCGCGTGGGCCCGGCGTGTCGAGGGGCGCCGTCGCGCGGGCCGCGCGTGTCGCGGAGGGCACCGCGGCGCACACTCCGGGCGTGCCGCGTGCCCCGCCCTCAACAGCGGCTCACCCGCTCACCAGCCCCGCCACACATTGTCGAACGCCGCGTTCTCGATGGCACGGCGCTGGCGTACGGCCTCCAGCTCCATGACCGCGTTCCCGACCGAGGCGAGGACGGACGTCACGGTGTCTCCGGTGACCTCGTCCGTGTCCTCGGCGGACTCCTCACGGACCCCGGCCGCAGCGGCGAGCGCGGTGAACACCGGCTCACCGGAGTCCAGCCGCTCCCGGGCCCGGCCGCGCTCCGGAGAGTCCACCAGCTCGGCGGGCACGGACCGCAGCGGAACCCGCCGCCCGCGCGGGCGCGCCGCAAGCCCCGCCCGCTCCAGGTCGGCCGTGTAGGCGGCGGCCAGTTCCCGGCCCCGCCGCCACAGCCAGTCCTCGACCGACTCGTACGGCTCCTCCCGGACGACCCCTCCGGCGGCCTCGTCCAGCAGCCGGTCACCGGTCAGGGCCGCCGTGCCGGGGACGATCCGATCGCCGTCCAGGGAGAGGGCTCCGGCGTCGGCCAGGTCGAGCAGTTCGGCACCGGCCAGCGCGAGCGACAGGTCGCCCTGCTCCAGCGGGCGGTCGGGCGACGCGTCCAGCGCGACGATCGCGAGGTCCCGGGCGGTGTTCATGAGCGGCTCCTGGTCGGTCGAGCACGTCACCGGCCGTGGCGGCCGGTGATCTCCTCATGATTCTCGCCGCCGCACGGGGTCCGTGGGGACCATCGCGCACATGGCGTCGCTCTCATCGCCCCCGGGGCCCGCGTCATCCCCCGCCGGTGCGGCCCGGGTCGCTGGGGTGGGGATCGAGCGGGGTGACGTCGACCGTCATCCAGGGGCGCAGCGGCAGGGTGTCCAGCACCTTGGCGTGCAGTTCCGCCTCGTTCTCGGCGCACCAGACGCCGACGCTGCGGCGGCGCTCCCCCTCCGGGCGCCACAGCCGCCACAGGTGTCCGGCGGCGGCCAGCTCCGTCGCACGCTCCGCCTCGGCGGCGCGCCGCGCGGCGACCTCCTCGGGCGGGGTGCCCTCGGGCACGCTCGTGGTGATCTGCACCAGAAACTCACGCATGTCGGCTCTCCCGTTCCGGTGCGGACGGTCCCGGCACCGGAGGCCGAGCCTCGCAGCCCGCGCGGGGGCGCGCACGCGGGAGTGGGCTGGGTGCCGTATCGGCGTGGCGGACGTCGGTGGGGGTGCCGTATCGGAGTGGCGGATGTCGACACGGGGTGCTGTACCGGCGTGGCGGATGCCGACAGGGGGGCCGTACCGGTGTGGCGGATGTCGATACGGGGTGCCGCACCGGCGTGGCGGATGCCGACAGGGTGCCGCACCGGCGTGTCCTGCCGTACCGGCGTCGCGTATGCCGGCCGTGGGCGGCGGGTCTGCGGCCGATCGGCCCAATCCCGGGTCCGGGCCACCGGGCCCTCCGCGCGGCGCCCGGTGCCCTGGATTCCGTACGGCCGCCGGGGTCTGTAGGAAAGCTGGGGCACCGGTTAAGAAATCCTCGATGGACCGAGGGGGCCTGGTGGGGCAGATTTCTTCGCGAACCCGTTCCTCCCCCGGTCCGGGGCGCTTGCGCATGTCCGGGCCCGGGACCCGAAACCCCTGGAGCCGTTGCGTGAAGGCGCTGGTCAAGGAGAAGGCCGAGCCCGGTCTGTGGCTCGCGGACGTGCCCGAACCGGCCGTCGGACCCGGCGATGTCCTCATCAAGGTGCTGCGCACCGGCATCTGCGGCACCGATCTGCACATCCGGTCCTGGGACGGCTGGGCCCGGCAGACGATCCGTACCCCGCTGGTCGTCGGACACGAGTTCGTCGGCGAGGTCGTCGCCACCGGCCGGGACGTCACCGACATCGCGGTCGGCGACCGGGTGAGCGGCGAGGGGCATCTGGTGTGCGGCAAGTGCCGCAACTGCCAGGCCGGACGCCGCCATCTGTGCCGAGCCACCGTCGGACTCGGCGTCGGCCGCGACGGGGCCTTCGCCGAGTATGTGGCCCTGCCCGCCGCAAACGTCTGGGTGCACCGGGTCCCCGTCGACCTCGATGTGGCCGCCATCTTCGACCCGTTCGGCAACGCCGTGCACACCGCGCTGACGTTCCCGCTGGTCGGCGAGGACGTACTGATCACCGGCGCCGGACCGATCGGGCTGATGGCCGCCGCCGTGGCCCGGCACGCGGGCGCCCGGCACGTGATGATCACTGATGTCAGCGAGGAACGGCTCGAACTCGCCCGGAAGATCGGGGTGAGCCTCGCGCTCGACGTCTCCCGGGAACCCATCGCCGAGGGCCAGCGGGCGCTCGGGCTGCGCGAGGGCTTCGACATCGGCCTGGAGATGTCCGGCCGCCCCGAGGCGCTGCGCGACATGCTCGCCAACCTCACCCACGGCGGCCGGATCGCCATGCTGGGCCTGCCCAGCGAGGAGTTCCCGGTCGACTGGGCCAGGATCGTCACCTCCATGATCACCATCAAGGGCATCTACGGCCGCGAGATGTTCGAGACGTGGTACGCCATGTCCGTCCTGCTCGAAGGCGGCCTCGACCTCACCCCCGTGATCACCGGCCGCTACGGCTACCGCGACCACGAGGCCGCCTTCGCGGACGCGGCGAGCGGCCGGGGCGGCAAGGTCATCCTGGACTGGACCGCATAGCGCCACCGCCCCCCTTCCGCCCCCAGCCCAGCCCTAGGAGCCCTCGATGTTCGACTCCGTACGCGACGAACTGCGCACCACCCTCGACGAGATCAGCGCCGCCGGACTGCACAAGCCCGAGCGGGTCCTCGGCAGCCCCCAGTCCGCGACCGTCACGGTCACCTCCGGCGGCCTCCCCGGCGAGGTCCTCAACTTCTGCGCCAACAACTACCTCGGTCTCGCCGACCACCCCGACGTCGTCGCCGCCGCCCACCGGGCGCTGGACCGCTGGGGCTACGGCATGGCCTCCGTCCGCTTCATCTGCGGCACCCAGGAGGTCCACAAGGAACTGGAGGCCCGGCTCTCCGCTTTCCTCGGTCAGGAGGACACGGTCCTGTACTCCTCCTGCTTCGACGCCAACGGTGGGGTCTTCGAGACCCTGCTCGGCGCCGAGGACGCGGTGATCTCCGACGCCCTCAACCACGCCTCCATCATCGACGGCATCCGGCTCTCCAAGGCCCGCCGCTTCCGCTACGCCAACCGGGACATGGCGGACCTGGAGGCGCAGCTCAAGGAGGCGGCTACGGGCGGCGCACGCCGCACGCTGATCGTCACCGACGGCGTGTTCTCCATGGACGGCTATGTCGCCCCGCTCGCCGACATCTGCGACCTGGCCGACCGCTACGGCGCCATGGTCATGGTCGACGACTCGCACGCCGTCGGCTTCGTCGGCCCCGGTGGACGCGGCACGCCCGAGCTCCACGGCGTCATGGACCGGGTCGACATCATCACCGGCACCCTGGGCAAGGCCCTGGGCGGCGCCTCCGGCGGCTATGTCGCCGCCCGCGCGGAGATCGTCGCCCTGCTGCGCCAGCGCTCCCGCCCCTACCTGTTCTCCAACACCCTCGCCCCGGTCATCGCCGCGGCCTCCCTCACCGTCCTCGACCTGCTGGAGTCGGCCGGGGACCTGAGGGAGCGGCTCGCCGCGAACACCGCGCTGTTCCGGAGCCGGATGACCGAGGCGGGCTTCGACGTGCTGCCCGGCGACCACGCCATCGCGCCCGTCATGATCGGCGACGCCGCGAAGGCGGGCCGGATGGCCGAACTCCTCCTGGAGCGCGGCGTGTACGTCATCGGCTTCTCCTACCCCGTCGTCCCCCAGGGCCAGGCACGTATCCGCGTCCAGCTCTCCGCCGCGCACAGCACCGAGGACGTGGAGCGGGCGGTGGCGGCGTTCGAGGGGGCGCGGGCGGAACTGGAGGGCTGACCAGCGACGACCCCACCCGCCGCCCGGGGATAATGGGGCACATGATCGAGGCACGGCGGCTCCACATCCTGCGTGCGGTGGCCGACCACCGCACGGTCACCGCAGCCGCCGCGGCGCTCTACCTCACCCCCTCGGCGGTCTCCCAGCAGCTCTCCGCCCTGGAGCAGGAGACCGGCCACCGCCTGGTGGAGCGCGGCGCCAAGGGCGTACGGCTGACCCCGGCCGGGGAGATCCTCCTCGGCCACACCAACGCCGTCCTCGCCCAGCTGGAGCGGGCCGAGGCGGAACTCGCCGCCTACAGCTCGGGCGCGGCGGGCACCGTGACGGTCGCCTCCTTCGCCACCGGCATCGCGCTGGTCGTCGCCCCGGCCGTGGCCCGGCTCGCCGCCACCGCGCCCGGCATCCGCATCCGCGTCCAGGACGCCGAGGGGGACGCCAGTCTGCCGATGGTCCTCGACCGGCAGATCGATGTGGCGGTGGCCGTCGAGTACCGGGGCGCGCCGCCCGCCGACGACCCCCGGCTGACCCCGGTCCCGCTGTACGCGGAGCCGTTCGACGCGGTGGTGCCGGACGCGCACCGGCTCGCGGGCGCGGACCGGGTGCCGCTGGCGGAGCTGGCCAAGGACCCGTGGATCGGCCCCTACCCAGGCAACCCCTGCCATGACGTGGTCGTCCTCGCCTGCGAGAACGCGGGCTTCCAGCCTCGCCTCGAACACTCCTCGGACGACTTCCGCGCGGTCGTCGCCCTCGCCTCGGCCGCCGTGGGCGTCGCCCTGGTGCCGCGCTCCGCCCTGCGCGGCATGGACCTGACCGGCGTGGTGGTCCGCCCGGTCGACGGCGTGGCACCGACCCGGCGTGTCTTCGCCGCCGTACGCCGGGGCGCGGAGGAGCACCCGCTGATCCGCCCGGTACTGGCGGCGCTGGGGGAGATGGCGCCGGTATGAGCGACATACGGACCGCCTTCACCCATATCTGAGACGCCGGTGGGGCAGTCGTCCACATGTGAGACAAGAGTCTCATCTCATATATGGGACAAGGTCGAGTATCCTCTCGAACATGAGAGACGATCCCGTGGATGTCCGGCTGGCCGCCCGCCTCGCCGAGCTGCGTGCCGAGCAGGGCTGGTCCCTGGACGAGCTGGCGGAGCGCACCGGGGTGAGCCGGTCCACGCTCTCGCGGGCCGAACGCGGCGAGATCAGCCCCACCGCCGCCACCCTCAACCGGCTGTGCCATGTCTACGGCCGGACCATGTCCCGTCTCCTGGGCGAGGTCGAGGGCGAACCCGCCGCCCTGCTTCGCGCCGCCGACCAGCCCCGCTGGGAGGACCGCGCCTCCGGCTTCGTACGGCGCTCCGTGTCCCCGCCGCATCCGGGACTGCGCGGCGAACTGGTCGAGGCGCGGCTCACCGCGGGCGCCGACATCGCCTACGACCGCCCGCCCGTACCCGGCCTCGAACAGCACATCTGGGTCCTGGAGGGCGCCTTGGAGGTCACCGAGGGCGACACGGCCGGGCAGCGGCTGGAGCGCGGGGACTGTCTGCGGCTGCGGGTGTGGGGGGCCACCCGGTTCCACTGCCCCGGGCCCGGGGACGTGCGGTACCTGCTGGCGGTGGTGCTGCCATGAAGATCCTGCGTATGGACCCCGTCCGACTGGCCGCCCTGGCGGAGGGCTTGGCGGACCTGCTCGTGGACACCGTCGACGACGGCGCCTCCGTCGGCTTCCTGGCGCCCCTCGACCACGCCGAGGCGCTCGCCTGGTGGCGGACGCGGGCGGACGGCCTGCGCGAGGGACGGCTGGCCATGTGGGCCGCCGTACAGGACGGTCGGCCCGTCGGGACGGTCGCCCTCGCCTTCGCCGACAAGCCCAACAGCGGGCACCGCGCGGAACTGGTCAAGCTGATGGTGCACCGTGACGCCCGCGGCCGGGGACTCGGGCGGCGGCTGCTCGCCGCTGCCGAGGAGACCGCCGCGGAGTCCGGCATCACCCTCCTCCACCTCGACACCGAGACGGACAGCGGGGCGGAACGGCTGTACACGGCGGCGGGCTGGACCCGGATCGGCACGATCCCGGACTACGCCGCCGACCCCGGCGGAGTGCTGCGGCCGACCTCGCTCTACTTCAAGCGGGTGGGGACCGCGTCCGACGGAGCGCCCCGGGAGAAGGCGCCCACCAGGTGATTGTCAGTGGCGGCGGATAGCGTGCCTGGCATGCCGGATGCCGAAGACGTACGCCGAATCGCCCTGTCCCTGCCGGACACCACGGAGAAGATCGCGTGGAGCATGCCCACGTTCCGGGTGGCGGGGAAGATGTTCGCCACGCTGCCCGAGGACGAGACCTCGATCGCCGTGCGCTGCCCCAAGGAGGAGCGCGCCGAACTGGTCCTCGCCGAGCCGGAGAAGTTCTGGATCGCCGGGCACGAGGCGCAGTTCGCGTGGGTACGGGCCCGGCTCTCCGCACTGGAGGACGAGACGGAGCTGCGGGACATCCTCGCCGACTCCTGGCGCCAGGCCGCGCCGCCCCGACTGCTCAAGGCCCACCCCAGGTTGGGGACGTCGACCGGCGGATGACAGGGCCGGGTGCGTTGTCAGTGGCGCGTGGCATGATCCGAAGGACAGGGGTGGCGGCGTAGGGGCGGGGAGGGGGCGGGGGGATGTCCGGGAAACCGGCGCGACCGGCGGGGGAGGGCCCGCCGGACGCGGCAGCGGCGAAGCGTGGGGCGTGGGACGGCCTCACGGCTGCGCCGCGGGTCTGGTCACGGGACTTCGGGCTGTTCTTCGTCGCCCGCGCGGTCGCCCGCCTCGGGGACACCATGCTCCCGGTGGCCCTCGCCGCCGGACTCCTCCAGCACGGGTACGGCGTGGGCGCGGTGGGCCTCGCGATGGCGTCGACGGCGGCCTCCTTCGCCGGACTCGTCGTCTTCGGCGGGGTGATCGCCGACCGGTTCGGCACCCGGGGGCTGATGATCGGCGCCGACCTGGTGCGGCTGGTCACCCAGGCCCTGACGGCGGTGCTGTTCTTCTCCGGGCGGGTCGTGCTCTGGGAGATCTGCGTCATCGGCGTGGTGAACGGCGTGGCGAGCGCGGTCTTCCAGCCCGGCGTGGCCAGCACGGTCCCGCGCCTGGCGAGTGACGTCCAGGGCGCCAACGGCGCCATACGCATCGCCGAGTCCGGGGCCCAGTTGGCGGGACCGGCCGCCGCGGGCGTACTGGTCGGGCTCACGGACCCCGGCGGCGTGTTCATCGCCCACGCGGCCACGTACGCGATCAGCGCCCTGTGTCTGCTGCTGCTCAGGCTGCCGCCGCTGACCCATGCCACCGGCCGCGCGGTGCCCGGGGCGGCGCGCGCATCGACGTTCACGGCCGACCTGGTGGAGGGCTGGCGCGAGTTCCGTTCGCGCACCTGGCTATGGGGAGTGATCCTCGTCTGGTGCTTGTACATGATCGCCGTCGTGGGCCCCACCACCCCCCTGGTGGCCACCGAGGTGGTCGGTGAGCACGGCGCCGGGGCGTACGGCCTGGTCAACTCCGCGCTCGGCGCCGGGACGGTGGTGGGCGGACTGCTCGCCCTGCGGATCAGACCCCGGCGCATGTTGCGCGCGGGCGCGATCAGCCTGCTCGGCTTCGCCGGGTTCCCGGCGACGGTCGGGCTCGGCATGGACGTCCCCGCCATGGCGGCGGGCGCGGCGGTGGCCGGGGCCGGGGCCGCGTTCTGGGGCGTGATGTGGGCGACCAGCGTCCAGACCCAGGTCAAGCCGGACGTCCTGAACCGTATCCACGCCTATGACGTGGCGGGCTCCCTCGCCATGATGCCGGTCGGCCAGGCTCTCGCGGGCCCGGCCGCCGCGGGCCTCGGCGCCGGAGGCGTCCTCATGGTGGCGGCCGTGACCAGCGTGCTCGTGGTCGTCGCCCTGCTGGCGATCCCGGCCGTGCGCGACCTGGAACGGGTGGACGCGGCGCCGGTGGGCACGGGCGGCAGACGGAGACCCACGGACGCGCCCGCTGAAGCGGAGGGCGAGCGGGACTGCCGGACGAAGTGAGCGGGGGCGTGGGCGGCGTGTGGACGCGCCGCCAGGCCGTGCCGCACGGCGCGACAGGGCGACTGGGCGCGGACCCCGCGCGGCGCGTACCGGGCGCTGCGACTGGGCGGCTCCCGCATGATCCCCGTCCGCATCAGACGCCGGACGGCACCCGCGCCCCCGCCAGAAAGCGGCTGATCCGTTCCCGCAGCGACCCGGCGTCCAGCCCGTGCGCCACGACATGCTCCTCCACCGTGCCGTAGCGCCGCAGCTCACGACGGCCGACACCCAGCCCCAGCACCCGGTGCGGCACATCGGACAGGGCGTCGTTCGCGAAGCCGGTGGAGGTGCCCGCGAGATACGGCTCGACCAGGACGACATCCGTCCCGGCCCGCTCGGTGGCGGCCCGCAGGGCGGCGGAGTCGAAGGGCCGAACGGTCGTGCCGTACAGGACCGTGACATCGAGACCCTCGGTCGCCGCGAGCGTGGCGTCCAGGGTGGGCCCGACGGCGAGGACCACTCCGGAGCGGCCCTCGCGGACGGTGTGGAAGCGGGCGCCGTCGACCGGAAGCGGCGCGGCGTTCGACTGGACCGACAGCCGGACGTACACCTTGTCGTCGCCCGCGGCGACCGCGTGCCGCAGCAGGGTCTCGGCCTCGTCCGGATGGCCCGGCACATGGACGGTCCAGCCGTCCAGGGTGTCCAGGACGGCGACATCGCCCGGTGCCATGTGGGTGTAGCCGCCCGCGGGCCAGTCGAAGGACGCGGCGGCGCTCACCAGCACCGCGCCGACCCCCTGATGGCCGAGGTCCAGCTTGACCTGCTCGAAGGGCCGCTCCACCAGGAAACTGGCGAACGTGTGGATCACCGGCCGCATACCGGTGAGCGCCAGCCCCGCTCCGGCGCCGATGAGGAGCTGTTCCCGGATGCCGACGTTGATCAGCCGGTCGGGATGCCGACGCCATGCGGCGTCGTCGAACGCGGCGACGCCGATCTCGGCGAGGACCACCGCGACCCGCGGATTCTCGTCGAGCAGCCGGGTCATGGTGGGGGCGAACCGGTCACGCATGGTGTCCATGGGAGGAGGGACCTTTCGAAGGGGGGAGGGACGGAGCAGCGAGGGGAGGTCAGGGCGCCTTGGACTCGACCCGGGCGACGACCACGTGCGGTCGTCCCGGGTGCGGCGCGGTGAAGGCGTCGTACAGCGCGCGGTGATCACGGCCGTCGACGGTCCGGGCGGACCACCCGGCCGCCTCGAAACGGGCGGCGATACCGCCGGGGCGGGCATGGGTGGCGGAGGAGTTGTCGACCACCACGGTGTGCAGCCGGTCAAGACCCGCGGGCCCGGCGTAGGCGATGGCCTCGTGATTGCTGCCCTCGTCCAGCTCGGCGTCGCCGATCAGGGTCCACACGGCCGGACCGCTCCGGCCCTGGGCGCGTAGCCCCAGCGCGGTGCCGACGGCGATCGGCAGCCCGTGCCCCAGCGAGCCGCTGCCGATCTCGACACCGGGCACCAGCGTGCGGTCGGGGTGGTGGCCCAGCGGGGAGTCGAAGGAGCCGAAGCCGTCCAGCCACTCCACCGGCACGAACCCCTTGGCGGCGAGCACCGCGTAGTAGGCCATCGGCCCGTGCCCCTTGGACAGCAGGAACCGGTCCCGCCCGGGGTCCTCGGCCCGCTCCGGACCGACCCGCAGCACCCGGTCGTACAGCACCCACAGCACATCCAGCGTGGAGGTGGCGGCGGGGCCGTGTTTCTCGTCGCCGGTCATCCGGCTCATCAGCACGGGCAGCTCGGCGTAGCCGTACGACGGCCGCTGCCGCCGCTCCGTGATGGTCGTCGTCATCGTCATACGAACGATCCTGCAACCTCAACCGAAGTTCAGGTCAAGTAAACGGGTGCGCGACCACACGGCGGAGTGCGGTATGGTTTCTGTGCGCGTTCGGCCAGGGAAAAACCCAGGTCAGACAGCATCGGGACGTGGCGCAGCTTGGTAGCGCACTTGACTGGGGGTCAAGGGGTCGCAGGTTCAAATCCTGTCGTCCCGACTCGTGAGAGTCGTAGATCAGGGCCGGTACCGGAGCCATCCGGAACCGGCCCTCGGTCGTGTCCGGGGGTCTGTGGTTGGGCTTGCGGACGGGCGACGAGTCGGAGGGCATGGCCCACGGCGCCGGTGCGCCGACCGCACAGGGCCCGGCCCGAGACCGGAGCCGCCCAGTCCACCACCGGTGAGGAGTTCAGCGGTCTCACCCCGCCACCACCCCGCCAGAGCCCGGCATCCATCGCCGTAGTGCCCGCCGCTGCACTCCCTCCAGGGGCCCGTGCGGGAATCGGCGTAGCCATAGTGATGCGAAGGTGATGAGTACCGTGCAGATCGCCGCCCATAGGGTGATCACCCACCACGGGCCGGTGTCCGCGTAGTGCTCGGTCAGGCCCAGGCCGAGGCCGTAGCAGGCCAGCATCGCCAGGGTGTTCTGGAGGACGTAGCTGGTCAGGGCTGTGCGTCCGATCGAGGTCAGGGGCCGGGTCAGCGTGGCCGGTAGCCAGGCGCGGTCGGTCAAGGTGCCGATCAGGCCGATGTAGCCGAGGGCCACGATCGGTGCGGCCACATAGCGGCCGAGGAAGAACAGGTCCTCGCCGCCCAGGTACAGGGCCGCGTTGAGCGGCAGTCCGATGCCCAGGCCCCAGGCGGCCAGCCGTCCGCGCAGCAGCCGGCCGTGAGCGGTCGGCGAGAACGCGCCCGCGCGGTACAGCCGTACGCCCAGCAGGAACAGGAAGAGGAGCAGGCCGAACGAGATCACCGGCTCCATGCGCAGCGCCACCGCGTTCTCCAGCCGGAAGGCGATCTGGTCCCACCAGGTTCCCTGCGCGTAGACCTCCGTGACCGCTGGGGACACGGCGGTCGGGGCGTCCGACGGGTCGGTCAGCAGGGCCAGGGTGAGGAGGGTCATCAGTGTGGTGTGGAGGGTTACTGATACCCACATCACCTGTCGGCGGCGACGCTCGGACCGCATCAGCAGCCGGGCGGCCAGCAGTGCGGTGAGTGCGTACCCCATCAGTACGTCGAAGCCGAAGACCAGGACGAAATGGAGGGTGCCCTCGGCGAAGAGGAGCACGGCCCGAGGGCGGTAGCCCCGTGGCCAGGGCGTGCCCCGGCGGCGCGCGCCGTCGTACTGGATCGCCAGCCCGACGCCGAACAGGAGCGTCAGCATCGCCAGGAACTTGCCGTCGGCCAGGAAGCGGAACACCGCCTCGACCGGCTCGTCGAACGGGTCCGCCATCGGTACGCCCTGGAGGAACGCCCACTCGGAGCCCGGGGCGGCGAAGATCCAGATGTTGGTCATCAGCGTGCCGAGGATCGCCACGCCTCTGAGGATGTCGAGGAGGGGGAGCCGGGCCGTGGGGGTGGGGGCGGAGCTGGTGACGGGCGTCGTCCCGGTCCGGGGCGCGCGCGTGCTGTCGGTCATCACACCAGCGTCCCGGGCGGCCGGGGCGTGATCGTCCTGCGTGGGGAGGAATGGGCGCTGCATCCTTCGATGCAGTCGGCGGCGTGTGACCCCGACCGGCGGTGACCGGCCCCGGGCTCAGGGGCGGTACTGCTGCTGCGACGGGTGGGTGGATATGTGCGGGCCCTGGCCCGCGGCGGACTGGGACTGGAGGCGCTCCGCCTGGTCCTGCGTCACCCGCTCCTCCGCGCCGCAGAACGTGCACTGCGTCGCGTACTTGGTCGACACCGGGAACAGCGGGATGAAGAAGAGGGAGAACTTGGTGACCCGCTTGCGCAGGGTGTGGGCCGCCGGGTTGCCGCACCGGCCGC
Organism: Streptomyces sp. NPDC048290; assembly: GCF_040652095.1. Lineage (NCBI taxonomy): Bacteria > Bacillati > Actinomycetota > Actinomycetes > Kitasatosporales > Streptomycetaceae > Streptomyces > Streptomyces sp. NPDC048290. Next base: position 271,819 of record NZ_JBEZLM010000003.1, read on the forward strand.
AGACCAGCGTGAGGATCGCGAGCTGGTACAGGTATCCCTTGGTACCGAAAATGATCATGCCTCGCGCCCTCCCGTGCCGGTGTCTGTGAGAAGAACTCCCGGGCCGGCTCCATGGTTCCCGCGTCCGCCAACCGGCGCGCGTCTCTGTCCCTGACAGTCCCTGACAGTCCCTGACGGACCCGGACGGCATCGGGGCCGGTCCCGAAGGACCGGCCCCGATCAGATCCGCCCGGCGGCGCCCGCGACTAGCGCAGGTCGAACCGGTCCAGGTCCATGACCTTGGCCCACGCCGCGACGAAGTCCGTCACGAACTTCTCCTTCGCGTCGTCGCTCGCGTAGACCTCCGCGAGGGCGCGCAGCTCGGAGTTGGAGCCGAAGACCAGGTCGGCACGGGTGCCGGTCCACTTGACCGCGCCGGAGGCGTCCCGAGCCTCGAACGTGGTCTGGTCCTCGGACACCGACGTCCAGGTGGTGTCCAGGTCGAGCAGGTTGACGAAGAAGTCGTTCGTCAGCGTGCCCGGCGTCTCGGTGAGCACCCCGTGCTTGGAGCCGCCCTGGTTGGCGCCCAGCACCCGCAGACCGCCGACGAGGACGGTGGTCTCCGGGGCGCTCAGCGTCAGCAGGTTCGCCCGGTCCAGCAGCAGGTACTCGGCCGGGAGCCGGTTGCCCTTGCCGAGGTAGTTGCGGAACCCGTCGTTGGACGGCTCCAGCGCCGCGAACGACTCGGCGTCCGTGTGCTCGTCGCCCGCGTCGACCCGGCCCGGCGAGAACGGCACCTCGACCTCGACGCCGCCGTCCTTGGCCGCCTTCTCCACCGCGGCGGAACCACCGAGGACGATCAGGTCGGCCAGCGAGACCTTCTTCGCGCCGGAGTTGAACTCGCCCTGGATGCCCTCCAGGACCCGCAGGACCTGCGCCAGCTCGTCCGGGTTGTTGACCTCCCAGCCGCGCTGCGGCTCCAGCCGGACCCGGGCGCCGTTGGCGCCACCGCGCTTGTCGCTGCCGCGGAACGTGGCCGCGGACGCCCAGGCGGCGCCGACCAGCTGCGAGACGCTCAGACCGGAGTCGAGGATCTTCGCCTTGAGCGCCGTCACATCGGCGGCGTCGATCGTCGCGCCCTCGGCGGCGGGCAGCGGGTCCTGCCACAGCAGGGTCTCCGCCGGGACCTCCGGGCCGAGGTACAGGGACTTCGGGCCCATGTCACGGTGGGTCAGCTTGAACCAGGCGCGGGCGAACGCGTCCGCGAACTCCGCCGGGTTCTCGTAGAAGCGGCGCGAGATCGGCTCGTAGATCGGGTCGAAGCGCAGCGAGAGGTCCGTGGTGAGCATCGTCGGGCGGTGCTTCTTGTCCGGGTCGAACGCGTCCGGGACGATCTCCGGGGCGTCCTTGGCGACCCACTGGTGGGCGCCCGCCGGGCTCTGCGACAGCTCGTACTCGTACTCGAAGAGGTTCGTGAAGAACCCGTTGCTCCACTGGGTCGGGGTGGTGGTCCAGGTGACCTCGAGGCCCGAGGTGATGGCGTCCTTGCCGACGCCCGTGCCGTAGCCGCTCTTCCAGCCGAGGCCCAGCTGCTCGATCGGGGCGGCCTCCGGGTCCGGGCCCACGTTGTCGGCGGGACCGGCACCATGGGTCTTGCCGAAGGTGTGGCCACCGGCGATCAGCGCGACGGTCTCCTCGTCGTTCATCGCCATCCGGCGGAACGTCTCCCGGATGTCACGGGCGGCGGCGATCGGGTCCGGGTTGCCGTTGGGGCCCTCCGGGTTGACGTAGATCAGGCCCATCTGGACCGCGCCCAGCGGGTTCTCCAGCTCACGGTCGCCCGTGTAGCGCTCGTCGCCGAGCCAGGTGGTCTCGGGGCCCCAGTAGACGTCCTCCTCGGCCTCCCAGACGTCCGCGCGGCCACCGCCGAAGCCGAACGTCTCAAAGCCCATCGTCTCCAGGGCCACATTGCCGGTCAGGATCATCAGGTCGGCCCAGGAGAGGGACTGGCCGTACTTCTTCTTCACCGGCCACAGCAGGCGGCGCGCCTTGTCCAGGCTCGCGTTGTCCGGCCAGCTGTTCAGCGGCGCGAACCGCTGCTGACCGGCGCCCGCGCCACCGCGGCCGTCGCTGATCCGGTACGTACCGGCGGAGTGCCAGGCCATCCGGATCATCAGCGGGCCGTAGTTGCCGAAGTCGGCCGGCCACCAGTCCTGGGACGTGGTCAGCACCTCGGCGATGTCCTGCTTCACGGCCGCCAGGTCCAGGGACTGGAACGCCGCCGCGTAGTCGAACTCCCCGCCCAGCGGGTTCGCCACCGGGGGGTTCTTGGCAAGGATCTTGAGATTGAGCCGCTCCGGCCACCACTGGCGGTTGCCACCGCCCTGGGTGGGGTGCGCGGCCCGCCCGTGTGCGACAGGGCAGCCGCCCTCCGCCGCGGAAACGTTCGCCTCGGGGTTCTCAGCCATGGGAATCCTTCCGAACTTGCTTGATCGGTGCTCAGGAACTGCTCAAGAAACTGCTCAAGAACTCAACTGCTCGGCACAGAGAAGACTCGGCACAGAGAAGAACTGACACGCGGAACTGACAACAAGAACTGCTCGACGACGAGGGCCGTGGCCTGCCGCGCCGCGCGGGCCGTGCGGTCGCGCGATCCGGCGGGCGGGGGGTCCTCGTCGGTCGCGCGACCGACGGTGGTGCCGGGCCGGTGCGCGTGGGCCTCGACGGCTCGCGCGCGTGCGGAGGTCCGGCCGACACGAGCCCGGGAGACCGGGGCGGATGGTGCCCCGGACCCTGGAGGAACGGTGCCCCGGACGGTGCCGGGGAGCGCGACGCGGGTCGGCCCGCCCATCGGGCCGGTTCCGCGCAGCTCCTCGGCGGGGGTCGGGGGCTGGGCTGCGGTCACGGCGCCCAACCTATCCGCTCAAACGCGAGGGGTTCAAGAAAAGAAGTTGTTCGAGCTTTGTACGTCGTCCAGAGAATCTTGCTCACACCCCGGGTGACCTGGGCGAACCGTCCCTCCAGGGAACCACGTCACTTGTCGCTGTTCCACCGTTTCAGCATAGAAACGGGCGATATTCCGGCGGACTAGAATCCTCGCCGTCGAAACCGCCCGCACTACGGCGACGAGAGGTACGTGATCATGCGCGAGCTGGCCGAAACGGCACGGCGCTGGGCCACCGAGGGACGGCCCGCGGTACTCGCCCGGCCGCTGACCGAACGGGGCTTCGGACCCCGCCGCCCCTCCGACGCGCTCCTCGTCGACGCGCGGGGCGCCACCTATGGGGCGCTCTACCGGGGCGCGTTCGACGCCCTTCTGGTGGCGGAGACCGCCGCGCTGCTGGGAAACGGTGACAGCGAGGACGGTGCCCCCGCGCGGGTCTGCGCCGTCGTCGTCCACGGCGATCAGGTCGCGGCGGCCGGGCTCACCTGCGGCGGACAGGCCGAACTGCTGCTCCAGCCCCTGAGCGCCGTACCGGAGCGCTGGTGGCGGCTGCTCGCCGACGGCGCGGACGCCGCCCTCGTCACCCGGCTGAACGCGGACCGCACCCGCGCGGTGAGCGAGCCGGTGACCGCGGACGACGGGGACGCGACCCCGGCCGCCGCGGAAGCCCGGCGCCTGCTCGCCCGGCACCGCGCGGGGCGCGCCACGCTCGCCGCCGACGACGGGCCCGTCCTGATCGAGACCTGCCCGGCCGTCCCGCATCTGATCATCGCCGGGGGCGGTGAACTCGCCGCGCTCCTCACCGCGCAGGCCGGGCTGCTGGACTGGCGGGCCACCGAGGCGCACACCGCGCGGGAGGTCGCCGAACTGATCGCCGCCCGCCCGGCCGCCGCCTGTCTGATCGTCCTCAGCCATGAACCCGACCTCGATGTGCCCGCCCTGCGCACGGCCCTGACCACCGGCGTGCCCTATGTCGGCGCGCTGGGCTCCCGGCCGACCCAGGCCCGCCGCACCGCCGCACTGGTGGAGACCGGCGTGAGCGAGGAACTCCTCGCCCGGGTGCACGGTCCGATCGGGCTGGACATCGGCGCGCGCACCCCGGCCGAGACGGCGCTCACCATCTGCGCGGAGGTGCTGGCCGCGCTGCACGCCCGCCTGACCCGACACGCCCGACGGGGGCCGGTCCGAGCGCGAGGAGGTGCCGACCCGAGCGGGATGGGTCTGACCGAGTCGGATGGGATCTGACCCGAGCCCGATGGCATCTGCGCCGGGCCCGCTGGGGTCTGACCCGAGTCCGCTGGGGTCTGCCCTGAGTCCGCGAGGGTCTGCCCCGAGCCCGACGAGCGGGCTGCTGAGCCCGACGGGCGGGCCGCTGAGGCTGACCCGACACGCCCGGCGACCAAAGCGGGAACGTGAAGGCCGGACATGCGCGCTGGACCTGCGGCGCCGGACATGCGCGCCGGATCCGCGGCGCCCGACACGGGCACCTCGCTCGACACGCTCGGCCAGAAACCCCCGGCGCGCGCGGCAGAAACACACCGCTCACCCGGCCAGAACCACCCCGCCGGACCCCCTCGAAGCGGCCGAAAACACCCGCCCCGAACCGCCCGCCCCGCGAACCGCCCCGCCCCGAACCGCCCGCCCCCCTACCCCGTCGCCAGCGAAACCTCCGTCGCCTTGATCAGCGCCACCACCGGGCTACCCGACCGCAGCCCCAGATCCTCCACCGCGTCCCTGGTCACCGCGGCGGTGAGTTCGCCGCCCGCCACCGCCACCTTCACCGACGCCATCGCCGCGCCCTCGGCGACCTCCCGGACCGTGCCGGGCAGCTGATTGCGGATGGACAGCCCGGGGACGGGCCCGGTGGCGAGGGCGACCTCGGTGGACTTGACCAAGGCGCGGACCCCGCTGCCCGCGGCGAGCCCCAGATCGGTGACGGCCTCGGCGGTGATCGCCGCGGTCAGGTCCTGGCCGCCCGTGAGCCGCACCTTGACGGTCGCCATCGCCTCGCCCGGCGTGACGGAGGTGACGGTGCCGGGCAACTGGTTGCGGATGCTCATGCTCATGACGGCCTCCCAGAGGTCCGTGGCCGGTTTTCGGTCACTGCGCGCGGGACCAACGTAACCCTGGGTGGGTCGGTCAGAGGGCGACTCCGACGTGGGACAGGGCCTGGCGGAGCAGGGCGCTGTGGCCGCCCGGCATCTCGCTGTGCACGACCTCCGAGGCCGCCTCCTGCGGGGTGAACCACACCAGGTCGAGGGCGTCCTGCCGGGGTCGGCAGTCGCCGCTGACCGGGACCACATAGGCCAGCGACACGGCGTGCTGGCGCGGGTCGTGGTACGGCGTGATGCCCTGGGTCGGGAAGTACTCGGCGACTGTGAAGGGCTGGAGGGAGGCCGGGACCCGGGGCAGGGCCACCGGGCCGAGGTCCTTCTCCAGATGGCGCAGCAGGGCGTCCCGCACCCGCTCGTGGAGCAGCACCCGGCCGGACACCAGGGTGCGGCTGACCGTGCCGTCCGGGCCGATGCGCAGGAGCAGGCCGATGCTGACGACCTCACCGCTGTCGTCGACCCGCACCGGAACCGCCTCGACGTACAGGATCGGCATCTGGGCGCGGGCGAGTTCCAGCTCGTCGCTGGTGAGCCAGCCGGGCGTGGTCTCGGTCATGTCAGACATTGCTAGATCATACTTTCAGTTGTCGTCGGAAAACCGGTAGATCCGGCGTGCGTTGTCCCGGCCCGCCCAGGAGGCGAGCCGCAGCGCGTCGGACAGGGCCAGCTCGCCGGTGTCCACGCGGTCCTGGAGCAGTTCGGCGAGCCCGCGCCGGAAGGCGAGCGCGCCGAGATGGTAGAACTCCGCGAGCCCATAGGCGTCGGAGCTGTACAGCAGTTTCCGGTACGGGGTGATCTCCAGGGCCTCCTCCAGCACCGCGCGCGCCCGCGCCGGGCCCACATGGTGCAGGGTGAGGCCGACGTCGAGATACACATGTTCGAACACGGCGGTCAGATAGGCGGCCTGCCGCTGGTAGGGCCAGCAGTGCAGCAGCAGGACGGGCAGCGCGCCCGCCGTGCGCCGCAGCCAGTCGGTGAGCAGGGCGGGGTCGGCGTGGTGCAGCCGCAGGTCGCTGTCCCCGAACCCGGTGTGCAACTGGAGGGGCAGCCCCAGGTCGGCGGCGGTCCACAGCAGATGCCGGACCAGCACCGGGTCCGCCAGCCGGGGGCCGCCGTCCGCCAGCCAGCGCCGGGCCGCCGCCGTCACCTCGGCGGCACCGGGCCGTTCCGGGTCCAGAGCGAAGCCGGTGCGGTACGCCGCCACCGACTTCACCGCCACCACCCCCGGCCGCCGTACCGCCGTCCGCGCGGCCTCGCGGAAGGCGTCGCCGTACGCGTCCGGCTCCACCCCGTCCGCCGCGATCCGTTCGGCGACGCTCTCCAGCCGCACCACCTCGTACGCCGTCGCCCCGCCGCCCGCCGCTGTGGCGAGTGCCTGCGGCGGGGTCAGCCGGTCGGCTCCGAAGCCGGTGTCGACGGCGAACACGGCCGTGCGCGCGGCGGCCAGGAACCGCCTGTTGACCTCGGCCGCGCCCAGTTCGGCCCGGCGCCGCACATAGGTGCCGGGCGCGGTGTGCGCGGGCAGGTCGAGCAGCGGGGCGCAGTGCCGCCGTACGGCGGTGCCGACCGGCGTGTCGAACAGCGACACGCCGGGCCAGGGGTCGCCCTCGGTGAGCAGTGCCTCGTAGTCCGGGCGTGTCAGAACGGCGGTGACCACCCCGTGGCAGTGGTGGTCCACCAGGCCCAGCCCGTCCAGCGCCTCGCGCACGGCCGTCATGTCAGTACTTCCAGCGGTAGGCCGCCGCCACATGTTCGTCGTCCAGCCCGTCCACCGCCATGATCTCCCCTTCCCGTACGGCCGTCACCGCGTCCGTGAGGACCGTGCCCAGTGCCTTGTGCAGGACCGGGTCCGCGCGGAACTCGCCGACCGCCTCGGCCAGCGACACCGGCAGCCGGCGCACGCCCCGCGCCTCGGCGTCGGCCGGGTCGAACCCGGCCGGGTCGCCGGTGATCTCCTCGGGCAGGACGGCCTCGCCGCCGACCCCGTCGAGCCCGGCGGCGAGGGCGCAGCCCAGCGCGAGATACGGGTTGGCGGCCAGGTCGACCGGCTTGATCTCCAGGTTGGCGGCCTGGCCGCGCTGCCCGGCGGTGCCCCGGATCACCCGCAGCCCCGCCTCCCGGGTCTCCAGCCCCCACGCGGTGAACACCCCGGCCCACTGGGACGGCCGTAGCCGCAGATAGCTCGCCGGGCAGGGCGCGGTGACCGCGGTCAGCGCGGGCAGATGGGCGAGGACACCGGCCGTGAAGGACTCGGCGGTGGCCGTCATCCCGTGCCGCCGGTCGCCGCCGGAGTGCAGGTTCTCGCCGTCGCGCCAGGCGGAGAGGTGCACATGTCCGCCGTTGCCGACGCCCTGGCCGCGGAGCGCCGGGGCGAAGGACACCCGCAGCCCGTGCCGCTGGGCCACCGCCCGGACCGTCTGCCGGACCAGGACACTGCGGTCGGCCGCCGCGACCGGGTCCAGCGGGGCCACCGACAGCTCGAACTGCCCCGCCGCGTACTCCGGGTGGAACTGGTCCACGTCCAGCCCCTGCGCCGCGCAGGCCGCCAGCAGCTCGGCCGCGTAGTCGCTCAGCTCGATCTGCCGGATCGCGCTGTACGCGGGGGCCGTCGACGCCGGTTCGAAGCCGTCCGGTGCGGTGTCCGCGCGGGCGACCGCCCACTCGATCTCGATGCCCGCCCGGAACTCCAGCCCGTGACCGGCCCCGGCGTCGGTCACCATCCGGCGCAGGAAGGTGCGGGAACAGCCCGGGTGCGGCGCGCCGTCCTGGGTGATCCGGTCCACCGGCGCCCAGGCCCAGCCGGGCTGCGCGGCCAGCACGGTGAGCTGGTCCAGATCCGGGAACAGCCGCAGATCGCCGTCCGGGGAGCCGAGGACGTCCGTGGCGACGATCGCGTCATTCGCGAGGAACGTGTCGAACACCGGGGACATCCCGACGCCCCAGCTCACCGCCGCGGCCAGCTTGCCCACCGGGACCGTCTTGACCCGGGCCACCCCGGCGGTGTCGACATAGGCGAGCACGATCCCGTGCACCCCGCGTCCGGCCAGCTCCGCGGCCAGCGCCACGGCCCGTTCCGCCTCACCGGGTCGGCCGCCGGGTACGGGGTCGGCAAGGGTGGTCATACGTCCTCCTGGGTGGTGCGCGGTCCGGCGGCGCCGCGGGTCAGGGCTTCACGGCCACCGCTGCCAACTGCGGTACCACGGGCGCAGCTTGGCCGTCCGCGCGCCACGCCGAACACGACACCAGTCCCGGTTCGAGCAGCTCAAGACCCTCGAACAGGCCCTCGATCTCGGCCCGCCCCCGGGCGGTGATCGCGGGCCGCGCGTGCGCGTTCCAGTACGTCATCGCCGCGCGCTGGCCCACACCGCCCAGCTCGGGTTCGTCGGTCGGATGGGTCAGCACCAGATGGCTCCCGGACGGCACCGCCGCCATCACCCGGCGCACGATGTCCCGCGCCTCGCCGCCGTCCAGCACGAAGTTGAGGATGCCCAGCATCAGCACCGCGACCGGGCGGGACAGGTCCAGGGTCGTGGCGGCCCGCTCGATGACCGTGTCCGGGTCGCGCACGTCCGCCTCCACACAGTCGGTGGCGCCCTCACCGGTCCCGGTCAGCAGCGCGCGGGCGTACATCAGGACGAGCGGGTCGTTGTCGACGTACACGACCCGTGCCCCGGGGTCGACGCGCTGGGCCATCTCATGGGTGTTCTCGGACGCCGGCAGGCCCGTGCCGATGTCCAGGAACTGGCGCGTCCCCCGCTCGGCGGCCAGGAAGCCCACCGCGCGGCCCAGGAACGCCCGGTTGGCGAGCGCCACCTCACGGATCACCGGGAACATCGCGGCGACGGACGCGCCGACCCGTTCGTCCACCTCGTAGTTGTCCTGGCCGCCCGCCCAGTAGTTCCAGACCCGCGCGCTGTGCGCCACCGGGGTTCTCGGCCCCGTGGATCTGCCGGCCGGGATGCCGCTCTCGCTCACGTCGTCCGCCCTCCTCGCACCGGGGGGCCGCCGCCCCCGGCCGGTCGTCGCCGTCATTGTGCACGGCTCAAGATCGGCTGTCCCCTGAATGCGACGAGCGTCTCGCCGCTCCCGGCCGGGACGGAACCGCCCGGTACGCTGGGCGACCGAACACCAGTCCACTGTCGGACGGTCCCGTCGCCCCCGGCGCCTCCACAGGAAGCGGTCCATGCCCCCCTCGTCCCCCTCGTCCCCCTCCTCCCACGCCCCCGCGCCGCTGCGCCCCCGCACCCCGGACGAGGGACGGTCCACCGGCATCCGGCTGATCGTCACCGACATGGACGGCACGCTGCTGGACGACGCCAAGCGCCTGCCGGACCAGCTGTGGACGGTCCTGGACCTGCTGCGCGAGCGCGGGGTGCTGTTCAGCCCGGCCAGCGGACGCCAGTACGCGACCCTGGCCCACGAGTTCGCCCCGGCCGCCGAGGGCATGGCCTTCATCGCCGAGAACGGCACCTATGTGGTCCGCGACGGTGTCGAACTCAGCTCCGACCCCCTGGACCCGACCGCCGTGACCCGCCTCGTGGCGACGGTACGGGACCTGGCGGCGTCCGGCGCCGACGTGGGCGCCGTCGTCTGCGGCAAGGACGCGGCGTACGTGGAACGGGGCGACGCACCGTTTCTCGCCGAGGTGCGCCGGTACTACCTGCGCCACCGGATCGTCCAGGACGTGACCGCCGTCGACGACGACATCCTCAAGGTGGCCCTGTTCGACTTCGGCGCCGTGGAGCGGGCCACCGTCCCGGCCCTGACGCCGTTCGCGGCGACCCACCAGGTGGTGGTGTCCGGCGCGCACTGGGTCGACGTCATGAACCGCACCGCCGACAAGGGCGCCGCCGTCCGCCGCCTCCAGCGTGAACTGGGCATCACCCCCGCGCAGACCATGGTCTTCGGCGACTACCTCAACGACCTGGAGATGCTGGACACCGCCGAGTGGTCGTACGCCATGGCCAACGCCCACCCCGAGATCCTGGCGCGGGCCCGCCACCAGGCCCCGTCCAACAACGACAATGGAGTGCTGCGCACGATCGCGCGGGTGCTGGACCTGCCCGGGGTCGAGCGGTAGCCCACCGCGCGAGACACACGAGTGGGGAGCGATATGAGCGAGTCGTCCTCCGTCGCCGGACTGACACACGACATCACCTCCGGCCTCGACCCCGCGCGGCTGGCGGACTTCTACCGCGATCTGCACCGCCATCCCGAACTGGCCTTCGAGGAGCACCGCACCGCCGCCCGGCTCACCGACCGGCTGCGGGCGGCCGGTCTCCAGGTCACCGAGAACGTCGGCGGCACCGGCGTGGTCGGCGTACTGGCCAACGGCGACGGACCGGTGGTGCTGCTCCGCGCCGACCTCGACGCCCTGCCCGTCACCGAGGCGACCGGTCTGCCGTACGCCTCCACCGTCGACGGTGTGATGCACGCCTGCGGCCACGATCTGCATGTCACCTGGCTCGCGTCGGCCGCCGCGTGTCTGGCCGCCGCCCGGGACACCTGGTCCGGCACGCTGCTGGTGGTCGGCCAGCCCGCCGAGGAGGACGGCGACGGAGCGCGCGCCATGGTGGCCGACGGACTGCACACCCGGTTCCCCCGCCCCGACGTGCTGTTCGCCCAGCACGCCGCGCCCGGGGTCGTCGGCTGCTATCCGCACACCCCCGGACTGACCATGTCCGCCGCCGACGACATCGACGTGGTGGTGCACGGCGTCGGCGGGCACGGTTCACGCCCCGAGTCCACCGTCGACCCGGTGGTGACGGCGGCGTACATCGTCACGCGGCTCCAGACCGTCGTCGCCCGGGAGGTCGCCGCGCGGGACTCGGTGGTGCTGACCGTGGGGGAGTTCCACGCCGGGACCAAATCCAACATCATTCCCGCCGAGGCCCGGCTCGGACTGAGTCTGCGGACCCAGGACGGCGCCGTACGGGCGCGGGCCCTGGACACGATCGAGCGGATCGTGCGGAGCGAGTGCGCGGCGGCCGGCTGCCCCGCGCCACCCGATGTCACCGTCCGGTCCGGCTATCCGGTCCTCGTGAACGACGCCGCCCTCGACACCGAGATCGCCGCCGTCCACCGCGAACTCTTCGGCGCGGACACGGTCTTCGACTTCGGCCCGCTGATGGGCAGCGAGGACTTCTCCCGGCTCGCCCCGGACGGTGTGCCGTACGACTACTGGTACGTCACCACGACCCCGCCGGACGTCTGGGCGGCGGCGCCCGGCGACGGGCTCATGGAGAAGTTCGCGCGCGTGCCCAGCAATCACAGTCCCGCCTTCGCGCCCGACCTGGCGGCGCTGGTGCCGGGGGTGCGGACGTTGGTGGGGGCGGCGCTGAGTCGGCTGGTGTGAGGGCGGGGGCGGTTGCGCGGGGGCTGGTGGTCTGCGGGGGCCTGTCGACCCGGCCCTGACGACCCGGCCGGTCGACACGGCCGGTCGCCATGACCCGGTGCCGTGTGCCCGCCGTCAGGGCTTGCGGGCCACCGCGCCGTACAGCGAGATCGGGCCGTCGCCGATGTCCGACTCGTCCTCGGCCAGTTCGGGATGCCAGGCGGGCAGCGGCACGATCCCCGGCGCCATCACGTCCAGCCCCGTGAAGAACGCGCCGAACTCGCTCCGCGACCGCGCCACCAGCGTGACCCCGCCCGCCGTGTACGCCGCGATCCCGCGCCGTACGTTCTCCGGCTCGAAGTCGGCGGTCAGCGCGGACAGGACGAGGAAGCTGCCCGGCGCCAGCGCGTCCAGCAGTGTGCTCACCAGGTCGTGGGCGCCGTCCTCGTCGGCGATGAAGTGCAGCAGGGCGATCAGGGACAGGGCCACGGGACGGTCGAGGTCGAGGGTGTGCGCGGCCTGGTCGATGATCCGGCGCGGGTCCCGGGCGTCCGCCTGGACGTAGTGCGTCTTCCCGTGCGGGGTGCCGCGCAGCAGGGCGGCGGCGTGCGCGAGGACGATCGGGTCGTTGTCGACGTACACGATCCGCGCCTCGGGCGTGACGGCCTGGGCCAGTTGGTGGAGGTTGGGCTCGGTGGGTATCCCGGAGCCGATGTCCAGGAACTGGCTGATTCCGAGCTGTCGCGCCAGCAGCCGGGTCGCCCGCTGCATGAACCAGCGGTTGCTGCGGGCGGCTCGTGGGGCACCGGTGTCGATGGACATGATCCGGTGGCCGAGTTCCTCGTCGACCGGGTAGTTGTCCTTGCCGCCGAGGAACCAGTCGTACACCCGTGCGGGGTGGGGTCTGGTCGTGTCGATCAGCGGGCCGGTCGGCTCGGTCCCGGTCAAGGGGCGCTCCTCGTTGCTCGGTGTACGGGGTGTACGGGGTGTACGGGGTGTACGGGGGGTTCTCGGTGTGCTGGCTGGTTCCGGTGCTCGGGTTGGCTCGGCGCGGGGTCCTGAGGCGTTCCGGCGCAGTCTGGCACGGTGCGCCGGTCGTTCGGAGTCGGTCTTCGGCCACGCGTGGACGGGGTGTGGCGGGGTTCGATGGGGCGTCCCCGGCGGGCGTGATCAGGGTCACGTGCGGTGGACGCTCCTTACTTCGGGGAGTTGCGTGGGCCTAGCATCGGTGTCCGCATGGACACGATGACGCTCTGGCACATATCCGGCTGGGAGTTCGCGGCGCTCGCCGTCGCCGCGCTCCTGGTCGGCTTCTCCAAGACCGCGGTGAGTGGCGCCAACACCGTGAGTCTCGCCATCTTCGCGGCGGTGCTGCCGGCCCGCGCCTCGACCGGCATCCTGCTGCCGGTGCTCATCGCCGGTGATGTGCTGGCCGTGCTCACCTACCGGCGGCACGCTCACTGGCCCACGCTGTGGCGGCTGTTCCCGGCGGTGGCGGCGGGGGTCGTGGTCGGCACGGTCTATCTGATGTGGGCGGACGACGCCCAGGTCCGGACGTCGATCGGGGCGATCCTGCTGCTGATGGCGGCGGTCACGGTGTGGCGACGGCGCCGGGAGGGCGAGCGGGAGTCCGACCCCGACGAGATCCGGACACGGACGGGGCGGATCAAGGCGCGGTCGTACGGAGTGCTCGGGGGATTCACGACCATGGTCGCCAACGCCGGGGGTCCGGTGATGGCGATGTATCTGCTGTCGGCGGGATTCCGGAAGCTGGGCTTCCTGGGGACGTCGGCGTTCTTCTTCCTGATCGTGAATGTGTCGAAGGTGCCGTTCAGTGTGGGGCTGGGGCTGATCGACGCACGGTCGCTCCTGCTGGACGCCGCGCTGGTGGCGTTCGTGGTGCCGGGCGCGGTGATCGGGAAATGGGCGGTGCACCGGATCGACCAGCGGCTGTTCGAGCAGTTGGTGATCGCGGCGACGGTGATCGGCGGGGTGCAGCTGCTGCTGACGTGAGCGGCTCGGGGTCGGTCCTCGGGGTCCGTTTGCGGGGCCGGGTCGGTGGGCTGTGCCGCTTGCGGTTTCGCGTGCGGGGGAGGGCACTGAGGCGGGCCGTACGCTCGGTCCATGTCTGCTCGGTCCATGTCCTCTCGGCTGTCCGCGCACCTCCTCGTCCTCGGCGGTACGACCGAGGCGCGTGAGCTGGCCGCGCTGCTGGGCGCCCGCCCCGGGCTGCGGGTCACCACCTCCCTCGCCGGGCGGGTCACCCGGCCCGGCGCGCTCGCCGGGGAGGTACGGACCGGGGGGTTCGGCGGCGCGCGGGGACTCGCCCGGTGGCTGCGGGAGCACGCCGTGGACGCGGTGATCGACGCCACCCATCCCTTCGCCGCGCGGATCACCGCCCACGGGGTACGGGCGGCGGCGGAGGTAGGCGTTCCGTATGCCGTGCTGCGGCGCCCCGGGTGGGTACGGGAGGACGGGGACCGCTGGCACCGGGTCCCCTCCCTGGAGTCCGCCGCCGCGCTGGTGCCCGCGCTGGGCCGCCGTGCGCTGCTCACCACCGGACGGCTCGGACTGGCCGCCTTCGCCGGTCTGACCGATGTCCGCTGCGTCGTCCGGTCGGTGGAGCCGCCCGAGCCGCCGGTGCCGCCGCGGCTGGAGGTGGTCCTCGCGCGGGGGCCGTTCACCGTGGCCGAGGAGGTGGCGCTGCTGCGGGAACGGCGGATCGAGGTGCTGGTGACCAAGGACAGCGGGGGAGCGGCGACGGCGGCGAAGCTGGTGGCGGCGCGGACGGTGGGGGTGCCGGTGATCGTGGTGGACCGGCCGGAGCTGCCGGCGGGGGCGGTCGTGGTGGGGGATGTGGCGGAGGCGGTGGGGTGGTGGGAAGGGGGTCGGGGACTGGCGTGACCCCGAGGTGTGCGTACGGCTGCTGACCCGCGCGTCGGTCACACCGTCGCCGTACGGGGCTCCCGCCGGCTCGCCGGTCCCGCCGGGAGCACCTGGCTCAGGTCCTCCACCAGCAGACGTTTGGCGATGGTGTCGACCGCGGCTCTCAGCTCCTTGCCGGTGGGGCGGCCGATGTCGGCCTGGACGCGCCGCTCCAGCCAGTGCGCCCAGGCCCGGGTGATCACCTGGGCCTCGCGGGCACCGGCCTCGGTGTGCTGGAACAGCGAGCCATGACGGCTGAGATACCCCTCCGCCACCATCCGCTCGAAGACCGGCAGCAGTACCTCCGGCGGCATGTGGCGGCGGGCCGCGATCAGCCCCAGGCTGGCGTGGCCGACCATGCGGGTGAACAGCTCCACCTGCATCACCGCCCACGCGCCCGCCGGGTCGAGCCGGGTGTCGGAGTCGAGTACCAGCCGCCGCGCGGTGTCCAGATCGGTCGAACTGATGATCCGGCCGACGGACGCCTCCAGGACCCGTTGCGAGTCGGCGTCGTGCGGCTGGGCGAAACCGTCGCCCATGTCGGTCGAGGAGAGCCGGGCGCTGTCCCGCAGCGGCACCTGCTTGAGGAACAGGGCGACGACGAGTCCGAGGGCCGCGACCGGCACCGTCCACCGGAACACGGTCTGGATGGTGTCGGCGTACGCCTGGATGATCGGTGCCGCCGCCTCGACGGGCAGCCGGTGCAGTCCCTCGGGGCTGGTGGCCGCGTGGCCGACGGCCGCCGGATCGGCGGTGCCGGTGGCCGTGGCGGAGGCGATGCCGTCCTGGAGCCTGGGAGTGAGGGAGTTGGTGTAGATCGTGCCGAACACTGCGGTGCCGAAGGAACTGCCCAGGGTGCGGAAGAAGGTGCCCCCGGAGGTGGCGGTGCCGAGGTCGGCGTAGTCGACGGTGTTCTGTACGGCGATGGTCAGCACCTGCATGCCCAGGCCGATGCCGGTGCCCAGCACGAACATGTACAGCGACTCCAGCCAGACGCCGGTGCCGGGCCCCATCAGGGACATCAGGTACAGCCCGCATCCCATCACCAGCGTCCCGGCGATCGGGAAGACGCGGTACCGGCCGGTCCGGCTCACCACGCTGCCGCTGAACACGGACGCGATCAGCAGCCCGAACACCATCGGCAGCGTCCGCACCCCGGAGATCGTCGCCGAGTCGCCGTCGACGTACTGGAGGTAGGTCGGCAGATAGGTCATCGCGCCGAGCATGGCGAAGCCGACGATGAAGCTGAGCACCGAGCACACCGTGAACACCGGGTTGCCGAACAGGCGCATCGGCAGCATGGGCTCCGCCGCCCGGGTCTCCACCCAGCAGAACAGCCCGAGCGCCACCACCCCGCCCGCGAACAGCCCGACGATGACGCCGGAGCCCCACGCGTACTCGTTGCCGCCCCAACTGGTCGCCAGGATCAGCGCGCTCGCGCCCACCGCGACCAGCGCGATGCCGAGATAGTCGATGACCGGCCGGGACGCCGACTTCACCACCGGGATGGTCCGGGCCGCGGCGACGACGACCGCGATGGCGATGGGCACATTGATGTAGAACGCCCAGCGCCAGGTCAGATGGTCGGTGAACAGCCCGCCGAGCAGCGGCCCGATGACCGTGGCCACCCCGAACACCGCGCCGATCGCGCCCTGGTACTTGCCGCGCTCGCGCAGCGGGATCACATCGGCGATCAGCGCCATCGCCGTCACCATCAGCCCGCCCGCGCCGATGCCCTGCACACCGCGCCACAGGATGAGCAGCGTCATGTTGGACGCCAGACCGCACAGGAACGAGCCGGTGATGAAGACGACCGCCGAGACCTGGAAGACCACCTTGCGGCCGAACAGATCACCGAACTTGCCGACCAGCACGGTCGCCACGGTCTCCGCGAGGAGATACGCCGTGACCACCCACGACATGTGCTCGGCACCGCCGAGGTCCGAGACGATCGTGGGCAGGGCCGTGCCCACGATGGTCTGGTCGAGCGCCGCCAGCAGCACCCCCAGCATGACCGTCACGAAGACGACATTGCGGCGCCGTTTGTCGAGCACGGGCGGCTGGGCCTCGGTCGGGGCGGTCTCCTCGGCGACTGTCACGGGGCCACGATCACACCGGGGCCCGGTCGCCGCACGCCAGGACGGCCCGCGTGGGTGGGGCGGGCAGCGGGGGCGCGGGTGGGGCGGCATGGCTCGCCCGGGGGGCGCCGAGGCCCGCTTGGGTGGCGCGGCCGGGCTTGCCCGGGTGGCGGGGCCAAGCCCGCTTGGGTGGGGCGGGCGGGCTCGCGCGGATGGGGCGCCACGGCTCGCCCGGCGGCGGGGTCGGGCTCGCCCGGTTGGTGCGGCCAGCCCCGCTCGCATGGTGCGCCCAGCCCCGCGCGGGTGGGGCGCCCAGCCCCGCGCGGATGGGGCGCCTAGCCCCGCGCGGATGGGGCGCCTAGCGCGGGTCGCCGGACGGCTTTCCCGGTCTGCGCCGCAGCAGATACGTGTCCATGATCCAGCCCTTGCGCTCGCGCGCCTCCGCCCGCAGCCGCTCGATCCGGGGCGCGGCCTCGGCGATCGGCCCGGAGACGAGGATCTCGTCCGGCGTCCCGATGTACGCGCCCCAGTAGATGTCGACGTCCTCGTCCGCGAACCGGCGGAAGACCTGGTGGGCGTCCAGCATCACCACCACGTCCTCCACGCCTTCCGGGAAGCCCCCGGACAGCCGCCGCCCGGTGGTGATCTGGACCGGGCGGCCCACTCCGCTCAGCCCCGTGCGATGCCGGGCGGCCAGCGCCGAGACGCTGCTGATGCCGGGCACCACGTCGTAGGCGAAGGTGACGGAGCCGCGCTCCAGCACCTCCTCCAGAATCCCCAGCGTGCTGTCGTACAGCGCCGGATCGCCCCAGACCAGGAACGCCCCCCTCTCGTCCTCGCCCAGCTCCTCGGCGATCAGCCGCTCATAGAGCGCCGCCCGCGCGCCCCGCCAGTCCTCGACGGCCGGTGCGTACGCGGCGCCGCCCGCCGCGCGGTCCCGCTCCGGGTCCGGGGCCGACACCAGCCGGTAGGTGCCTTCCGGGATGTGGGTGTCCAGGATGTCTCTGCGCAGCCGGGTCAGATCGGCCTTCGCCGCCCCCTTGTCGAGCAGGAAGAACACATCCGTGCCCCGCAGCGCCCGCACCGCCTGGAGCGTGAGCTGCTCGGGGTCGCCCGCACCGATACCGATGACATGAATCCTTCGCACGCCGTCGAGTCTGCCGTACGGCACTGACAATCCGATCCCGGGCGGTACGGGGCGGGTTCGGCGCGCCCGGCCTTCCGGACATCTCCGCGCGGAGATGTCCCGGCCGCCTTCCCCGTTGCCCGGCTGCCAGGACGGCTCATCCCCGAAGGCCGGGTACGCGCCAGGCCGCCAGGACGGCTCCGGAGCCGCGTACCCGCCCGGCCCCCCCCGGCCCCCAGGGCAGCTCCCCCTAGAGCCGCCCACCCGCCCGGCCGTCTACCCCCTCAGCCGTGGCGCCCGCTCCACCGCGTCCACCTTCGCCGCGTCCCGTGTCACCTCCGCCGCCAGGTCCCGGCCCCAGCGGACCAGCCCGGTGGCGTCCATCCCGAACGGCGCCGTACGCCCCGACACCGTCGCCCACTCCTCGACGGCGTCGGCGCCGCGCCGCAGCAGCCGGGCACCGCCGGTCGGATTGCCACGGGCGGCGTGGGTGAGCCCCACCGCGAGCTGGGCGAGCCCCCGCCACAGCCCGCGCTCGCCGTCCGGCCGGGACTTCCAGGCGTCCTCGAACACCTCGTGCGCGTGGAACGGCTTCCCCGCGTCCAGCAGCGCCTGCGCCTCGGCGACCGTCCGCTCCGGCGATCTCACGACCCCCTCGGGCTGCCGCGCCACCCCGGGCGTCCCGTACGGCAGCGGTCGGCCCAGTCCGTCCCGGGGGCGGGCGTTGCGGGCCCGTCCCTCGTCGTCGCGGTCACGTCCGCCGGTCCTGCCGCGCTGCTCCATACGACGATTGTCGGCGATCACCCGCGCGGGGCGCCCCCGGGAGTGGGGTAAAGTACTGCCCGCGCCATCCCACAGCTCACTGCGGGCGGCGCGGCGGGACGTGGCGCAGCTTGGTAGCGCACTTGACTGGGGGTCAAGGGGTCGCAGGTTCAAATCCTGTCGTCCCGACTCGTGAGAGTCGCAGATCAGGGCCGGTTTCGGAGCCATCCGAGACCGGCCTTCCGCTGTGTCCGGGACATGTGCGGGCCGCCCGGAGTCACCGGGCCACGCCGTCCCCGGCGTACAGATACGCGCCCGGCTGGTCCGGGTCCGCGATCAGGAACACCTGGTCGCCGGGGCGCGGGACACGCAGCTTGGAGACGATGGTGCGCAGCGTGATCGGCGCGGGCGCGCCGTGCGGGTGGACGACCAGGTCGACCACCGGGTCGTGGTTGATGAGTTGGCCGGTGTCGGCGAGCGACACCACGATGGCGGGCACGGTGTGCGCCCCCGCGGCCAGCAGCCGCTGGACGTCCTGGCCCGACCGGTAGGTGCCCAACGACTGCTGGACCCGGGCGAAGTCCTCCCGACCGAGGAACGCGCGTGCGCTACGGCCGTAGAAGCCCTTGCCGCTCGCCACCTGCTCGGCGATCTCGGCTGCCTGCTGCTCGCGGTTCCGGCCGCGCTTCCCGAAGATTCCCATGACCGCTTCTCCTTGTGGTGAGCCGACGCGGTGCACAGAGGGGACGGTAGGCGGCCCGGTGGCGCCTACCGATCCCAGGTTCGCCCGCCCGCCCGGGGACGACGTACGCTCCCCGCATGCCGCCGCCCCCGCGCCGTCCGCCCGCACCGAGCGCCGCGCGTGCCGGGTTGCGGTCACGTGCTCTGGTCATCGACCGGGCCTGGCGCGGCCTCGGTCCCGGGCTCGAACCGCTCAGCGGTCCCGGCGGGGCGCCCCTGACCCGGACCGTCAAACTGATCGTGCTGCCGCTGATCGTCCGGCCCGCGCTGCGGCCCGAACTCGCCGTGGACTTCCTCGGCGACGAGGACGCCGCCCGCCTCGACGCGCTGATCCGGGAGTCCGGCCCGGGACTCGTGGCCACGGCACGCTGGTTCACGCTGCTCAAGAAGGCGCGCCGGGCGCTGGGCGTCGTCGCGGGCCATCCTCAGGATCTCTACTTCCAGCGCTGCTTCGAACTGGCCGTCGAGCACGCCGCGGACCCGCCGGACGGCGCGGCGGCGCTGGCGGTCGCCGAGGCGGTCGTCCTGGAGGTGGCGGAGGCGGGCGGCGGACGGACCGTGGAGGCGCTGCGCGACCATCTCGCCGACACCGGCCGACGGGAGCGGCTCGCCGCGGAACTGGCGGAGCGGTGGGAGGGCCGGGTCCGGCGGGCGGGAGGGGGTGCCGGGGGCGGTGCGGCGGCCGAGGGTGGTGTCCTGGACGGCATGGTCGCGCTCGCGTTCGATGCCCTGGACGCCTGTGCCGCCGCATCCGGGGACCTGGGGGACCTATCGGCGTACGGGCGGATGGTCAAGGCGGGACATGGGGGACGGTTCGGGGTGGAGCTGTGGACCGGTGAGGGCGGGCTCGGGCGTGTCGAGGGGCCACCGGCGTCCCTCGGGCTGACCGCGCACCCGGTGCCGCCACGCCCGGAGGTCGGCCGGAGCGCCTCGACCGCCACGCTGCCCGCACCGCTGGACCGCACGCTCTTCGAGCGGCTGTTCGTCGTGCTCCAGTCGTCCGCCCGGCGTGAGGAACTGCCGCCTGTCCCGGAGCTGGTGGCCCGCGAGACCGGCCGCGCCTGCGCGCCGCTCGGGCTGTACGACGAGAGCCTGCGCGTCACCGTCGTCCTCGGCGGTGTGCTCGCCCTCGGCCTCGACCCGCTGGGCACCGGCGCCGCCGGGACCGGGCGGACCTCGGCGCACCGGGCCGTCAACAGCCGCTGGCGGCGGGAGGCGTCGGTGCTGCGCGCCCGCCGGATGACCGTCTCCGCCCGACCCGACCCGGACGGCGGCCCCCTGGAGGCCCTCGCCCAGGACCTTCGCACGCCGTGGGCGGCCTACATGCGGCGGCTCTGGGTGCGGCTGCACGGGCGGGACGTGCGCGGCGCGCCGCTGACGGACCTCGCGTCGGCGTGGAGCGTCCTCGACGGGGTCGCCCGCTCGGTGATGATGGACCACCGCGCCCGCGTCCGGGCGGCGCTGCGCGCCCTGTCGGCGCCGCCGGGCCCGCTGGACACGGCCGAACCGAGGAGCGCGTGATGACCGGGGACGGAAGGCCCGGGGACGCGAGGGACGGCGACGGGAGGGACGGGGACGCTAGGCACGTCGTCCGCGTCACGCGGGAGGCGGACGGCACGGTGACGGTCGTCCCCATGGTCGTGCCCGAAGCCGGGGCCGTCCCAGGGGCCGCCCCCGCCGGGTTCGACCGCGCGCCCGATGTCACCCCCAGGGTCGTGACCGAAGCTGGGGCCGTCCCGGAGGCCGCCCCCGCCGCCGAGTCCGACCGCGCGCCCGACTTCACCCGCTCCGTGCTCGACGCCGCGGGAGCCGTCGTCACCTGGTCCGTGCTCGGCGCGCCCCGGCTGCCGACGGCGCGGATCCATGACGTGGGGCGGGCCCAGCACTGGCTGTGGGCGGTGTACGGCGAACGCGTCGCCGCAGCCGTGCACCACAGCGCGCCGGGAACGCGCCCCGGCGTGTCCGTCGCCGCGGACCCGTCCGCCCTCGCGGGCGCCGCCGCCCGGCTCGGCCACGCGCACTGGGCGGCCCGCTGGTGGCCGGCGTCGTACCCGGACGGCATCGGGGCGCTCGAACCGGACGTGCTGGGCCTGGAGTCGGCCGCGCTCACCCACCGCTGCCAGCAGCTCTTCGACGACCACGACGACCAGCCCGACGACTGCGCGGCCGAACTGATCGAGGAACACGGCGGCGCACTCGATCCGCTCCTCCACTGGTGGCGCACGGCACCGCGGCCGTCCGGCACGGCCCGCCACCTGGACGCCGTGCTGCGGCTGATCGACGCCGCGGCGGACTGCGCCGGACAGGACGGCCCGGCCCTGCGCGGGCTGCGTTCGGCCCTCGACGCCGGTCCGGACCCCGGTCCCTGGGCATGGACCGACCTCGCGACCCTCTTCGCCGAGCCGTCCGGTTACGCCCTCGCCGCAGGCGATCACTCCGCCGGGGGCGGCCGGGTGATCGCCCGGGGGACCGGCACCAACGACTGGCGCCGCTACCCGCCCGGCCTCGTCGACGCCGCCGAGCACGCCGTGTCCTGGACCGCCCGCGCGCTGGGCGGGCGACGGCGGATCGAGGTCGAGGTCGTCGCCCATGTCGCCGCCCCCGCCACCGGGGCGCCCCTCGTCGCGGAGGTCCGGGCGGACGGCGGTCCCCCCGTCCGCGTGCCGCTCGCCCGGCGGGACGACCTGTGGACCGGCCGCGCGGACCTGGACCTCACGGCGGGGCGTACGGAGGCGCCGCGTGTCGACGTCCATGTCCTGCTCCCCGGGTTCGACCCGGGCCCCGGTCCCACGACCCGCGCGGACCGGGACGCGATCCGCGCCCTCGCCCACCACCGCCTGACGACCGCGTCGGCGGCCGGAAGCGACGACACGCCGAGCGGCGGACCGGGGCACCCGGGGGACGGCGGACATGAGGGCCCGACCGGGCCGTTCCTCGCCGAGATCCTCGCCGCCACCGCCCAGGACTACTGACCCATGGGCCACCCCGGAAGGGACGACGCACACATGACGGACACCGCCGGCATCCCACCGGTCCCGCTGTACGGCGAGCCCTTCGACACCGGTCTCGCGCGGGCCCACGCCCACCACATGGCCGCCGACCTCCAGTCGGCCCGCGCCCTGTACGGCGAACTGCTCACCGCCGCCGAGTCCCTGGAGGACGTCCCGGACGTCCGGTTCCTGCGCGCCCATCTGCTGGCCGACCTCACGAGCGTGCTCCTCGCCGCCTCGGACCTGCCCGGGGCCGAGGACGCCAACGACCGCTCCCGCGCGCTGCTCGACAGCGTCGCGGCGGAGCCGATGGGTCCCCGGGGCCGTCAGATGTGGCTGGAGATCCTGCTGCGGACGATCACGGCCCGGTCCGCCGTGCTGAACGGCACCGGACGCCTGGACGAGGCCCTGGCCTGTCTGGACGAGGCCACGGCCCCCCTCGCCGAGTTCACCGACCCCGACGGGCTGCGCGCCGCCGAACTCGGTCTGAACCGCGTCCTGCTGCTGATGGCGCGCGGTGAGTGGGGCACCGCCGAGGAACAGGCCACGCTGCTCCTGTCCACCACCCCCGCGACCGCCGCGGAGACCCTCCCCGCCCTGCTCACCGCGCTCGGCTCGATCTGCTGCACGACCGGCCGCTACGACGCCGCCGAGGACTACTTCGCCCGAGCCGAGGACGGCTTCCGTGCCCTGGGCGACGCCCATCAGGGGCGGACGATGCTCGCGCACCGCGCGTTCCTCGCGATGGAACGGGGCGAACTCGACCGGGCGGAGGAGCTGTTCGCCGAGGCGTCCGCCCTGTTCGAACAGCAGCGGCGGTTCGGTGACCTGGCCGCCTGCGAACAGGCCCGCAGCCATCTCGCCGCGCTGCGCGGCGACTCCGCGGGGGCGCGGGACCTGGTGGCGTCGAGCCTGGAGCGGTTCGAGCGGCTCGGTGCCGCCGTCGCCGCCGCGGACAGTCTGCTGATGGGCGCCCAGCAAGCCTATGAACGGGGTGCCGCCGAGGAGATGAACCGGCTGGTCCAGCAGGCCCGGGAGGTCTACCAGGCGCGCGCGATCCACGAGCGGTGCGCGCAGGCCGACCTGCTCCTCGCGCGGGCCCTCGAGGACCATCTGAACCGGACGGACCACGGCGACCACGAGCGGGCGCTCGTCGACACCGCACTCTCCCTCGCCCTCCCCGCCGCACTCGCCCTCGCCGCCGCCCGCCACGACTTCGCCACCGCCCACGCCCGTGCCCAGTGGCTGGAACTCGCCGACGACGCCCTGGGGCTGGCCTTCCGGCTCGCCCTGCGCCGCCAGGACCAGGGGCTCCTCTTCGAACTGGTCGAACACCGCTGCGCGGGCGCCGCCCTGGCCCTCGACCCGGCCCCCGCCCCGATGCCCCCGATGTCCCGCCCGCCGGTCTTCCCCGACCCCGCCAGGAAGGCGTACGGCGGGCGCGGCGGCGCCCTGACGCTCGGCGGGTTCGCCGCCGAGGCCGCCGTCTCCGCCGGGCTGCGGGTCGCACCGCCGCCCAGGGTCCAGGTGTCGGCGGACTCCGGCCGGGTCGCGCTCCAGGAGTACATCGCGACCGCCGAGCACCGCTACCGGCGGCGGATCGTCGACGAGCGGGAGGTCCCGTTCTGGGACACCGCCGCACTGCCCGCCCGACCGGTGGTCCAGGTCCGGCTGGCCGACGCCGGGGACCTGTACATGACGTGGATCTGGGCCGGTGGCGTCGAGGGGTACGGGACCGGGTACGGGCCCGCCGCCGAGGTCGACACGGCGGTGCGGGAGCTGGCCGAGGCACTGCCGGGCCTCGGTGCGGGCGGGGCGGGCATACGCCGCGCCTTCGCGTCGGGCGCGCTGACCGACCCCGGCGCCGAGCTGCGGCTCGCCCGGACGCTGGGCCAGGCGCTCTGGCCGGAGGGGCTGACCGGGCAGCTCCGCCAGGTGGCGGACCGCGTGGGACGTCCCCTGGTACGGGTCCAGCCGTCCCCCCGGGTCGCCCAGGTCCCCTGGGAACTCCTGGCCGTCGACGACTCCGGCACCCGGCTCCTGGACCTGGCGGACGTGGTGACCACCGCGCCGACATCCCTGCGACGCCGCATACCCACCGACGGCGGGGGAGCGACGCCGAGGCAGCCCGGCGGCCCGGCGGAGGGCGGGGGAGCGGCCCCGGCTCAGCCAGGCCCCACCGACGGTGGGGGCGCGGCCCCGCCGCACCCCGGCCCCACGGACCGTCGGGGCGCGCCCCCGCCAAGAACCGGCCCCACCGAGGCCCCAGCCCCACCCCCCACCCCGGTCGTCCTCGTCCTCGACCCCCGCGTCCCCGGCTTCCGCGCGGACTCCCCCCTCGGCTCGGTCCTGGGGCCGCCCGGTGCGGACCCCGCACTGCTCGACCTCGTCCGGCGCCACCTGGACACGGGCGCCGTCCAGCCGTCCCCCGCCACCCCCGCGGAGTTCTTCCGCCGCACCGACCTCGACCGCGACTGGCTCGGCGGGGTGCTCCGCGCTGGCGCGCGCAGGCTCCTGTACGTCGGACATGTGAGCGGCGCTCCCGTGGCGGGCGGGCAGAGCGAGGACGGCACCCTGCATCTGTGCTGCGGGGCGGAGACCACCGGGCTGACCGGGACGGTCCGCGCGCACCGCCCGCTGTCCGCCAAGGACCTGCTGCTCGGCACCCTGCCCCTGCGCGGCGACGGCGAACCGGGCGCACATGTGTGGCCCGCCCCGCCACGGGTCGCCCTGATCGGCTGCGAGAGCGGCGGCGATCTGCGGTTCGCGGAACCGTTCGGCCTGGCCACGGCCATGCTCCACAACGGCGCCGAACTGGTCACCGCCACCCGCTGGACCCTCCCCACCAGCTTCGCGTACCACCAGCTGGCCGGCGTCCCCGCGTCCGTGCGCCCGCTCTCGGACGCGATCGTCGCCGTGGACGCCGCACATGAGGACGCGGACCCCGTGGGCCGGATCGCCCGCTGGCAGCAGGAGCGTCTCGACCGGTGGCGCGCCCACGGCCGGGTCGAGGACTCCCCGCTGCTGTGGGCCGCGATGACCTGCATCGTCGTATGACGACCGGGCCGCGGCCGGTTCCCGCCGGTCGGGCGGGGCCGCTCGCGTCACCTCCGGATGCTAGAAAGCGGGCATGGATCATGACCAAGCCCTTGTCCCGGTCCCGGCCCGCGGGGCGGGTGCCCGATGACCGCCGGTGCCGACACCCCCGACAGCCGTGGCCGTACCGGACTGGACCGCACCGGACTGGACCTCGACCGCAATCCCCGGGTCAGGGTGCGGGACGTACGGCTGCTGTCCAGCCACTGGTACGTGGAGCGGGCCACCACCTTCGATCTCCAGCGGGCCGACGGCTCCTGGAGCAGTCAGCAGCGTGAGACGCACGACCGGGGCAACGGCGCCACCATGCTGCTGTACTCCGCCGAGCGGCGGACCGTGCTGCTCACCCGGCAGTTCCGGTTCCCGGTGTATGTCAACGGGCACCCCGACGGGATGCTGATCGAGACACCGGGCGGGCTGCTCGACGACGAGGACGAGCATCCCGAACTGGCCGTACGGCGTGAGGTGGTGGAGGAGACCGGGCACACCATCGGTGAGGTCCGCCATGTCTTCGATGTGTACATGAGCCCGGGATCGGTGACCGAGCGGGTCAGTTTCTACGCCGCCGAGTACGGGGCCTCGACCCGGACCCATGAGGGCGGTGGGCTGGACGAGGAGGGCGAGGACATCCAGATCCTCGAACTGCCCTTCGGGCGGGCCCTGGAGATGATCCGCTCGGGGGAGATCGCCGACGCCAAGACGATCATGCTGCTCCAGTGGGCGGCGCTGGACGGCCCCTTCGCACCCCCCGCGTGACGAACCGCCTTGACCTGAAGTGCGCTTCAACACCGAGACTCCCTTTCGAGCCCGGACAACCAGGCTCGAAAGGGAAGGAACCCCATGAAGTACCGCACGATCGGCACCGACCCCGCCCACCGCCGTGAGGTGAGCGTGCTCGCGCTCGGCGCCATGCTGTTCGGCACCCGGACCGACGAGGCGACCTCCTTCGCGATCCTCGACCGGTACGTGGCGGCCGGGGGCACCTTCATCGACACCTCGAACGCCTACGCCTACTGGGAGGACGGCGGACAGGGCGGCCAGAGCGAGGAGGTCATCGGCCGCTGGCGGCGCAGCCGGGGAGTGGGCGAGGAGATCGTCGTCGCCACCAAGCTCGGCGCCCGGCCGCTCGCCCCGGGCACCGGATACGTCGACAACCCCGAGGGGCTGTCCGCCAAGGTGATCCGGGAGTCCGCCGAGCGCAGCCGGGAGCGGCTCGGCGTGGCGAAGCTGGATCTGCTCTACGCCCATGTCGAGGACCGGACCGTCCCGCTCCAGGAGACCGTCGAGGGGTTCGCTGAGCTGGTCGCCGAGGGGACCGTCGGGCTGCTCGGGGTCAGCAACCACGCCATCTGGCGGGTGGAGCGGGCCCGCGCGCTGGCCACCGCCGCCGGACTGCCGGGCTACGAGGTGCTCCAGTACCAGCACAGCCTGCTGCGCCCGCGCTACGACGTGCCCACCCCGATGTTCCCGCAGGGCAGCCTCGGCCACGCCGGGCCCGAACTGGCCGCCTATCTGCGCGCGGAGCCCGGCCTCACCCTGGTCGCCTACTCACCGCTGCTGGCCGGCGCGTACACCCGGGACGACAAGCCGCTGCCCGCGGACTACGACCACCCGGGCAACCCGGTACGGCTCGCCGTGCTGCGGGAGGTGGCCCGGGAGACCGGCGCCACCCTCAACCAGGTGGTACTGGCCTGGCAGCTGGCCGCCGAACCGGCGGTGCTGCCGCTCGCCGGGGCCTCCTCCCTGGCGCAACTGGAGGAGAACCTCGCGGCGGTGGAGCTGGAGCTGACGGCGGACCAGCTGGCCCGGCTCGACGCGGCGCACTGAACCGGACCGGGCCCGCTGGCCCCATAAAACTCGGTACAACCCCGTTCAGCCCCGTACCAGGAGCTGGAAGTCGAAGGCGTAGCGGGACGCCCGGTAGATATGGGTGCCGTACTCGACCGGGCGGCCGGTGACGTCGTAGGCGGTGCGTCTCATGGTGAGCAGGGCCGCGCCCGCGGGTTCGTCGAGCAGGGCGCCCTCCTCGGGGGTGGCGGAGCGGGCGCCGACGGTCTGGTGGGCGCTGTGCAGGGTGATGCCCGCGGTGCGCAGCGCGCGGTACAGACCGGTGGTCTCCAGCCGGGGCGGGTCGGGGGGCAGCAGGTCCGCCGGGAGGTAGTTGACGAGGAACGCGACCGGGAGGTCGTGGGTCAGCCGGAGCCGTTCGAGCAGGGTGACCGGGGTGCCCTCGGGCAGTCCGAGGGCGGTGGCCGCCTCGGCGGGGGCGGGGACCAGTTCGCCCCGCAGTACGCGGGTGGTGGGCTGCTGTCCGGCCGCCTCCAGGTCGTCGTAGAGGCTGCTCAGCTCCAGGGGGCGTTTGACCTTGCGGTGGACGACCTGGGTGCCGACGCCGCGGCGGCGGACCAGCAGGCCCTTGTCGACCAGGGACTGGATGGCCTGGCGGACCGTGGGGCGGGACAGGCCCAGGCGGCTGGAGAGGTCGACCTCGTTGCCCAGCAGATTGCCGGGTGGCAGCTCACCGCGTTCGATGGCGGCCTCCAACTGCTGGGCGAGCTGGTGGTAGAGCGGTACCGGGCTCGCGCGGTCCAGCGTGAAGTCCAGGGAAGCGAGGGCGGAGACGGGCGGGGCTCCGGTCGTCGCCACGGGCACCTCCTAGTGAGGCGGTCGTTGGTGGGGTCAGGTCTAGTGCCGGAAGCGGGCACTGTCAATGGTTTGTACTTACATTCGGACCTTGTTCTGCAATGATGTCCTAACAAAGTATTGACAGCGGGCGCCTGAGCGGATTTGATCCCGGGCACCGGGTGCATCCCGGTCAGCGGGTTCTGGACAACCCCGCGGGTTCCACGGAGCCCGGCGGATTGCGCGGAACCCGCCCGTCCCACCCCGCCCTTTCCCCGGCCGCACAGTGAGGTGCAGCAACGATGGACCGCTCTTCTCGCACCCGCAGAATCACCCCCGCCCTCGCGCTCGCCGCGGCGGCGGCCCTCGTCCTCGCCGGCTGCTCCAGCGGCTCCGGCGGCAAGAAGGCCGAGGAGACGGCGGGGGAGGGCACCGGCGCGGGCAAGGCCACCACCCCCCGGATGACCGTCGCCCTGGTCACTCATCAGGCGCCCGGCGACACCTTCTGGGACATCGTCCGCAAGGGCGCGCAGACCGCCGCCGACAAGGACAACGTCAAGCTGGTCTACTCCGCCGACCCCAACGCCGGGAACCAGGCCAACCTGGTGCAGAACGCCATCGACCAGAAGGTCGACGGGATCGCCGTGACCCTCGCCAAGCCGGACGCCCTCAAGGGGGTCATCGCCAAGGCGCGCGAGGCCGGGATACCCGTGGTCGGGATCAACTCCGGGCTCAGCGACTGGAAGGAACTCGGCCTGATGGAGTTCTTCGGCCAGGACGAGACCGTGGCCGGTGAGGCGCTCGGCAAGCGGCTCAACGACGACGGCGCGAAGAACGTGGTCTGTGTCATCCAGGAGCAGGGCAACGTCGGACTCACCCAGCGCTGCGACGGGGTGAAGAAGACCTTCTCCGGCACCACCGAGATCCTCAACGTCAACGGCACCGACATGCCGTCCGTGAAGGCCACCATCACCGCCAAGCTCACCGAGAACACCGCCGTCGACCATGTCGTCACCCTCGGCGCCCCGTTCGCGCTGACCGCCGTGCAGTCGGTGGACGAGGCGGGCAGCAAGGCCAAGGTCGCCACCTTCGACCTCAACAAGCAGCTCACCGGCGCCATCCAGAAGGGCGACATCGCGTTCGCCGTCGACCAGCAGCCCTACCTCCAGGGCTACCTCGCCGTCGACGGACTGTGGCTCTACAAGAACAACGGCAACTACAGCGGCGGCGGCGAGCAGCCCGTGCTCACCGGACCGGCCTTCGTCGACCAGTCCAACGTCGAGGCCGTCGCCCAGTTCGCCGAGAAGGGCACCCGATGAGCAGTACGACCCCGCAGGCCGCACCGGCGGTGACCACACCGCCGGTCCCCGGCCCACGCCCCGCCGACGGCCGCACCCGGCAGCGCCCGCTGGCCCTGCGGCTGCTCGCCCGGCCCGAGGTCGGGGTGTTCCTCGGCGCCGTCGCCGTCCTGGTCTTCTTCCTGATCGCCGCGCCCTCGGTCCGCCAGGGCGGCTCGATGGCCACGATCCTCTACCAGGCGTCCACCATCGGCATCATGGCGCTGCCGGTCGCCCTGCTGATGATCGGCGGCGAGTTCGACCTGTCCGCCGGGGTCGCGGTCATCACCTCCGCGCTCACCGCGAGCATGCTCAGCTACCAGCTCACCATGAACATCTGGGTGGGTGTGATCGCCGCCCTCGTGGTCTCGCTCGCCGTCGGCGCGTTCAACGGCTGGATGCTGGTGAAGACCGGACTGCCCAGCTTCCTGATCACCCTGGGCACCTTCCTGATCCTCCAGGGCGTGAACCTCGCCGTCACCAAATGGGTCACCGGCAACGTCGCCACCGACGACATCTCGAACATGGACGGCTTCGAGCAGGCCAAGGCCCTCTTCGCCTCGTCCTTCGACGTCGGCGGCGTCGAGGTGAAGATCACCGTCGTGTGGTGGCTGGTCTTCGCCGCCCTCGCCACCTGGGTCCTGCTGCGCACCCGGTACGGCAACTGGATCTTCGCCGTCGGCGGCAACAAGGAGTCCGCGCGGGCCGTCGGCGTCCCGGTCACCTTCACCAAGATCACCCTGTTCATGCTGGTCGGCCTCGGCGCCTGGTTCATCGGTATGCACAACCTGTTCTCCTTCAACACCGTGCAGTCCGGTGAGGGCGTCGGCCAGGAACTCATCTACATCGCCGCGGCCGTCATCGGCGGCTGCCTCCTCACCGGCGGCTACGGCTCGGCCATCGGCCCGGTCTTCGGCGCCTTCATGTTCGGCATGGTGAACCAGGGCATCGTCTACGCCGGGTGGAACCCCGACTGGTTCAAGGCGTTCCTCGGTGTGATGCTGCTCGGGGCCGTGCTCATCAATCTGTGGGTCAGCCGTACGGCGACCCGGAGGTGACGGAAGAAATGACCAGCAACGCCGCCGGCACCCACGGGGCCGTCCTCCCCGACTCCCCGCCCGCCCAGGACCGCCCGATCGTGGAACTGCGCGGAGCGGGCAAGTCCTACGGCAACATCCGCGCCCTGCACGGCGTCGATCTCGCCGTCCACCCCGGCCGGGTGACCTGCGTCCTCGGCGACAACGGGGCGGGCAAGTCCACCCTGATCAAAATCATCTCCGGGCTGCACCAGCACACCGAGGGCGAGTTCCTGGTGGACGGCGGGCCCGTCCGCTTCAGCAGCCCCCGCGAGGCCCTGGACCGGGGCATCGCCACCGTCTACCAGGACCTGGCGACCGTGCCGCTGATGCCGGTGTGGCGCAACTTCTTCCTCGGCTCCGAGATGACCAAGGGACCCTGGCCGGTCCGCCGGCTCGACATCGCCCGGATGAAGCGCACCGCCGACGAGGAGCTGCGCAACATGGGCATCGTCCTCGACGACCTCGAACAGCCCATCGGCACCCTCTCCGGCGGCCAGCGCCAGTGTGTCGCCATCGCCCGCGCCGTCTACTTCGGCGCCCGGGTGCTCATCCTGGACGAGCCCACCGCCGCCCTCGGCGTCAAGCAGTCCGGCGTGGTCCTCAAGTACATCGCCGCCGCCCGCGACCGCGGCCTCGGCGTCATCTTCATCACCCACAACCCGCACCACGCCTATATGGTCGGCGACCACTTCAGCGTGCTGCGCCTGGGCACCCTGGAACTCTCCGCCGACCGCAGCGAGGTCAGCCTCGAACAGCTCACCAACCACATGGCGGGCGGCGCCGAACTCGCCGCGCTCAAGCACGAGCTGTCCCAGGTCACCGGCGTCGACGTGGACGAACTCCCGGACGCGCCCGACGCCCCCTCGGACGCCGCCGCCCCCGCCGATGGCCCCGCCGATCCCCCCGCACGCCCCTCCGAAGGGAAGTCCTGACCATGTCCCCCGAGTCCCCGGCGTCCCCGGTGCCGTCCGCGTCCCCGGCGTCCCCCGTGCTCGACCGGATCAGGGTCGGCTCCGCCCCCGACTCCTGGGGCGTCTGGTTCCCCGACGACCCCCAGCAGGTCCCCTGGCAGCGCTTCCTCGACGAGGTCGCCGACGCCGGGTACTCCTGGATCGAACTCGGCCCGCACGGCTACCTCCCCACCGACCCCGCCCGCCTCACCGACGAGGTGACCCGGCGCGGCCTCCAGGTCTCCGCCGGAACCGTCTTCACCGGACTGCACCGCGGCCCTGACGTCTGGGACGCCACCTGGCAGCACGTCAGCGAGGTCGCCGCGCTCACCCAGGCCATGGGCGCCCGCCACCTCGTCGTCATCCCGTCCTTCTGGCGCGACGACAAGACCGCCGAGATCCTGGAACCGGCCGAGCTGACCGCCGAGCAGTGGGGCCACCTCACCCGGGGCATGGAACGCCTCGGCCGCGAGGTACGGGACACGTACGGCCTGGACATCGTCGTCCACCCGCACGCCGACACCCATATCGACACCGAGACCCATGTCGAGCGCTTCCTCGACGCGACCGACTCCGGCCTGGTGAACCTCTGCCTGGACACCGGGCACTACGCCTACTGCGGCGGCGACAGCGTCAAGCTGATCGAGACCTACGGCGAGCGCATCGGCTATCTGCACCTCAAGCAGGTCGACCCGGACATCCTCAAGGACGTGGTGGCGAACGGCGTGCCCTTCGGCCCGGCCGTCGCCCGGGGCGTGATGTGCGAGCCGCCGTCCGGGGTGCCCGAGCTGGAGCCGGTCCTCGCCGCGGCACAGCGGCTCGGCGTCGACCTGTTCGCCATCGTGGAGCAGGACATGTACCCGTGCGAACCGGACAAGCCCCTGCCGATCGCGGTCCGCACCCGGAAGTTCCTGCGCTCCTGCGGAGCCTGAGGGAGGGGCCGGGCGCCGACGGTCCGGCGGTCAGGTCAGGTCACGCCGGGCCCGCGCCCACGGGGGACAGCGGCTGCTCCGCGGGGACCGGCGGCTCCTCGTCCCGGCCCCGCCCCCACCGGCCCCGGACCAGCCGGAACAGGCCCGCCGCCGTGAGCAGCGCCCCCACGGCCACCGCCGCGATCGGGACGGTGAAGCCCACCGCGCGCAACTGGGCGGCGTCGGCCTTGGCCTTGTCCACCGCGAACTGCTGGGTGTCCGGGGTGAACGCCAGCCGCTCCACGTTCAGCAGGGTCACCGCGTCCTCGCTGGAGCCGGGGGCGCGCAGGGTGCGCTTCGGACCCAGCTCGGCGTAGAGCGTACGGCCGGTCGCCTGGTCGACGACCAGCTTGATGCCCTGGTTGGAGTACCACTCCTCGGCCAGGACCTGCGGTGACTCCGTGCGCCCCACCAGCGCGCCCGGCACCTGCCGGGTACCGACCTTCATCGGGGCGACCTCGCCGACGAAGGCGAGGCCCTCGTAGCCGCGCACCTTCTCCTCGCCCTTGAAGCGGAGCATCACCGTGGTGTCGCCGGTGCTGTCCCACCAGCGGTAGGACCGCTCCTGCACGTCGAACGGGAACTTCAGGTACGCCTCGCCCTCGTGGTACGGCTGCTCGTCGCAGCAGTGCACGGGCTTATTGGTGCGCCGGTCGGTGACCCAGCGGGCGGTGGCGAAGTCCAGCGCGTCATGCGGATCGGCGGCGGGCAGCGACTTCTCCGTGTCCACGGTCGTCACCACGTCCCACACGGCCGCGTCGGCGCGCTCACTGGCGGCCACGTCCCCGCGCACCCGCTGGGTGACGGTGATCCGCTCACCGTCCACCGTCGCGGCCTCGCCCGCGTCGAAGTAGCTGCCGCTGCCCTGGTACACCGCCGTCACATCGATGTCGATCGGGTTCACCGCGGCCCGCGGCTTCACATACCAGACCAGCATCGGCGCCAGCACCAGCAGGAACACACCGATGCCCAGCAGGACCAGGGAGAGGGGTGAGGCACTCCGGCGCATCCGGTACTCCCGTTCAACACTCGACCACTACTCGACTACTGCTCGATCACTACGCGACCACTGAGCGATCACTGCTCGATCGCTCACCGTGCGATCACCGCTCAGCGACCGCTCGGCCGCCGCCAGGTCGGCACATGGCCGGCGACCACGCCGCCCGGTGACCGTAGGAGCAGCCGTGGGGGCGCGTCTACGCACGTGGATGACAAAACGGGGGCGAACACCGGGGGAGCGGCCGGTCCCCGCCCCTCGTCCGGATGCGCCCGGCGCGCGGCGGACCCTGCGGCGTGGCAGATTCCACAGTGCGGTCCGGTGTCCGGCGGGCCGGAGCCCTGACCCACGCCGTACTCGCTGCCCGGGGGTGGCCCGATGGCCCTGCACCAGACCAACCGCGATGACGAGCTGCCCTTCGACGACGTCTACTCGCTGCCCATCAGCGGGCGCGAGCTGCCGAAGTACCAGGTGCCCCGGGGCGTGTCCGACGCCCGCGCGGTCAAGGCGCTGATCCATGACGAGCTGACCCTGGACGGCAACGCCTCGCAGAATCTCGCCACCTTCTGCACCACCTGGGCCGAGCCCGAGGTGCATGTGCTGATGGACGAGTGCCTCGACAAGAACATGATCGACAAGGACGAGTACCCGCAGACCGCGGAGATCGAGAACCGCTGCGTCCATATGCTCGCCGACCTGTGGAACTCACCCCAGGGCGCCAAGACCCTAGGCTGCTCCACCACCGGCTCCAGCGAGGCGTGCATGCTCGGCGGCCTCGCCCTGAAGTGGCGCTGGCGGCAGCGGCGGCGCGCCGCCGGGAAACCCACCGACCGGCCCAACATCATCACCGGCCCGGTCCAGGTCTGCTGGGAGAAGTTCGCCCGCTACTTCGACGTCGAACTGCGCCAGGTCCCCCTGGAACCGGACGCCCTGGGCCTGCGCCCGCACCAACTGCGCGACTACGTGGACGAGAACACCATCGGCGTCGTGGCCATCCTCGGCGTCACCTACACCTGTGTCTACGAGCCGGTCGCCGAGATCGCCGCCGAACTCGACCGCATCCAGCGGGAGACCGGCCTCGATGTCCCGATCCATGTCGACGGGGCCAGCGGCGCCTTCGTCGCCCCGTTCCTCCAGCCCGACCTGGTCTGGGACTTCCGGCTGCCGCGCGTCGCGTCCATCAACGCCTCCGGCCACAAGTACGGCATGGCCCCGCTCGGCGTCGGCTGGATCGTCTGGCGCGAGGCCGACCTCCTCCCCGACGACCTGGTGTTCCGGGTCGACTACCTCGGCGGCGACCTGCCCACCTTCGCCCTGAACTTCTCCCGCCCCGGCGGCGAGGTCGTCGCCCAGTACTACAACCTGCTGCGCCTCGGCCGCGAGGGCTACGCCCAGGTGCACGGCTCCTGTGCCACCACGGCCCAGATGCTGGCCGGGAAGCTGCGCGAGATGGGCCCGTTCACTGTGCTGCACGACGGCAGCGAGGCCCTGCCCGCCGTCTCCTGGACCCTCACCGACCCGTCGAACAGCCCCTTCACCCTCTACGACCTCACCGACCAGCTGCGCCGCCGCGGCTGGCAGGTCCCGGCGTACCCGCTCCCGGCCAGCCGCGACGACACGGTCATCGCCCGCGTCCTGGTCCGGCACGGCATCGGCTACGACAAGGTGGTGCTGCTCGCCGAGGACATCCGCAAGGCCGTCGATCTGCTCGCCGAGGGCCGGGCCGGCCATGTGGCGGAACAGCCCGGCTTCCACCACTGACGGGCCCCGGCGATGGCTCAGCCGAGCCTGACCTCCGCGATCCGCACCGGGCGGTGCTCGTGCAGCGACAGCGTGCACGCCTCCGCGATCCAGCCCGCCTCCAGCGCGTCCGCGACCGTGCACGGCGAGGGCCTGCTACCCGCGACCACCTCGGTGAACGCGGTCAGCTCGGCCCGGTAGGCGGCGGTGAACCGGTCCATGAAGAAGTCGTGCGGCACGCCCGCCGGGAAGGTCACCCCGGGCTCCACGGACCGCAGCGGCAGCTTGTCCTCCAGACCGACGGCGATCGAGTCGGTGAAGCCGTGCAGCTCCATCCGGACGTCGTAGCCCCGGCCGTTGTGCCGGCTGTTGGACACCACCGCGATCGTGCCGTCGTCCAGGGTGAGCACCGCGCCGGTGGTGTCGGCGTCCCCGGCCTCCCGGATGTAGTCGGCGCCCCGGTTGCCGCCGACCGCGTACACCTCGGTCACCTCACGGCCGGTCACCCAGCGGATGATGTCGAAGTCGTGCACCGAGCAGTCCCGGAAGATCCCGCCGGACGCCGCCACGTACCCGGCGGGCGGCGGCGCCGGGTCCAGCGTCGTGGACCGTACGGTGTGCAGGGTGCCCAGCTCACCGGCGCGCACCGCGTCCCGCGCGGCCACGAACCCGGCGTCGAACCGCCGGTTGTACCCGATCTGCACCGGTACGCCGGTGCCGTCGACGTCCTTGAGCACGGCGACGCCCTCGGCCATCGTGCGGGCCACCGGCTTCTCGCAGAACACCGGTACGCCCGCGTGCACGGCGGCGCGGATCAGCCCCGGGTGGGCGTCGGTGGCGGCGGCGATCACCACGCCGTCCACCCCGGTGGCGAGCAGTGCCTCGGGCGAGTCGGCGACCTGCGCGCCGAACCGCTCCGCCGCGGTCTTCGCCGCCGCCGCGACGGGATCGGCGACGACCAGCGAGGTGACCGCGGCCAGCCCGGACAGGGTCTCGGCGTGGAAGGCGCCGATCCGGCCGAGGCCGAGGATTCCGATACGCATGGGGTGCAACTCCTCAAGAGATAGGGGGATGGGGCGGGTCAGTCCAGTCCGCCGAGCACGTTCTGGTCCCAGTCGACGATCGAGCCGGTGACCACGCCGGAGCGGTCCGAGAGCAGGAAGACCACGAAGTCGGCGATCTCGTCGGGCTGGCCGAGCTTGCCCATCGGCAGTCGGTCGGCGGCCCGTTCCCGCCAGTCGTCGCCCGCCCCGTGGAAGGCGCGCTGGGTGGCGTCCTCGCCCTCCGTCTCCGTCCAGCCGATGTTCAGACCGTTGATCCGCACCCGGTCCCAGCGGTGCGCGTGCGCCGCGTTGCGGGTCAGCCCGATCAGCCCGGCCTTGGCGGCGACATAGGGCGCCAGGAAGGGCTGCCCGCCGTGCGCGGAGGACGTGATGATGTTGACGATCGTGCCCGGCGCCTCCCGCGCCACCATGTCGGCCACCGCCGCCTGCATGGTGAAGAACGGCGCCTTCAGATTGATCGCCACATGCGCGTCGAACAGCTCCGGAGTGGTGTCCAGCAGTGTGCCCCGGGTGGTCAGCCCCGCCGAGTTGACCAGACAGTCGACCCGGCCGTACGCCTCGACGGTCCGCGCCACCGACCCCTTCGCCTGGTCCGGGTCGGCGAGGTCCGCCCGGACGAACAGCGCCTCGCCGCCCGCCGCCGTCAGCTCCGCCACCAGTGCCTCGCCGGGCCCGGTCCGCCGCCCGGACACGGCGACCACCGCGCCCGCCCGTACGGCGGCCCGCGCGATGGCCGCGCCCACGCCCTGGCTGCCGCCGCCCACCAGGACGACCTTGCCCTCCAGCAGCCCCTCGGCCGTCGTTGTTGTCATCGTGCGTCGCTCTCCTCGTCCTGTGTGCTCAGCTCGTACGGCGTTCCGCGGCCGTCCGCAGCGCGGTCCGCAGGGTCTCCGGCGGCCATCGCGCGGCGAGGGCCCGCCGTACCAGATCGGTCGCCGCCGCCGGGGCGAGACCGTCGGCCGGGGGATCGGTGTCCAGGTTGGTGGGGAAGGGATAGCCCTCCGCGCTCACCGCGATCACCCGCTCCAGCCGGTCCGGGTCCGCGCCCCGCTCCAGGCGGCGCAGCAGCACCGGATAGACCGCGTTCACCACGGCCTCCCGGTCCACCGTCTCCATGGCCCGGCCGAACGCGGAGGAGATCTGGAGCAGATTGGCCGTCCGCCGCACATCCGCCGAGCGGTTGGTGCCCGCCGCGTGGAACAGCGCCGGGTTGAAGAACACCGCGTCGCCCTTGGCCAGCGGCAACTGCACATACCGCTGCTCGAAGTACGCCTGGAACTCCGGCAGCCGCCAGGCCAGATAGCCGGGCTCGTACGCCTGTGAGTACGGCAGGTACATGGTCGGCCCGGTCTCCACCGGCATGTCGCAGTGCGCGATCGCGCCCTGGAGGGTCAGCACGGGGGAGAGGCGGTGGACGTGCGCCGGATAGCGGGCGGCGGTGGCGGCGGGCAGGAAACCGAGGTGGTAGTCACGGTGGACGGTCTGCGCGGCACCGCCCGGGTTGACCACGTTCACCTGCGAGGTGACCTGGTGGCCGGGGCCCAGCCAGGCGTCCGCGACCAGCGCGAGCACCTCGTTGGCGTAGTAGTCGGCGAACGCCTCCGCGTCGTACAGCGCGGCCTTCTCCAGCGCGTTCCACACCCGGTCGTTGGCGCCCTGCCGGGCGAAGTGGTCCCCGGCGCCGCCGCCCGAGGCGCGCTGTGCGGCGATCAGCGCCTCGAAGACCCCGGTCATCCGGTCCACCACCGCCGGGTCGGGGAACGCCCCGCGCAGCACGACGACACCGGGGCCGTCGGTGAGGGCCCGCACCAGCTCCGTCTGGAGCGCCCGCCGGTCGCCGGGCAGCCGTCCGGCGTCGTAGAGCGGGACGTTCCGGTCCACCGCCGCCGCGTACGGGTAGTCGGCGGGGTCGGTGGTGCGCTCCACCAGCGCGCGGAAGGCGTCGAGGGAGCAGTCGCCCTCGGTGAGCCAGACGCGGGAAGCCGTCGGGGACATCGTCGTCCTTCTTTCGGTGGGCGGTACGTCTCGGTGTCTCGCCGGGTCCATCTCCCTGACAGCAGTGTCACGGTCCTGTCATTGTTGTCATGACAAACCCCTCGAACAACCAGCAGCAAGCCATCAAAAACCCCTCATCAGCGCAAGGAGGCCGAAGCCCGTGGGCCACCCCTTCCCGATCCGGGAGATCGCACGTCAGGCAGGGCTCAGCGAGGCCACCGTGGACCGGGTCCTCAACGGCCGGGGCGGGGTCAGGACCAGCACCGCGGACGAGGTCCGCCGGGCCATCGCCGACCTCGACCGCCAGCGCACCCAGGTACGGCTGGTCGGCCGCACCTTCATGGTCGACATCGTGATGCAGGCTCCCGAGCGGTTCTCCACCGCCGTGCGCGCCGCCCTGGAGGCCGAACTGCCCGCCCTGCACCCGGCGGTGCTGCGCTCGCGCTTCCACTTCCGGGAGACCGGACCCGTACGGGAACTGGTCCGCACCCTGGACCGGATCGCCCGGCGCGGCTCCCAGGGCGTGATCCTCAAGGCGCCCGACGTGCCCGAGGTGGTGGCGGCGGTCGCCCGGCTGGCGACGGCCGGTGTCCCGGTCGTCACGCTGGTCACCGATCTGCCCACCAGCAGCCGCCTCGGCTATGTCGGCATCGACGACCGGGCGGCCGGGGCGACCGCCGCGTATCTGATGGGCCAGTGGCTGGGCGACCGGCCCGGCACCGTCCTCACCAGCCTCAGCAGCGGGTTCTTCCGCAACGAGGAGGAGCGCGAGATGGGCTTCCGGGCCGCCATGCGCACCCGGCACCCCGACCGCCCCCTCGCCGAGATCACCGAGGGCCAGGGCCTGGACGCCGACCAGTACGACCTGGTCCGCGCCGCCCTCGACCGGGACCCCGGCATCCGGGCCGTGTACTCCATCGGCGGCGGCAACATCGCCACGCTCCAGGCGTTCGCCGACCTCGGGCGGGACTGCGCGGTGTTCATCGCCCACGACCTGGACCAGGACAACACCCGGCTGCTGGGCGAACAGCGGCTCTCCGCCGTCCTCCACCACGACCTCCGGCAGGATCTGCGGGAAGCCTGCCATCTGGTGATGCGGGCGCATGGTGCGCTGCCGCCCGCCGGTCCCACCCCACCGTCCGCCATCCAGGTCGTGACGCCGTACAACATGCCGCGCTGAGCACCGGGCCGGGACGCTCGCGCGTATGTGGCGGGCTGGGGGCGGCGCGTATGTGGCGGGCCAGGGGCGGTCGCGGGGGCGCGCACGTGTGTGCCCGGCTCGGAGGCGCGCACATATGCGGCTGGCTCAGGGGTGCGCGCGTCTGTGGCCGGCTCAGGGGTGCGCGCGTATGTGGCGGGTTCGGGGGCGCGCGCGTGTGTGGCGGGTTCGGGGGCGCGCGCATGTGTGTGGCGGGTTCGGGGGTGCGCGAGTGTGTGGCGGGCTCAGGGGCGCTCCCCCCTGCGGCAGCCCCCGGACCACCACCCTCGCGGCACCCCCCCGGGGACGGCCCACCCTTGCGGCACCCCCCGGGACCGCCACCCTTGCGGCAGCCCCCAGGACGCCCACCCCTACGGCAACCCCCGGAACGCCCGCCCCCGCGGCGCCGACAGGCCGCTCACTCCCGCGGCACGTCCACCCACTCCCCCCGCCGCGCGGACCGCTCCATCGCGTCCAGGACGAGCGCCGAGCGCACCGCGTCCCGCAGCGTCGCCCCGTACGGCGTGCCCTCGGCGATCGAGCGCAGGAACCGGTACGCCTCGATCACCTTGAGGTCGTCGTAGCCCATGGCGTTGGCCGCGCCCGGCTGGAACGCGGCGAACTCGCCCGCGCCCGGACCGACGTACACCGTGCTCACCGGCTGGTCCTGGTAGCCGGTGCCGCGGCTGACGCCGAGTTCGTTCATCCGGCGGAAGTCCCAGAACACCGCGCCCTTCGTGCCGTGCACCTCGAAGCCGTACGCGTTCTGCTCGCCGACCGAGACCCGGCACGCCTCCAGCACCCCGCGCGCCCCGGAGGCGAAGCGCAGCAGACAGCTCACGTAGTCGTCGTTCTCGACCCGGCCCGTCTCGCCGCCCGCCGCCAGCGCGTGGCCCGCGGTCGCCCCGGTGGGCCGGGCCCGCTCGGGGACGAACACGGCCGTGTCCGCGGTCAGCGAGGTGATCTCGCCGAGCAGATGGCGGGCCAGGTCGGCGCCGTGCGAGGCCAGGTCGCCCAGGACCCCGCTGCCGCCCCGCGCCCGCTCGTACCGCCAGGTCAGCGCCCCGTCCGGATGGGCCGCGTAGTCGCTGAACAGCCGTACCCGGACATGGGTGACCCGGCCGATGTCCCCGTCCGCGATGAGCGCGCGGGCCGCCTCCACGGCGGGCGCGTTCCGGTAGTTGAAGCCCACCGCGGCCTGGACGCCCGCCGTGGCGACGGCGTCGGCGACCGCCCCGGTGTCCTCCGCGTTCAGCCCGACCGGCTTCTCGATCCACAGATGCCGGCCCGCCGCGGCCACCGCGACCCCGATCTCCCGGTGCAGGAAGTTCGGCGCGGTGACACTGACCGCCCGCACCCGGGGATCGGTCAGCACCGCACGCCAGTCCCGGGTGGCCGAGGCGAACCCGAACCGCTCCGCCGCCTCCTCGGCCCGCCCAGGCACCTCGTCCGCCACCGTCACGAGTTCCGGCCGCAGCGCCAGCCCCGGGAAGTGGTGCGGCACCCGCGCGTACGCCTGGGTGTGCACCCGCCCCATCCAGCCGAAACCGACGACGGCCACACCCAGCGCTTCCACCATGACACTTCCTTTGGACCGGTCCTGGAACGTTCCCGGCCACGATCGGCGCCAGTCGTCGCAGGTGTCAACCCTTTTCGGCGTGTTCCGCCCTTTGACAATTACGGGTGGCGCATGGAACGGTCCAATCATGTCCCGACCGCCGACCATCCGCGATGTCGCCGAGCACGCCGGAGTCTCCAAGTCCCTGGTCTCCCTGGTGCTGCGCGGCTCCGGCCAGGTGAGTCCCGAACGCCGGGACGCCGTACTGCGCTCCGCCCGCGCCCTGGGCTACCGGCCCAACGCCGCCGCCCGCAGCCTCAGCGAACGCCGGGCCCTGCCGCCCGAACGGCCCTCCGCGCGGGGCGGGACCCCCGTGGCAGGCGGCGCGCGGGGCGGGACCCGCGTGGTCGGCGTCCTCCTGAACGATCTGCGCAACCCCTGGTTCGTGGAACTGCTCGACGCCCTCGACGCCCCGCTGCACGCCGCGGGTCTACGGCTGCTGCTCGCCGACGCCCGGCTCGGCCGCCACACCGGGGACGATCCCACCGGCCCGTTCCTGGACATCGGCGCCGACGCGCTGGTGGTCGTGGGCACGCTGCCGGACCCGGCCGCGCTGGACCGGGTGGCCGGGCTGCTGCCGGTGGTCGTCGTGGGCGCCCGCGAACCGGTGCCGGACGGTGTGGACCTGGTCGCCGGGGACGACGAGCGGGGCGTCCGGCTGCTCACCGAACACCTGATCGGGCTCGGCCACCGGGACATCGCGCATCTCGCGGGGTACGGCGCGGTCGGGGAGCTGCGGCTGCGCGCCTTCGAGGCGACCATGCGGGCGCACGGGCTGGCCGACCGGCTCCGGGTCGAGCCCTGCGATCTCACCGAGGAGGGCGGACATCGCGCCGCGGTCCGGCTGCTGGCCCGTCCCGACCGGCCCACCGCCGTGCTCGCCGCCAATGACATCGCCGCCGTCGGCGCGCTGTCGGCCGCCCGTGACCTTGGCCTCGATGTGCCCGGGGACATCTCGGTGGCGGGCTACGACAACACCAGCACCGCCCGGCTCCGGCACATCTGGCTCACCACGGTCGACAACGCGGCGCGGGAGATGGGCCAGCGGGCGGCGCGCTGTCTGCTGGACCGGCTGTCGGGCACACCGGGCGGGGGAGCGGGAGCCGGAGCGGAAGCGGGCGCAAGTGCGGGGCGGCGGCATCTGACGGTGCCCCGGCTGGAGGTGCGCGGCACCACGGGCCGTCCCCGCTGAACCGGTCCGCCCGTGCGCCGATTCAGAGGTTGATCGCGTACCCCGTGCGTCAGAGGTTGATCGCGTACACCTTGCGCAGCGTCTCGTGCACGGTCCAGGTCGTACGGTCGCCCTGCCGCAGCACCGCCATGTCACCGGGACCGACGGTCAGTGTCGGTCCGTCCTCGAACACGATCGTGGCCGACCCGCTGAGCACGACGAAGACCTCGTCCGCCTCGGTGTCGGTGACCACCCCGGGGGTGATCTGCCAGATGCCGCGGATCTGCCGCCCGTCCGCCGACTCCCAGACGACCTTCCCGCTCACCTCGGGGGAGCCGGAGACGATCTGGGCGGGTTCGAGCGGATCGGGTTCGAGTACGGCGTCCGGGACGTGTACGGCGAAACTGTGGTCCATACCGCGACCCTAGTCAGCGCCGCCCGGCGGCGACGCCGACACTGTGTCCTTGATCGGCCGCCACGGCGGGACACTTCGTCGCGCGGCGGCGTGTCGCACGCCGTACGCCGCCGCGGTCACTGCGTCTGGGGTCGCCCCGCGCCCCGGCCGCGCAGCAGTTCGAAGCAGGTCCCGACGACCAGGGACTGCGCCAGCGCCGCCACGGCGATCCCGCCGACGTACAGCGCCGCCGGAAGGTCCGTCTCCGTCGCCGCCAGCGGCATCGCGCCGAGCAGCGACAGCGGGGCGGTGAGGAAGGCGGGCCACACCCAGACGAACCCGGGGTCGCTGCTGAACAGGGTCACCCCGGTGGCCGCGGCGATCGACAGCCCCACCGCGCCCAGATACACCGCCGACGCGGGGTTGCCGACGGCGAAGCGGTACAGCGTACGACGGTTCATCATGACTCCTGAGTCTGCCTGGGACCGGGCTGCTGTGGCTCCCCCATCGTGGGCGCCCGAGGCCGGGCCGGGCGTGAGTAGCCGTACTCAGATCGACCGGGTACGGGCGCCCGGGGGCCGTACCGCCATGCTCAGGGCGTTGGCGGCGACCACCGCCCCGATACCCGCCCACTCGGCCGCGCCCAGCCCCTGCCCCAGCACCAGCAGACCGACGAGCGCGGCGAGCACCGGATTGACGCTCATGAACAGACCGAAGGTCTGCGCGGGCACCCGGCGCAGCGTGAACAGATCCGCGAGGTACGGCACCGCCGACGACAGCACCCCCGCCACCACCGCGCACCCCAGCGCCGCCGCGGTCGGCGGCCGGTGCAGCACCACCAGCACCCCGACCGGCAGGAACATCAGCGCCGAAACGGCCGCCGCGGCGCCGGACCCCTGCGCACCGGGCAGCCGCCGCCCCACGGTCCGGTTGAGCAGGATGTACGCCGCCCAGCAGCAGGCCGCGAGCAGCCCCAGGGCCATGCCCGTGTAGTCCGCCGAGGGCCTCGGGCGCATCAGCACCACCACGCCCGCCGCCGCGATCAGCGCACAGCACGCGTCCAGCCTGCGGCGCGCTGCGGCCAGCGCTATCGCCAGCGGTCCGAGGAACTCCAGGGTGACGGCCAGCCCGAGCCCGATCCGGTCGACGGCGGTGTAGAGGCTGAGGTTCATCGTGCCGAAGACCAGCGCCAGCAGCAGCACCGGCCACCACTGCCGCCAGGTGAACTCCCGTAGCCTCGGCCGCCCGACGGCCAGCAGCACGGCCGCCGCCACGTACTGCCGGACCGCGACCACACC
Source organism: Streptomyces sp. NPDC048290 (assembly GCF_040652095.1). Taxonomy (NCBI): domain Bacteria; kingdom Bacillati; phylum Actinomycetota; class Actinomycetes; order Kitasatosporales; family Streptomycetaceae; genus Streptomyces; species Streptomyces sp. NPDC048290. The sequence continues at coordinate 315,339 of NZ_JBEZLM010000003.1, forward strand.
GAGCGGTCCGAGCACCGGGAAGGCCAGCGCGCCGATCGCGGCGCCGAACTGGTTGGACAGCCCGCTGCCGGTCATGGTCACCACCCCGGCGAGCCGCCCGTCGGCGGACCGGGACACGGACGTACCGGGCGGGCGGCGCGAGGGCCGGGCGCGCAGGACGGGAGAACGCATCCCCCGATCGTGCGCCCGCCCCCGCCTTGCGCAAAATGCATGAACCAGCCGGTCTATACGCTGACCGTATGGACGAAACCGGACGCAGGGACGACACCGGAAGCGTCGACGACACCGGACGCGCGAACGACACCGGAAGTCTGGAGGCGACCGGACGCCGCCTGGAGGAGACCGCCGCCGGTCCGGCCGCCAAGGACCTGGAACTGCGCCAACTCCGCTGCCTGGTCGCCATCGTCGACGAGGGCGGCTTCACCGACGCGGCGCACGCCCTCGGCGTCTCCCAGGCCGCCGTCTCCCGCACCCTGGCCGCCCTGGAACGCGCCCTCGGGGTACGGCTGCTGCGCCGCACCTCACGCGAGGTGACCCCGACGCCGACCGGCGTACGGGTCGTCGCGCACGCCCGCCGGGTGCTGGCCGAGGTGGACGACCTGGTCGGCGAGGCGACCACGGGTCACGTCCGGCTGCGGATCGGCTACGCCTGGGCGGCGCTCGGCCGGCACACCGTGCCCTTCCAGCGGCGGTGGAGCGCCGCCCACCCGGAGACCGAACTGCACCTGGTGCGGGTCAACTCGCCCACGGCCGGGCTCCTGGAGGGCGGCTGCGACCTCGCGGTGATACGCCGGGACGTCACCGGGCGGCGCTTCGAGACCGCGCTGGTCGGCCTGGAGCGGCGGATGTGCGCGCTGCCCGCCGACGACCCGCTCGCCCGCCGCCGCTCGGTACGGCTGGCGGACCTCTCCGGACGCACGCTGCTGATCGACCGCCGTACCGGCACCACCACCGAGGAGCTGTGGCCGCCGGGGGCCCGGCCCCGCACCGAGGAGATCCATGACGTGGACGACTGGCTCACCGTCATCGCGACCGGCCGCGGCGTGGGCGTCACCGCCGAGTCCACGGCCCACCAGTACCGGCGCCCCGGTGTGGTCTACCGCCCGGTGCGGGACGCGGAACCCGTCGCGGTACGGCTGGCCTGGTGGCGCGACGACCCACCCCCGGCGACCCCCGGTGTGCTCGAACTCCTCAGCACCTTGTACCGCACCCCGTAAGCGAGCCTCTTCCTTCAGTCCTGGCTTATATAAGTGAACGGTGATAGATTGTGGCCATGCACGCCTTCGATGTGCTCGGCGACCCCGTACGTCGCCGGATTCTGGAGCTGCTCGCCGACGGCGAGATGACCTCCGGGGCGGTCAGCGAGGTCATCCGCGCGGAGTTCGGGATAACGCAGCCGGCCGTCTCCCAGCATCTGAAGGTGCTGCGCGAGAACGGCTTCGCGACGGTACGGCCCGAGGGGACCCGGCGGCTGTACGCGGTGAACTCCGAGCCGCTGCGGGACGTCGACGTCTGGCTCGACCGCTTCCGCCGCTTCTGGACCCCCCGACTGGACGCCCTGGCCACCGAACTGGCCCGGGGCAGACGTGAACGCCGCCTGCGCGACGAGGAACCACCGAGGAGTACCCCATGATCGATGTCCACCACCAGATCAACGCCGTACGGCGGCAGGTCGGCCGCCGCGCCTTCAAGGCGGGCGAGGCCCGGATCGTCACCATCGGCCAGACCTACGACACCCCGCTGGACGATCTGTGGGACGCCTGCACCAACCCGGAGCGGCTGCCCCGCTGGTTCGCCCCGGTCACCGGCGACCTCACGCTCGGCGGCCGGTACGCGGTCGAGGGCAACGCCTCCGGCACCATCGAGCGCTGCGACCCGCCCAAGGGCTTCTTCGCCACCTGGGAGTTCGGCGGCGAGGTCAGCTGGATCGAACTGCGGCTGACCCCGGAGGGCGACGAGCGCACCCGCTTCGAGCTGGAGCACATCGCCCATGTGGACGACGAGCGGTGGGCGCGGTTCGGCCCCGGCGCGGTCGGCGTCGGCTGGGACCTCTCCCTCATGGGCCTGTTCCGCCACCTCAGCGGCGCCCCGGCCGTCACCCCGGCCGAGTTCGAGACCTGGGGCGCCTCCGACGAGGGCAAGGAGTTCGTCACGGCCGCCAGCGAGAGCTGGTACACGGCGAGCGTGGCCTCCGGCGAGGACACGAACGCCGCCCGCGCGGCAGCGGACCGCACATCGGCGTTCTACCGGGGGGAGGGTCCGGGGATGGAGGGCGCGCGGGGGGACGGGCAGGACTGAAGAAGGAACATGACCGAGGGCCGCCGTCCGGATTTCTCCGGGCGGCGGCCCTCGGTCTGTGACTCTCGCGAGTCGGGACGACAGGATTTGAACCTGCGACCCCTTGACCCCCAGTCAAGTGCGCTACCAAGCTGCGCCACGTCCCGGTGTCTTCGCGTGGGTTCCACGCTGCGTGTCACGCCCGCCAGTTGAACCACCGGTGGAATCGCGTGAACGTGCGGATCAAGACTACCCCATGCCATGGCCGGGTTTCGCCGCTGATCAGACGTGCCGTGGAGGGCGGATCGGGCCCCTGTCGGAGGCGATCGGTCACCGCAACCCCGTGCGTGTATCCGTGTCACACCTCTTGCCCCCGCTCCGTCTCCACTGCTATCTCACTGTTAGGAAAGTTTCCTTACCAATCCCGATCGTTCCAACCGAGACGGAGATCATGGTGAAGCCCCCACGCACCACCCGATCGCGCCTGTGGGCGCGTTCCGTTCTCCTGGCCACGGCCCTGACCGGCGCGCTCCTCGCGCCCCAGGCCGCGGCCACCCCCGAGGCGCGACCCGCCTCCGAGCCCGCCCCCGCCGCCGCCCTGGCCCCGCAGACCTACGAGGCCGAGAACGCGGCTGTCTCCCAGGGAGCCGTCGAGTCCAACCACACCGGGTTCACCGGCAGCGGATTCGTCAACTACACCAACACCACCGGCAGTTCCGTCGAGTGGACGGTCACCGCCGCCACCGCCGGAAACGCCACCCTGGGCCTGCGCTACGCCAACGGCACCACCGTCGACCGCCCGATGGACATCCGGGTCAACGGCAGCCTGGTGGCGTCCGGCAAGACGTTCGGCTCCACCGGCACCTGGACCGGCTGGACCACCACCACCGTCACCGCCGCGCTCAAGGCGGGCGCCAACACGGTCCGCGCCACGGCCACCACCGCGGGCGGCGGGCCCAACGTGGACCACCTCACCGTCGACACCCAGGGCGGCCCCACCCCCGGCACGACCCCCGTCGGCATCAACGGCCAGCTCAAGGTCTGCGGCACCAAGCTCTGCAACCAGTACGGCAAGCCCATCCAACTGCGCGGCATGTCCAGCCACGGCACCCAGTGGTACCCCCAGTGTCTGACGTCGGGCTCGCTGGACGCCCTCGCCAAGGACTGGAACGCCGATGTGCTCCGCGTGTCGACCTACGTCCAGGAAGGCGGCTACGAGACCGACCCGCGCAAGTTCACCGACCTCGTCCACCGGCTCATCGAGGAGGCCACCAGCCGGGGCATGTATGTCATCGTCGACTGGCACATGCTGACCCCGGGCGACCCCAACTACAACCTGTCCCGTGCCCGCACCTTCTTCACGGAGATCGCCAACCGGCACAAGGGCAAGCCCAACGTCTTCTATGAGATCGCCAACGAGCCCTCCGGTGTCTCCTGGAGCACCGTCAAGTCCTACGCCGAGAAGATCATCCCGGTCATCCGGGCCATCGACTCCGACGCCCCCGTGCTGATCGGCACACGCGCCTGGTCCTCGCTCGGGGTCTCCGACGGGGCCAATGAGACCGAGGTCGTCAACAACCAGGTCAACGCCTCCAACGTCATGTACACGTTCCACTTCTACGCCGACTCGCACCGCGACGAGTACCTGAACACCCTGTCCCGCGCCGCCGACCGCATCCCGATGTTCGTCACCGAGTTCGGCACCCAGAACTACGCGGGTGAGGGGAGCAACGACTTCGCCATGTCCCAGCGGTACCTCGATCTGATGGCCGCGAAGAAGATCTCTTGGGTCAACTGGAACTACTCCGACGACGGCCGCTCCGGTGCCGTCTTCACCGAGGGCACGTGCAACGCGGGCGGACCGTGGGCCGGCACGTCCCGGCTGAAGCAGGCGGGCGTCTGGATTCGCGACCGGATGCGGACCCCCGACAACTTCCCCACGTCCTGACCAACCCCTCGGCGTCCTCACCGTCCGGCGTCCTGGCGTCCTGAAGCATCGACGTCCTGACGTCCAGGACGGACCGGACCGGACACGCCGGTCGCACCACGACCCGCCTTGACTGGAAGGAGAGGCAACGGTTCCGACCGGCACCCCACCCGTACCGCCCCGGACTCCGCGCACCCCGCGCGGGACCCGGGGCGGTCTTCTGTGCGCCCCCCCGCCCACCGCGCGGGCAACGACCGTGCCGTCCATGTGGCATGACCGTCTGGTGGACGTGGTCTTGACGCCGCGCCGGGCGCGATCGACACTCCCGTAGGGAATCCTAGTGAATGGGTAGGGAATATGAGGCGCCTAGCACCGGCCGTCGGCCGGACCTGCCGCAGACCTCCGCGCTCGCCCCTGCTCACCTCCCGCAGGCACATCGACCTCCAGCGGGTGTGCAGCGCGATCAGCCGTAGCTCACAGGGCTGACGCCTCCTGCCGCGCCCGGCGCCTCCGGTGCCCTGACGCGCCTTGCGCCCCCGCCGCCCCTGGCGCTGCGGCACCTCCCTCCCAGGCCCGCTCCCGACCACCACCCGCACCGACGCGTCCCGGCGCCCGCCCCCGACCAGCCCCACCGACACCGCCTGGCGCACGCGCCCACCCAGCCCCCACCGACACCACCCGGCGCCCGCGCCCGGTCGGCCCGTCCCCTGCCAGTGCCAGTGCCAGTGCCAGGCCCACCCGCGTGTCCCGCCCGCCGCGCGGACGTCCGCGCGCCCGATTCCGGGGAGACCCATGACCGTCACGCCCATCACACCCGTCACGCCCGTCACACCCGTCGCACCGCCCGCGCCCCTGCGGATCGCCACCGCCGAGACCCCCGTGTTCCGGGGCCGGATCGGGCGGGACGCCCGCAGCGGGCACTACGCCGTGCCCGGCCGCTACCGGCTGCATCTGTCGACCGCCGACCCCGACGGACTGCGGATCGCCGTCGTCCACCACCTGCTCGGCCTCGGCGACACCTGTCCGGTCTCCGGGCTGCCCCCCGTCCCCGACTGTCCCGGCGGCGGTCACTCCGCGCTGCGCCCGCTCTACGAGGCCACGGCCCACCGCTACACCGGTCCCGCCCTCGCGCCCGTCCTCGTCGACGACTGGTCCGGCCGGATCGTCAGCGCGCACGCCCCCGACATCGTGCGCGACCTCGCCCGGCACTTCGGCGCCGACCGCCCGGACCTCTTCCCGCCCGCCCTGGACGCCGACATCGAGACCGTGGAGCGGCTGTGCGCCGACCGGATCGACGCCGCCGCCCAGCGCGCGGGCCGGGCCGGGGCCGACCCCGAGGAGCGGGCCGCGGCCGGGGCCGAGCTGCTCAGCGCGCTCGCCGCACTGGAGCGACGGCTCGCCGTCCAGCCGTATGTGACGGGCGATCGGCTCACCGCCGCCGATGTGGCGCTCTGGGTCACCCTGGTGCAGCTCGACACGGTCCACCGCCACCACCTCGACGCCGGGGCGGTGCACCGGGTCGCCGACCATCCCGCGGTGTGGGATTTCGCCCGCCGGCTGACCGCCCGCCCGGCGTTCGCCGCGCACCTCGACCTCGACGGCATCGCCCGCCGCCACGAGGCCCATTGCCGGGGCCTGGAGGCCGCCGGAGCCGCTGTCCAGATCCTGGACTGGGCCGCCCACGCGGCCGTCCCGTACGGCCCCCGGGTCCGCGCCGACCGGCCCTGATGCCGTCCCATCCAGTGGACCGGCATTGACATGGCCTCGGGTCACGCCCTTAACCTTCGGGCACCTGCCGCCCTTTCGGACACGTGTGTGGATCCGGGATGGCGGCGGCGCCCGCGGCACGACGGGCCCCCGCCGGGGCCGGGACGACGAAGGACGACCGACATGCGCGCAGCCACCAGGACGGCCCAGGGCCGTCATGTGGGCCGTGTCCGTCCGCGCGCCGACCGTCTCGTCGCCGACCGCGCCGTCGATCTGCTCCGCGTCAGCAGCGCACTGTGTACCGCACCGGGCCGAGCCCGTCGCCGGGTCTGACCGCCTCTCAGCGATCCCGCCCGGCCACCGCACCCGACGCACACCCCTTCCCGGTGTGCCGTCCCCGCCGCCCGAACCCCCGGTCCCGTGCGCCCAGCGCGCGCCCCCCGCCCGTACCGCCGTGCCGCCCCGGCCCGTCGGCGCGGTGCGGCGGCGCGCGGCCCACCGCGGCTCCGGGAGGTTCCCCCTTCCCGCCGGAGCCCCCGATGAGTGAATCCCCTGGCGCGGGCGTGTCCCTCGCCGCGACGCAGCACCACCAGCAGAAACCGGAGCCGACGGAGGCGGACCCACCGGCCGCGCCCCCGCCGGGCCCCCGCGCCGACCCCCCGTCACCGCCCCTCACCGCCCAGCGGGTCCAGCCGCCGCGCCGCCCCGGACGCTGGATCGCCACCGCGATCGTCCTCGTGCTGGCCGCCCAGTTCGTGCACGGACTGGCGACCAACCCCTTCTACCAGTGGGACCGCTTCGGGTACTGGTTCCTGCGCCCCACCATCCTCGACGGGCTGCTGATCACCCTCGAAGTCGCCGCCTACAGCGCGCTGTTCGGGCTGCTCGGCGGGATCGTCCTCGCCCTGATGCGGCTGTCCGGGAGCCCGGTCCTGCGCGCGGTCAGCTGGACCTACATCTGGGCCTTCCGCTCCATCCCGCTGATCGTGGTGCTGCTCTTCCTCTACAACTTCAGCGCCCTCTACCAGACCCTCAGCGTCGGCGTCCCCTTCGGCCCGGCCTTCTTCACCTTCGACGAGTCCCGCCTCGCCACCGACATGGTGGTCGCCATCATCGGACTCAGCCTCAACGAGGCCGCCTACGCCGCCGAAGTGGTCCGCGGCGGCATCCTCTCCGTCGACCAGGGCCAGCACGAGGCGGCCTCCGCGCTGGGCCTGCCCAAGCGCTACCAGTTCCTGCGGATCGTGTTCCCGCAGGCCCTGCGCTCCATCACACCGAACTACGTCAACCAGCTCATCGGCCTCATCAAGAGCACCTCACTGGTCTTCTATGTCTCGCTGCTCGACCTCTTCGGCACCGCGCAGACCATGGGCGCCACCTACCCCGGCGACATCGTGCCGCTGCTGCTGGTCGTCACCGTCTGGTACCTGATCCTGACCAGCGTCGTCTCCGTCGTCCAGTACTACGTCGAGCGGCACTACGCCCGGGGCGCCACCCGCACCCTGCCGCCGACCCCGCTGCAACGCCTGCGCGCAAGCCTGCGCGAGGTCCGCGACCGCGCCCGCAGGGAGACCGCCGTATGAGCGCCACGAGTGGCACGAGTGGCACGACGGTCACGACGGTCACTGAGAAGACCGACGCCCCGGTCGAGGCCGTCGCCGTCCAACTGCACGGCGTCCACAAGTGGTACGGCGCCCACCGGGTCCTCGACGGCATCGATCTGACCGTGGCGCCCGGCGAGGTCACCGCGATCCTCGGCCCGTCCGGCTCCGGGAAGTCCACCCTGCTGCGGGCCATCAACCACCTGGAGAAACCCGACATCGGGTATGTCACGCTGGGCGGCGAACCCATCGGCGTACGACGGGTCAGCGGGCGGCTCAAGGAGCTGAGCGAGCGGGCCATCCTCGTCCAGCGGCGGCGGATCGGCTTCGTCTTCCAGAACTTCAACCTCTTCCCGCATCTGACGGCGCTGGAGAACGTGGCCGCCGCGCCGGTCGCCACCGGCCGGCTCACCACACCGGCGGCCGGGGAACTGGCGCTGTCGCTGCTGGACCGGGTCGGGCTCGCGGACAAGGCGGGCGCCTACCCGAGGCAGCTCTCCGGCGGTCAGCAGCAGCGGATCGCCATCGCCCGCGCGCTCGCCCTGCGGCCCGGAGTGATCCTCTTCGACGAACCGACCTCGGCCCTCGACCCGGAACTCGTCGGCGAGGTGCTCGCCGTGATCAAGGATCTGGCGACCAGCGGCACCACCCTCGTGGTGGTCACCCATGAGATCGGCTTCGCCCGTGAGGTCGCCGACCGGGTCGTCTTCCTGGACGCCGGCCGGATCGTCGAGCAGGGCCCGCCCGCCGAGGTCCTCGACAACCCGCGCAACGCCCGCACCCGCGACTTCCTCAGCAAGGTGCTGTGACCCGGGCCGCCGCCCCGCAACCCCCCGCCCCCTCGAAGCACAGACAAGGAACAGCCATGTCCACCACCTTCCCCCGCCGCCGCCTCCTGCGCGGCATCACCGCCGCGACCGTCCTCGCCGCGCTCGGCACCACCCTCGCCGCCTGCGGCGGGGAGAGCGACGCCGCCACCACCTCGGCCGCCGCCGGGACCGTCACGGTGGGCGCGCTGTCCAACGGAGCCGCCAAGGAGACCACCGTCGAGGTCACGGAGGTGGCGTCGATCAGCGCCCTGCTGCCGGACGCCGTACGGAAGAAGGGCACCCTGGTCGTCGGCTCCGGCACCCTGCCCTCCGGCTCCCCGCCGCTCGGCTACATCGGCGACGACCAGAAGACCCTCACCGGCTCCGAGCCCGACCTTGCCCGGCTGATCGCCGCCGTCCTCGGCCTTGAGCCCGAGATCTCCCCGTCCACCTGGGAGAACATGTTCATCGGCCTGGACGGCGGCAAGGTCGACGTGGCGATCTCGAACGTCACCGTCACCGAGGAGCGCAAGCAGAAGTACGAGTTCGCCAGCTACCGCAAGGACGACCTCGCCTTCGAGACCACCGAGGACAGCGACTGGTCCTTCACCGGCGACCACCGGGCGCTCGCCGGGAAGACGGTCAGCGTCGGCAGCGGCACCAACCAGGAGAAGATCCTGCTGGAGTGGAAGGACAAGCTGGCCGAGGAGGGCGCGGACCCGCTGACGGTCAAGTACTACCAGGAGACCAACAGCCTCTATCTGGCCCTGGCCAGCGGCAAGATAGACGCCTACTTCGGCCCCAGCCCCAACCTCGCCTACCACACCACCCAGACCGCCGGAACACCCCAGGCGACCCGGATCGCGGGCACCTTCTCCGGCGCCGGAACGTCCCTCCAGGGCCTGATCGCCGCGACCGCCAAGAAGGACAGCGGACTCGCCGAACCGCTCGCCGCCGCGATCGACCATCTGATCGAGAACGGTCAGTACGCCCAGTGGCTGACGGCGTGGAACCTGTCCTCCGAAGCCGTCGAGACATCGGAGATCGACCCGCCCGGCCTGCCCCTGACCAACTCCTGACCACCGCCCGGCCCCTCCTCGCCGCCGCCCCCGTCGACCTCCAGGAAGGCACCGCCCGTGTCCTCAGCACCCCACCCCACCCCCGAAGACCCCTTCTCCTTCCCGCGACTGGCCGTCGCCCTGGACGGCACCGGCTGGCACCCCGCGTCCTGGCGCGAGCCGGTGTCCCGCCCCCGGGACCTTTTCACCGCCCCCTACTGGCTGGACCAGGTGACCGAGGCCGAGCGCGGACTGCTCGACTTCGTCACCATCGAGGACGGCCTCGGCCCCCAGTCGTCCCGCTTCCTCGACCCCGACGAGCGCACCGACCAGGTCCGCGGACGCCTCGACGCCGTCCTGATCGCCTCCCGGGTCGCCCCGCTCACCCGTCACATAGGGCTGGTGCCGACCGTCGTCACCACCCACACCGAGCCCTTCCACCTCTCCAAGGCCATCGCCACCCTCGACTACGTCAGCACCGGCCGCGCCGGACTGCGCGTCCAGGTCACCGCCCGCCCGAACGAGGCCGCCCACTTCGGCCGCCGTACCGTCCGCCGGATCGACGACTACCCGAGCCCCGCCGCGCAGGAGATCGTGACCGAACTCTTCGAGGAGGCCGCGGACTACGTGGAGGTGGTCCGGCGGCTCTGGGACAGCTGGGAGGACGACGCCGAGATCCGGTCCGCCGCCACCGGCCGCTTCATCGACCGCGACCGGCTCCACTACATCGACTTCGAGGGCCGTCACTTCAGCGTCAAGGGCCCCTCCATCACCCCCCGGCCGCCCCAGGGCCAGCCGCTCGTCACCGCCCTCGCCCACGACACCGTCCCCTACCGCCTGGTCGGCCGGGCCGCCGACGTCGGCTACATCACCCCGCACGACACCGGTGAGGCCCGCGCCACCGTCGCCCGCGTCCGGGCGGAGCAGACCGCCGCCGGACGCGCTGAGGAGACCCTGCACGTCTTCGCCGACCTGGTGGTCCTCCTGGACGACGACGAGGCCGGCGCCCGCGCCCGGCGCGACCGCCTCGACACCCTCGCGGGCGAGGAGTACACCAGCGACGCCCTGATCTTCGCCGGTACGGCGGCCCAGCTCGCCGATCTGCTCCAGGACTTCGCGTCCGCCGGAGCGACCGGCTTCCGGCTGCGCCCCGCCGTCACCGGACACGACCTCCCCGCCATCACCCGCGCCCTGGTGCCCGAACTCCAGCGCCGGGGCGCCTTCCGCACCGCCTATGAGGCCGACACCCTGCGCGGCCTCCTGGGCCTGCCCCGCCCCGCCAACCGCTACGCCGCCACGACCGTCTGAGCCGGAGGGACCCCGCCATGAGCAAGCCGCAGAAGCAGATCCATCTGGCCGCCCACTTCCCCGGCGTCAACAACACCACCGTGTGGAGCGATCCACGGGCCGGGAGCCATATCGAGTTCAGCTCCTTCGCGCACTTCGCGCGCACCGCCGAACGCGCCAAGTTCGACTTCCTGTTCCTCGCCGAGGGCCTGCGCCTGCGCGAACAGGGCGGCCGGATCTACGACCTGGACGTCGTCGGCCGCCCCGACACCTTCACCGTGCTCTCCGCGCTCGCCGCCGTCACCGACCGCCTCGGTCTGACCGGCACCATCAACTCCACCTTCAACGAGCCCTATGAGGTGGCCCGCCAGTTCGCCAGCCTCGACCATCTCTCCGCGGGCCGCGCCGCCTGGAACGTGGTCACCTCCTGGGACGCCTTCACCGGCGAGAACTTCCGCCGCGGCGGCTTCCTGCCCCAGGAGGAGCGCTACTCCCGCGCCAAGGAGTTCCTCGCCACCGCCCATGAACTCTTCGACTCCTGGCACGGCGACGAGATCCTCGCCGACCAGGACACCGGCACCTTCCTGCGGGACGCCAAGGCGGGCGCCTTCGTCCACCAGGGGCAGCACTTCGACATCCACGGGCAGTTCAACGTGCCGCGCTCCCCGCAGGGCCGCCCGGTGATCTTCCAGGCCGGGGACTCCGAGGAGGGCCGCGAGTTCGCCGCCTCGGGCGCCGACGCGATCTTCAGCAGACACGCCACCCTGGACGCCGGACGCGCCTTCTACGCCGACGTCAAGTCCCGCCTGCCCACGTACGGCCGCCGCGCCGACCAGCTGCTGATCCTGCCCGCCGCCAGCTTCGTGCTCGGCGACACCGACGCCGAGGCCGAGGAGATCGCCAAGGAGGTCCGCCGCCAACAGGTCAGCGGCGCCACCGCGCTCAAGCACCTGGAGTGGGTGTGGAACCGTGACCTGTCCGCGTACGACCCCGAGGGCCCGCTGCCCGAGGTGGACCCGCTGCCCGGTGAGCACACCGTCTCCCAGGGCCGCGCCCAGGTGCGGATGTACCGCGACCCGCAGGCCACCGCCCGTGAGTGGCGGGAGCTGGCCGAGGCCAACAACTGGTCGATCCGGGACCTGGTCATCGAGACCGGCAACCGGCAGAGCTTCATCGGCTCCCCGCAGACCGTGGCCCGGACGATCGACGACTACGTCCAGGCCGACGCCTCCGACGGTTTCATCCTGGTCCCGCACCTCACCCCCGGCGGCCTCGACGCCTTCGCCGACCAGGTGGTGCCGCTGCTCCAGGAGAAGGGCGTGTTCCGCGCCGACTACGAGGGCACGACCCTGCGCCACCACCTCGGACTCGACCACCCCGACGAGATCGGCGGGACGGGTCCGGGGGAGCGGGCCGCGTCCTGAACGTGGCTACGGCATCTGCATCTGGTGGCCGACGTACAGGAGGGTCGCCCCCGTCAGCAGGATCAGCGCGACCGGGAACGCGCATCCGGTGTCGTCGCTCCTCGCCCGCCAGACGCCGAGACCGGTGAAGAGCGCGACGATCACGACGACGTCGAGCGGCATGGGACCCCCCTGAACTGCGGGTGACCATCGTGCCAGTGGGCCCGCGCCCGGGGAACCGGGTGCGGGCCGCCCGTGGGGCGCGGGGGGCGCCTTGCCGGGTCCGCTGCTACCCCCGCACAGCGGACCCGGCGCGGGCGCGAAGCGCCGCCCTCCCCCGAAGGCGACACTCGCGCCCGCTTCCCCCGGCGCCGGACAGTGGTCCAGCCGTCCGCGTGAGGCGGCCATGTGCTCTCACCAGCACATGACCGCCGTCTCGCCCGAACCCCAGCCGGAGTAAAGGCGCACGCGGACGAAGTAGCGGCGGCCCTTGACCAGTCGGGCCCGGACCGCGGCGTTGTGCGGGGCGCCCCCGTCGTCGTCCCCGGCGACGAAGCGGGGCACGCCCTCACGCTCCTCGAAGAGCACGGCCACGGCGTCCCCGTCGCCGAACACCCCCACCGTGTACTCGCGGGTCTGCGTCGGCTCGATCCGGAAGTCCGCCTGCTCGCCCGGCCCGAGGCTCAGCGCCGCCGAGCGGAACGGCACCAGCTCGGCGGGCAGCCCCGTACCCACCGACGGATACCAGCGCAGCACGAACTCCTTGTCCAGCGCCGACAGGGTGCCCGGCGGATGCACCCCGGCCCGGAACTGCTCCGGCTCCAGGATCAGTCCCGCCGCGAACGGATACTCCATGATCGACTGCGGGTCCCACACCGAACCGTTGACCTCGTCACGGTCCAGCTTGCGCAGAATGTTGTGGTACGTGGTGTCCCGGTCCCAGAAGTTCGGCGGACCCGCCAACTCCGCGTAGACCGCCTCGTCGTCCCAGTGGATCCCGGCGCACGGACTCTGGTGTTCATGCAACATGCCCAGGGCGTGCCCGATCTCGTGCAGCGCGGTCACCCGCTCGCCGCCCGTCGTCAGGTCCCAGCCGAAGTTCGCCGTCCGCTCGTTCTGCCCGAGCCGCAGCGCGTCCCGGCCCAGCGCCGACCACGAGCCGTCGCCGCGCTGGAACCCGATCCGCAACTCGGCCTCCGAACGGTCGTCCACCTCGGTGAACGACAGCCCGATACCGAGCCCCTGCCACTCCGCGAAGCACTCCCGCACCACGGCCCGCTGCTTCTCGGCCCCCACCCAGCTCACCCGCCGGGTCTCCACGGTGCCCGGCACCGGGATGACGGAGGAGTCGGTGTCCCGGTCGAAGAAGTAGTAGTGCAGCACCGTGCCGTTGACCCACTTCGCCCGGCCGTCGACGAGCGCGCCGAGCCGCTCCGCGGCCAGCCCCGGCGCGAAGGCGGGGGCGGGCTGCTGCGCGAGCGAGCAGTAGCGACCGGTCATGCGCACAGCCTGCCGTCCCGGGCGGGCGCGCCGCCTGAGTCGAGGTCTACTCAAGTCGCCCTGTATCAGATCTGAGCAACCGCGCTCATGACAGCGTGATGAAAATCGAACGGGACGCGCACATGCTGGAACTCCCCTGGCCGTTCACCGGCCGGGCCGGTGAACTGGAGCTGGTCCGCCGCTCCCTGGCCGCCGGGCGGCACGGCATCGTGGTGACCGGACCGGCGGGCTGCGGCAAGACCCGGCTCGCCACCGAGGCGCTGCGCGGCACCGGCTGCGCCAAGGTCTCCGGCACGCCCGGCACCCACCGCATCCCGTTCGCCGCCTTCGCCCATCTCCTGCCCGAACCGGTCTCCCTGCACCGCGCGGTCCAACTCCTGTCCGGCGTACGCCTGCTGCTGGTGGACGACGCCCACCTCCTGGACGACTCCTCCGCCGCCCTGGTCCACCACCTCGCCGTGCACGGCCGGACCCGGCTGGTCGTCGTCGCCCGGGACACCGGACCGCTGCCCGGAGCCGTCTCCCGGCTGTGGACCGGCGAGGTGCTGCCCCGCCTCGCCCTGGAGCCGCTCCCCGACGACGACCTCGCCGACCTGCTCACCGCGGGCACCGGCGGACGGCTCGAACCCCTCACCATGAACCGGCTCCGCCGTCTCGCCGCGGGCGATCTGCGGCTGCTGCGCGACCTGTCCGCCGCGCTCGGCGAACACGCCCTGCTCACCCCCGTGCCCGGCACCCCCACCGCCGCCTGGCGCGGCCCGGTCCCGCTCACCGAGACGGTCCGGCTGCGCGCCGCCGCCGTCCTCGGCCGTACCGACCCCACCGACCGCGAGACCCTCGACCGCCTCGCCTTCACCGACCCCCTCGCCCCCCACCTGGACGACGACTTCGACCTGCCGTCCCTCGAACGCCTGGAGGCCGACGGCCTGGTCACCATCAGCCCCTCGGGCGAGGTCACCCTCGCCCACCCGCTGTACGGCCCGGTGCTCCGCGCCGCCGCCGGCACCCTGCGCACCCGCCGCCTCACCCGCACCCCCGACGAGTACACCGCCGCCCTCAAGTCCGAGTCCGCCGCCCTGGAGGACCGCCTCCAGGCCGCCGACGTCCGGCCCGTGCCGCTCCCGGTGGGCGACTGGCTGCTCGCCGAGACCGCCGCCGTACCCGCCGACTACGCCGCGCTCCGCGCCCGGTACGACCGACTGCGCGGCGCCCTGCGCGAGGCGGCGTCCTGGGCCCGCGAGGGCCTGCGCACGACCCCGGACGACGCCCTCTGCCACCGAGAACTGTCCTTGTCCACGACCCAACTGGGCGAGCCACATCCGGGGTCATTCGTGGTGGGGTCCGGTGACGGTACGGGGGCGGTGGCGGGCGTGGCGGGCTCTGGGTCACCTGTGGTGGGGTCCGGTGACGGTACGGGGGCCGCGGTGGGCGAGCCGCACATGCGGCCCGGCGACTGTGAGGGGGCGGCGGCGGTGGGCGTGGCGTGCTCCGGGTCACCTGTGGTGGGGTCCGGTGACCGTTCGGGGGCCGCCGTGGGCGAGCCGTGCCCCGGACCATCGGCGACGCCGCCCGGCGGTCGTATCGGGACCGCGGTGGACGGGCCGTACGAGGACTGGACCGCCGCCTACGACGCCGTACGCCGAGGGGTCGCGCCACCGGCGGACGGGTCGTTGCCGCCCGGCAGCCCCTTCGCGCGGCACGCGGAGGCGCTGGCCCGCGCGGACGGGCCCGCGCTGGACCGGGCGGCGGCGCTGCTGGAGGCGCGTGGCTTTCTGCTGTTCGCGGCCGAGGCCCACGCCCAGGCCGTCGCCGCGCACCGCGACCCGAGCGCCGCCCGGCTCTCCCGCACCCGGGCCATCACGCTGGCCCGCCGCTGCCAGGGCGCCCGCACCCCGGCCCTCGCCGGACTCGCCCTCGGCGAACTCACCGCACGCCAGCGCCAGATCGTCACCCTCGCGGCGGCGGGCCTGAGCAACCGGGAGATCGCCGACCGCCTGACCCTGTCCATCCGCACGGTGGGCAACCACCTGTACGGCGCCTACACCCGGCTCGGCGCCAGCGACCGGGGCGCGCTGCCCCGGCTGACGGACCTGCCGGGTACGCGGTCGGCGTGACGGGTGACCAGGTGCGGTGCCCTGGAACGTTCCCCATGGGGGCCGTTGGCCGGCGGGCGCTGCGTCCTGGGGTGCGCGCCTTCTGCCTGTTCTGCCGTGCCCGGGGCGGCGTCTGCGCGTGTCCCGTCGCCTTCCGCCTGCCCCGCGTGGGGGCCGGTCCCCGGAGCGGCCCCTATAGGCGGCTGTCGACCGGCGAGTGTCGGGTCTTGGGGCGGCTGCCTCCGCCCGCCCTGCCGTGCCGGGGGCGGCTCTCTGTCCCTGCCCCGTGGAGGCGTCCCTATGGGGGCCGTTGACCGGTGGGGCGCCGATTCTCGGGGTGGCTGCTTCCGCCTTGGCTGGCGTACCCGGGGGCGGTCCTCTCCGCCTGCCCGACGTACCCGGGGGCGGCTTCCGCGTCGGCGCTGCTGTGCCCGGGTGCGGCCTCCGCGTCCGACCTGCCCTGCCGGGGACGGGTCCTACGCCCGCCCCGCCGCACGCTGGGGGCGCTTCCTCGGCCTCGCCCCGCCGCGCGCTGGGGGCGTTCCCTCGGGCCCGCCCCGCCTCACCCGGAGGCGTTCCCTCCAGCCCCCTGTGCCCCGGTGGAGCCCTACGCCGCGCCGAATGCCGAGAACGCCCACCCCGTCGCCTGGTGGGTCGCGTCGCCCGGGAGGGCTGCTCTCGCGTCGCGGAGGGCCTCCGCGAGGGGGAGGCCCGCGTCGATGCCCTTGTGCAGGGCCAGCATGAGCGGGACCACGGCCGCGTCGTTGACGGGCGCGCTGCACGCCACCACTCCGGCGGTGCCGTGCGGGAGCAGCGCGGTGACCAGGCCGAGGAGTTCGTCGGCGCCGACCGAGGCGAAGCGGGCCGTGTCGCAGCAGGACAGGATGATCCGGTAGGGGCTGCGGTCCAGGCGTTCGAGGTCGTGCACGATCAGCGGGCCGTCCGACATGCCGAGGGACGAGAACAGGGGGCTGTCCGCGCGGAACGTGCCGTGCGCGGCGATATGCGCGAGCGCGGCCCCGTTCAGCTCCTCCAGGACCCGCGGCACCCGCGCGTGGACGCCCTCCAGGACCACGGGAGCCCGGTAGCGGGCGGCGAGTTCGGGGACCTCGGCGCCCTCCGTGGCCAGACCCGGGCCGCGCACCAGGACCTGCCGTCCGCCCGGCGGGGGCGCGGTCTCGTGCGCCCGCAGCCAGGCGCTCGCCGACGGCGACACGTTCACCACCCGCTCCCGCAGCGACGGCAGCAGCGCCCACGGCACCCGGTGCAGCCGCCCCGGCGGGACGACGACGACCGGTCCGCCGCCCAGCTGGTCCGCCGCCGGACCCAGCAGGATCTCCTCCAGGCGCCGCCCCATGGCCTCCACCAGCGGCAGCCGGGCCTCCGCGCCGGGATGCGCGAGCCGCCTCAGACCCGCCTGTATGTGCTCCGCCTCCGCCTCGGCCTCCGCGAGCAGCCCGGCCGCGAACCGCCGCACCCGCCCGTCCCCGCACAGCAGCACCTGCACCCGGCCGTCCACCACCGCCAGCTCCACCAGCCGGGTCGTGCCCAGCCGGTCCAGGAGGCGGCCCACGTCCACGCGGTGCCCGCCGCCCGGGGTCTCGCCGCGCAGATGCAGGGTGCGTGAGCGGATCGCCTTCTCCAGGCGGCGCTGCTCGCGCTCCAGAGCCGGTACCGGGCGCCCGTCGCGGCGGGCGTCCTCCGCGCGGGCCGCTATCTCCCGGAACGCGGTGAGGTCGCCGAGCAGCTCCGGGTCGGCGGGCGGCCGGGTCGGCGGGGTGCTCAGCGCGGTCGCCCGCCACCGCTCGCTCCACTCCAGCATCCGCCGCGGCCCGCCCTGCGCCAGGCTCGCGCCCTGCGCCAGCGCCGCCAGCTCCGCGCCCTGCTCGGTCGCCCGCGCCCGCAGCTCCGAGGCGCCCAGCGTCATCCGGTGGTCGTCCAGCACGTCGAGGCCGCGCCGGCACGCCTCCAGGACGCCCCGCCGGAACCCGGCCGCCTCCGCCCGCAGCGCCTGCGCCACCCAGCCGGTGAGCCGGGCCAGCGGCGGCCCGCTGTGCCGGCTGCGTGCCGCCAGCGCGAGATGCCGCTCCGCGTCCGTGCGCCAGCCCAGCCGCAGCGCGATCCGGCCCGCCAGCAGCGACGCCTCCGGGGCGGCGGGCGCCCCGAACGACGTCAGCCGGTCGGCGACCGCCGCCGCGTCCGCGACCATCCGGCCCGAACCCCGCCCGGTCGCCACCCGTGACTCGATCAGCACCAGCCGCGCGTGCGTCTCCCACCAGGAGCGCCGCTGCGCCGCGAACAGCCGTACCGCGAGCGCCGCCCGCGCGGTGGCCGTGTGCGGGTCCCCGGCGAGCCGCGCCGCGCGGGCGGCCGTCAGCAGCAGCTCCGCCTTGCGCGTGGACTGGCCGCCGATGCCGTCGAGCTGGGCGATGGCCGCGTCCGCCTCGGACAGCGCCTCCGGCGCCAGACCGGCCGCCATCAGTACCTCGCAGCGGCGCACGATCAGCTGGAAGATCGGCGTGCCCAGCTTCGCGTACCGCTCCTCCGCCTCGGCGAGCAGGCGCAGCGCCACCGGCACGTCCCCGGACCGGAACGCCGCCAGCCCCCGGCTCTCCACCGCGTCCGCCTTGTCGTGCTCCTGGCCGGTGATCTCCCACAGCGACTCCGCCGCCGTGAAGTCCTGCTCCGCGCGGTCCACCGCGCCCAGCGCCAGATGGACCGTCGCGCGCAGGGTCAGCGCCCGCGCCGTCCAGATCACGTCGTCGGCCTGCCGCAGCACCGGGATGGCCCGCCGTACGTCCTCCAGCGCCGCCCGGTGATGTCCCAGCACCCAGCCCGCGTACGCCCGCCGGAACAGCACCCGCGCGCGGGTGTGCCCGCTGCCCCGGGCCACGCCCCGCTCCAGGGCCTCCTGGCCCTGCCGGGTCTGCCCCGCGTGGATCAGCGCCACGCCGAGGGTGCCCAGCACGTCCGCCTCCCGCTCGGGCGAGTCGGCGCGCACCGCGTAGTCCCGGGCCCGGCGCAGATGGTGCAGGGCCAGCCTGGTGTCGCCGAAGTCCCGCTGCCAGATCCCGATCACCTGATGGGCCACGGAGGCGTGCAGCGGTGGCGCCGGGTCGTCCAGCACCCGCCGCGCCCGCGCCAGGGCGTCGTTCGGCGCGGCGAACACCATCGGCAGCAGTTCGAGGACCGTGTCGCTTCCCGCTGTCACTCCAGGGATGGTAGTGCGAGCGGAACCACGTCACACCACTTTGTGTCTGTATCAATCGGCCACCCCCCGGCTCTGATTCATGTACGCCGCCTCAGTGGGAGGACACGCCATGGCACCACAGCGATTCCGCGAGCAGTTCGCACAGATCCAGCGGGCGCTGCCCGACGTACCCCTGGCGATGGGCCCGGACGACTCCGCCGAGTTCATCTACGAGAAGGGGATCGTCATCGCGCGTGACGGCGAGGAGGCCCTCGCCGTCGAGGACGCCGTCCGCGCGCACTTCACCGCGACCGAGGGGCTGCTCCCGGAGAACGTCCGCCGGGCGAGCCCGCAGACCAACCGCTCCGGCATCACCCGCATCCGGGTCGGCGACCCCGGCGACGGCGGGCCGGTCCTCGACCAGAACGTGGCGGGGGCGCTGCGCGCCATGCGGACCGCCGAGGGCCGCGCCGGGCGCCGCCTCGTCTCCCGCAACCACGTCGTGCACATCTCCCCGGTCAACTGCTGCCCCGGCGACGAGCCGCTGCCCGCCCAGATCAACCCGCAGCCCAACCCGGCCCTCGCACCGACCCCGTACGCGGAGGAGACGGCGGTCCGTGTCCTGGTGATCGACAACGGGCTCACCCACGACTACCGGTCGTACCCGGCGCTGGCCCGCACCGAGGGCGATCTGCACGACCAGGAGACCGACCCCGAGGGCCTGCTGAAGCTCTATGTGGGGCACGGCACGTTCATCGCGGGCCTGGTCGCCGCCGTCGCGCCCAACACCCGGATCACCGTCCGCAACACCCTCACCGACGTCGGCGCCATCCTGGAGTCGGAGTTCGGCGACAAGCTCTTCGAGGCGGTCGACGAGGGCGGCTGGCCGGACATCCTCAGCCTGTCCGCGGGTACCACCAACGGCCGTCTGGACGGGCTGCTCGGCCTGGAGAGCTTCATGCGGGAACTGCGTGAGCAGCCCACCCTGCTGGTCGCCGCCGCCGGGAACAACGGCAGCGCCACCCCGTTCTGGCCCGCCGCCTACGCCACCCGCCCCGCCTTCGAGGAGGCGGTGCTGTCGGTGGGCGCGCTGCGCAGCGACGGCGAGTTCGGCGCCTGCTTCAGCAACCACGGCCCCTGGGTCACCGTCTTCGCCCCCGGCGAGCGCGTCACGGCCCCCCTGACCGGCTTCGGCTCCCCGGTGCCGTACGTGTACCAGCACTCCACGTACGAAGCCTGCCGGTTCGGGTTCGGCTATGGCTGCACCTGCACCCATCCGCATCACACCGGGGTGCTCAGCGAGGACGGCGAGAGCACCGGCGGCAAGCCGGACCAGGTGATGTTCGAAGGGCTCGCCCAGTGGAGCGGCACCTCCTTCGCCACCCCGGTCGTCGCCGGGCTCGTCGCCGCCCACATGACCGCCACCGGGGAGCGCGACCCGCGCGCCGCCGCCCGTCACCTCATGGAGCTGAACACGGAGTTGGCCGAGGTGCGCGGCGGTCATGTGCCCGCCCTGCTGCCGCCCACCTGGCAGCCGGTTCCCGTCGCGAACCCGGCCGCACCGGCATGAACATCACCCTGAACGCGGGATTCCGGGTGAGTGCCGGGCCCCACCCCTCCACGGCGTACGATGACAGGCCGTACACGAGGGGTGGGTCCGTGGATCGTGCAGAGGTCGGCGCGCTCGTAGAATCCGCCGTCGACGGCGACGCGGCGGCCTGGAAGGCACTGGTGGAGGGGCTCAGCCCGCTCGTGTGGTCGGTGGTGCGCGCCCACCGGCTCTCCGACGCCGACGCCCACGAGGTCTACCAGACGGTGTGGTTCCGCTTCGCCCAGAATCTGGGGCGCATCCGTGAACCGCAGAAGACCGGATCGTGGCTGGCGAGCACCGCGCGGCACGAGAGCCTGAAAGTCATCAAGAGCACCCGGCGGCTGATGCCGACCGACGACCCGGTCCTGCTGGACCGGGTCAGCGAGGAACCCACGCCCGAGGAGTCGCTGCTCGACGCCGAGGAGGCCGCCGCCCAGAGCGAGCGGGTCCGCCGGGTGTGGCAGGAGTTCGAGGGACTCGGTGAGCGCTGCCGGCAACTGCTGCGCGTGCTCATGGCCTCGCCGCCGCCCAGCTATCAGGAGGTCTCGGCCTCGCTCGGCATCGCCGTCGGCAGCATCGGCCCGCTGCGCCAGCGCTGTCTGCGCCGCCTGAGGGCCCGACTCGACGCACGGGGAGCATCGTGAACCGCAACGACGACCACGCAGACACCGGCGGCCTCGGAGGCATAGGGGGCGACGGGGTCCACGACGACCGCGGCGGCCCCGCCGCGGGGGACGGACGGCAGGGCACGGAGGGGCCCGAGGCACACCTCGAGGAGTTCGACACCAGCCCGCTGGAGGCGGAACTGCGGCGGGCCGCGGCCGTCCTCGACCCGGTCCCGCCCGAGCTGCGGATGCTCGCGGTCGAGGCGTTCGTCCTGCGCGACCTGGACGCCCGGATCGCCGAGCTGACCTTCGACTCCCTGGTGGACGCCATCCCCGTCCGGGGGGTGACGGACCCGCCGCGGATGCTCACCTTCCGCACCGGGGAGCTGACCGTGGACGTGGAGGTGACCGCGCACGGACTGATGGGGCAGGTACTGCCGCCCCAGACCGCCCGGATCGAGGTCCTCGGCGGCCCCCAGCTGTCCGCCCCGGACGTACTGACCGCCGACACCATGGGCCGCTTCACCAGCGAGGCACCGCCCATGGGCCCGTTCGCGCTACGGCTGCGGACCGGCGCGGACGTGGTCGTGACGGAGTGGCTGCGGGCCTGACCGGGCCCGAGGGCGAAAGGCACAGACCGGTGAGCGGTCCCGTCCGTCGATGACAGGACCGCCCACCGGCCTCCGTCCGGCTACCCCCAGGCGCACGGCAGGGTCTTCGGACCCCGGATCATCGTCTTCTTCCGCCACTCCACCTGATCGGCGGGCACCGCGAGCCGCAGCCCCGGCAGCCGCCTCAGCAGCGTCTCCAGCAGCAGCTCCGTCTGGAGCCTGGCGAGCATCGCACCGGTGCAGAAGTGCGACCCGTTGCCGAACGCCAGATGCGGATTGACCGACCGGTCCGGGTCGATCAGCTCCGGGTCGGGAAACACGTCCGGGTCCCGGTTCGCCGCGAGATACGACACATACACCGGGTCACCCGCGCGGATCACCCTTCCGCCCAGCTCCACATCCTCCAGCGCGATCCGGGCCAGCCCCACCGAACTGCGGTGCGGGACGAACCGCAGCAGCTCCTCGATCAGCCGGCCGCGCCCCGGCTCGTCGCTCCGCCACCGGGACATCAGCTCCGGCCGGGTCAGCAGCAGGAACAGCATCTGACCGCAGTTGTGGGTGACCGCCTCGCCGCCGATCTGGAGCGGACCGGCCAGCCCGATCGCCTCCTCCTCGGCCACCTCGCCGCGCGCCACCGCCCCGCCCAGCAGCGCGTACACATCGTCGCCGCCGTCCTCGGCGCGGGCCCGGATGGTGTCGGTGATCCAGCCGTACAGCCCCTGCTTGGCCCGCTCGGCGCCCGCCGCGCCGCCCGAGGTGGAGATGATCTCCCGGGTCCAGGAGTGCACCCGCTCCCGGTCCTCGGCCGGTACCCCCATCACCTCGCTGACCAGCGTGATCGGGAACGGCTCCAGAACGCGCCCGATCAGCTCGGCGGGCGGCCCGTCCTGTACGACGCCGTCCACCAGCCTGTCCAGCAGCTCCTGCGCGCGGGGGCGCAGCCGTTTGGTGGCGCCGACGGTGAACGCCCCCGCCACCGCCTTGCGCAGCCGGTTGTGGTCCGGCTGGTCGGCGAAGGCCAGCGAACCGGGCCGCGGCTTGAAGTGCGGCGCCATCCGGGTCACCTGACGCCGGGTGACCTCGGCGCGGCCGAACCGCGGGTCGTTGGTGATCGTCCGGACGTCCTCGTAGCGGGTCGCGAGCCAGGCCCAGCCCTCGCCGAACGGCAGCCGGACGCGGTGCAGCGGCCCCTCCCGCATCAGGTCCGCGAGGACCGGGTCGAAGGCGGTGCCGTCGAGATCGGGCGTGGGCCAGTCCCGGACCGGCGGCAGGTCCTGTCCGGTCAGCGTGCTGGTGTCCTCGGTCATGCCCTCACCCTGACCCGGCGGACGCGGCCTGTCGCGCTCAAGTGCTCCAGCCGGAGTCACCCCGCGCCCGTCACACAGGTACGGCGTCCACCAGCGCCGCCAGCGCCCGCGCGAGCCGCTCCAGGCCCTCCGTCGCGGGCCCGCCCGGCTCGGTCATGTACGTGTCCCGCCGGATCTCCACCATCAGCGCGCTCACCCGCGGATCGCGCCCGTAGTACGCGAGCGGTACATAGGTCCCGGCGAACGGAGTGTCCAGCCCCGTCCCGCCGAAGCCGGAGAACGCCTCTTGGGCCGCCGCCAGCAGTTCGGGCGGGGTGTGGAAGGCGTCCGTGCCCAGGCAGACCGGCGGGCGCGGCCCGTCGCCGTGCAGCTCGTAGGGGAGCGCGGCGGTCGGATAGGAGTGCACATCGACGACGACGGCCCGTCCGGTGGCCGCCAGCCGGTCCGCGACCGCCTCCCGCACGGCCCGCGCGTAGGGCCGGAAGTACCGCTCGACCAGCGGACCGGGGTCGGTGTCCGCCGGACGCAGCACCGCGCGGTGCGTGGTCCGGGTGTAGACGGCCCCCATGCCCGCGGCGAGCATCTCCTCCCGCTCGTCCGGGAACCGCTCGGGGTCCACGACCAGCCGGGACAGCCGGTTGACGAACCGCCAGGGGGTCACCCCGGCGAGCGCGGCGGCCCCGGCCGCGATCCGGTCGGTGTGGGCGTCGGTGAGATGGTCCAGCTCGCGCTCCAGCGCCCGGTCGTCCAGCACGATCCCGGCGCGCACCTCCGGAGGGATGTCCCGGGCGGCGTGCGGGACGTGCAGCAGCACGGGGGAGGCGGGGTCGCCGGGGAGCAGGGTGAAGGGGGCGGGATCGGAGGGATCGGAGGGATCGGAGGGATCGGAGAGAGGGGACACGGGTGGCTCCGGTGGGCTTGCGTCGGGGGCGTTGTCAGTGGCGTACGGCAGGATCGAGGTGATGGTGACACGCACGGTGTCACAGGCCCGAACGTGCCCGAACGAGGGGGAACCCCCATGCCGATCGCCCATGAGCAGGCCAGCGCCCGCGAGTTCCTGGCGCTGCTGTACGGCGACACCTACTTCCCGCAGAACCTGGTGGACAAGGGTCGGGACATCCTGGTGCGGCTGTGCGAGCGGATCGAGACGGAGCCCCCCGCCGACCTCGACGCCTTCTACACGCTGACCCATGCCGCGACCGAGGAGTTCAACGCGCTCCAGGAGGAGTTCTGGGCGGCGGGCAGCGAGATCGAGACGATGGCGCGGGACGAGATAGCGAAGGATTTCTGGTTCATCGCGCAGACGTACGGCTTCGAGGGGGCGGATCTGGAGGAGGTGGTCGGACCCCGGGACTGGTGAGGTGTCCCGGGGCGGCGCTCTGTCGGTCCAGCGGCTCCCTCAGCCCTGAGGCTCTGTCAGTGCCGCAGCCCCGTCAGCCCAGTAGCTCCGTCACCAGTTCCCCGACCTGCCCCGTCTCGATCAGGAACCCGTCGTGGCCGTAGGGCGACTCGATCACCCGGAGCCGGTCGGCGGACGGGATCAGCGTCGCCAGCTCCGACTGCTGGGCCGGGGGATAGAGCCGGTCGGAGTCCACGGCGGCGACCAGGGTACGCGCGGTGACCCGGCCGAGCGCGGAGCGTGTCCCGCCCCGGCCGCGGCCCACGTCGTGCGCGTTCATGGCCTCGGTCAGGGTGACGTAACTGCCCGCGTCGAAGCGGCGGATCAGCTTTCTGGCGTGGTGGTCGAGATATGACTCGACCTGGTAGCGACCGCCCCGCCAGGGGTCCTCGGCGCCCTGGGGCACCCGGCCGAAGCGCAGCGCCAGCTCCGGTTCGCTGCGGTAGGTGACATGGGCGATGCGGCGGGCGAGGCCGAGTCCGGTGTACGGGGCGCGTCCGGTGCCGTGGTAGTCGCCGCCGCACCAGTCGGGGTCGGCGCGGATCGCGGAGAGCTGGGCGTCGGCCCAGGCGATCTGCTCGGCGCCGGCTGCGGCGGTGGTGGCGAGCAGCAGCAGCGCGTCCACCCGGGCAGGGTGGGTCACCGCCCACTCCAGGGCCCGCATACCGCCCATCGAGCCGCCGATCACCAGCGCCCACCGGTCGATGCCGAGGGCGTCCGCGAGACCGGTCTCGGCGGCGACCTGGTCGCGCTGGGTGAGGAAGGGGAAGGCCGCGCCCCAGGGGCGGGGGGTGACGAGGGCGGGGGCGGTGGGGATTCCGGGGGTGTGGCTTGCGGTGATGGGGCTTGCGGTGGTGGGGACTCCGGTGGTGGCGGGGCCGTCTGGGGACCGGGCGGCGCCGATCGCCCCCGACCCCGCTGCCCCCGCCCTCTCCGCCGTCGAGCCGGCTGAGTCCATCGAGTCCGCCAGGCCCTTCGAGTCCGCTGAGCCCGCCGTGCCGTCCGGCCGGGTCGACGACGGGCCCGTGCTGCCCTGGCAGCCGCCCAGTACGTTCGGCGCGACCACGAACCAGCGGTCGGTGTCCAGGGCCAGGCCCGGTCCCACCAGGCCCCGCCACCAGCCAGCGGTGGGATGACCGGGCCCGGCCTCCCCGGTGACATGGCTGTCCCCGGTCAGCGCGTGCAGCACCAGGACGGCGTTCCCGGCGTCCGGCGCGAGGGTGCCCCAGGTCTCGAACGCCAGGCGTACGCCGGGCAGTTCACCGCCCGCCTCCAGCGGTAGCGGTCCCGGCGCCGCCCACCAGCGGCGCCGCCCCGGCGGGTCCCCCTCCCGCCAGCCCCCCAAGACCGGCGGGAGGGGGAACTCGGCAGTGGCCACCGGGTTCAGGACGCGCCCTTGGCGGCACGGAAACCGGCCTCCAGGTCCGCCTTGAGGTCGGCCAGGTTCTCGATGCCGACCGACAGCCGCACCAGACCGGGCGTGGTGCCGGTCGCCGTGAGCTGGGCGTCGTCCAACTGGCTGTGGGTGGTGGACGCCGGGTGGATGATCAGGCTGCGGACGTCACCGATATTGGCGAGATGGCTGAACAGCTCGACCGCGTCCACGAACCGCTTGCCCGCCTCGATACCGTCGCGCAGCTCGAAGGAGACGATCGCGCCCGCGCCCCGCGGGAGGTACGTCCGGCCGGCCTCGTACCAGCGGCTGGACGGCAGTCCCGGGTAGTGGACGGCGGCGACCTCGTCGCGCTGCTCCAGCCACTCGGCGAGCGCCAGCGCGTTGGCGGAGTGCCGCTCCAGCCGCAGGCTCAGTGTCTCCACGCCCTGGAGCAGCAGGAACGCCGAGTGCGGGGCGAGCGCCGGGCCGAGGTCGCGCAGCAACTGCACCCGCAGCTTGATGGCGAAGGCGCCGGGGCCGAGCGCGGGCCAGTACTGGAGGCCGTGGTAGCTGGGGTCGGGCTCGGTGAAGCCGGGGAAGCGGTCCGGGTGGGCGCCGAAGTCGAAGGTGCCGCCGTCCACCACCACACCGGCGATGGCGGTGCCGTGTCCGCCGAGGAACTTGGTCGCCGAGTGCACCACGATGTCCGCGCCGTGCTCGATCGGCCGCAGCAGATAGGGGGTCGGCACGGTGTTGTCCACGATCAGCGGGACCCCGGCCGTGTGCGCCACGTCGGCGACCGCCCGGATGTCCAGGACGTTGCCGCGCGGATTGCCCAGCGTCTCCGCGAACAGGGCCTTGGTGTTCGGCCGGATCGCCGCCCGCCACGCCTCGCTGTCGTCGGGGTCGTCCACGAAGGACACCTCGATGCCGAACCGGGGCAGGGTGTGCCGCAGCAGGTTGTACGTACCGCCGTACAGGGATGTGCTGGAGACGATGTGGTCGCCCGCGCCCGCCACGGTCAGGATCGCCAGGGTCTCCGCCGCCTGGCCCGAGGCCAGCGCGACCGCCGCGACACCGCCCTCCAGCGCGGCGATCCGCTGCTCGAAGACGTCCTGGGTGGGGTTGTGGATACGGGTGTAGATGTTGCCGGGCTCGGCGAGCGAGAACAGGTCGGCCGCGTGCTGGGTGTCCCGGAACACGAAGGACGTGGTCTGGTAGATCGGGGTCGCGCGGGCGCCGGTCGTCGGGTCGGGCGCGGCACCGGCGTGGATCTGCCGGGTCTCGAACGACCAGGCCGAGGTGTCGGGTCCGGCCGGGGTCTCCTCGGGGGTGTGACCGGCGGTGACCGAGTCGATGGGCTGGCTCGTCATGGTGGTGCTCCTCGTGCGGCGGGGGAGAGCGGGGGCTCGCGCGAGCGGTGCGGGCGCGAGGGGTGGCCTGCGACGAGGTAAGCAGGTGGCGCGGGCACGGCACAGGGGCGCGCGCGAGGCGCAACGAGTACGTCACACGGCGTCACACATGACACGTGCGGGCAATGTTCCCGCAGTGTGGCGCGGGCGGGCCGGGGCGAGGGAGGGGGGCGGGACGGGGCGCAAGGTGGGGCGCGGTGTGGGGCGCGGGGGCGCGGTGTGGGGTGCGGGGGTGGGGCCGGGGTGTGGGTGACGTGTGGTCCGGCGGCGGACGGCGAGCGAGGGGGGACGCGGCTGGCCAATGACAGACGTGCCACTGACGAGCGGCCGGGGCGAGGGTGGCGGGCGGTCGGGGCGCGGCTGGCCGGTGCCCCGGACGCGGATAGCGAGCAGCCGGGACGTGGAGCACGCGCAGGCGCGGAGCACGCGCAGGCGTGGAGGACGCGTAGGCCGTCCGGACAGGGCTGAGCCCCGGTCGGGTGGGCCGACCGGGGCTCGGAGGACGGATCAACTGCCGTACGGCGTCAGCTCAGCGAGGCCAGCGCCGCGTTCCACGTGGCGGACGGACGCATGATCCGCGCCGCCTTCGCCGGGTCGGGCTGGTAGTAGCCGCCGATCTCCGCGGGGGAGCCCTGCACGGCGTTCAGCTCCGCCACGATCGTCTGCTCACCGGCGGCCAGCGACTCGGCGAGCGGCGCGAACACCTTGGCCAGCTCGGCGTCGTCGGTCTGCCGGGCCAGCTCCTGCGCCCAGTACAGGGACAGATAGAAGTGGCTGCCGCGGTTGTCGATGCCGCCGACGCGGCGGGTCGGGGACTTGTCCTCGTTGAGGAAGGTCGCCGTGGCCCGGTCCAGGGTGTCGGCCAGCACCTGGGCACGGGTGTTGCCGGTGGTCTTGGCGTACTGCTCCAGGGACGGGACCAGGGCGAAGAACTCGCCGAGGGAGTCCCAGCGCAGGTAGTTCTCCTTGACCAGCTGCTGGACGTGCTTGGGGGCGGAGCCGCCCGCGCCGGTCTCGAACAGACCGCCGCCCGCCATCAGCGGGACCACCGACAGCATCTTGGCGCTGGTGCCCAGCTCCAGGATCGGGAACAGGTCGGTGAGGTAGTCGCGCAGCACATTGCCGGTGACGGAGATGGTGTTCTCGCCGCGGCGGATGCGCTCCACCGACAGCTTGGTCGCGTCGACCGGCGCGAGAATCCGGATGTCCAGGCCCTCGGTGTCGTGCTCCGTGAGGTAGCTGTTCACCTTGGCGATCAGGTTGGCGTCGTGCGCGCGGGTCTCGTCCAGCCAGAAGACGGCCGGGTCGCCGGTGGCGCGGGCGCGGGTGACGGCCAGCTTCACCCAGTCCTTGATCGGGGCGTCCTTGGTCTGGCAGGCGCGGAAGATGTCCCCGGCGGAGACGGCCTGCTCGATGACGGCGTTCCCGGCGGCGTCGACCAGCCGGACCGTGCCGGTGACCGGGATCTCGAACGTCTTGTCGTGGCTGCCGTACTCCTCGGCCTTCTGCGCCATCAGGCCGACGTTCGGGACCGAGCCCATGGTGGCCGGGTCGTAGGCGCCGTGGGCGCGGCAGTCGTCGATGACGGCCTGGTAGACGCCGGAGTAGGAGGAGTCCGGGAGGACGGCGAGGGTGTCGGCCTCCTGCCCGTCCGGGCCCCACATGTGACCCGAGGTGCGGATCATCGCGGGCATCGACGCGTCCACGATGACATCGGACGGCACGTGCAGGTTGGTGATGCCCTTGTCGGAGTCGACCATCGCCAGCGCCGGGCCCGCGGCCAGCTCGGCGTCGAAGGACGCCTTGATCTCGGCGCCCTCGGGCAGCGCCTCCAGGCCCTTGTAGATACCGCCCAGACCGTCGTTCGGGGTGAGACCGGCGGCGGTGAGCTGGGCGCCGTAGCGGGCGAACGTGTCCGGGAAGAAGGCGCGCACGACATGGCCGAAGATGATCGGGTCGGAGACCTTCATCATGGTCGCCTTGAGGTGCACGGAGAACAGCACGCCCTCGGCCTTGGCCCGCGCGACCTGCGCGGTGAGGAACTCGCGCAGCGCGCCGACCCGCATCACGGAGGCGTCGACGACCTCGCCCGCGAGGACGGGTACGGACTCGCGCAGCACGGTCGTGGAGCCGTCGTCGCCGACCAGCTCGATGCGCAGGGCACCGGCCTCGGAGATGACCACGGACTTCTCGGTGGAGCGGAAGTCGTCCACGCCCATGGTGGCCACGTCGGTCCGGGAGTCGCCGCTCCAGGCGCCCATGCGGTGCGGGTGGGTCTTGGCGTAGTTCTTGACCGACGCGGGGGCGCGGCGGTCGGAGTTGCCCTCGCGCAGCACCGGGTTCACGGCGGAGCCCTTGACCTTGTCGTAGCGGGCGCGGATGTCGCGCTCCTCGTCGGTCTTGGGGTCGTCCGGGTACTCGGGCAGCGCGTAGCCCTGGCCCTGGAGCTCCGCGACGGCCGCCTTGAGCTGCGGGATCGACGCCGAGATGTTCGGCAGCTTGATGATGTTGGCCTCGGGCGTCTTGGCCAGTTCGCCCAGCTCGGCGAGCGCGTCCGGGATGCGCTGGTCCTCGGTGAGGTACTCCGGGAACACGGCGATGATCCGTCCGGCCAGCGAGATGTCCCGCGTCTCCACGGGGACACCGGCCTGCGAGGCGTACGTCGTGACCACCGGCAGGAAGGAATACGTCGCCAGGGCCGGGGCCTCGTCAGTGTGCGTATAGATGATGGTCGAGTCAGTCACCGGGTGCTCCGCTCCACGTCTGCAACATTGCTCGACATCAAGATATCTCGTGCCCGGGGGCGGCTCGACAGGGGTGGGACGAGGAGAACGCCGGGGCAACGAGATCCCGCCGTACGCCTCCGGCGGGGGCCGCGCTCTGCCTCCGGCGCCGAGTCCTGGCACGGCGTTCCCCTGACCGTTTCCGGGCGTCGGGCTTCTGACGCCGTGGCTGTCCCGCCGAGTCGTGTGGTGCGCCTCCGGCGCGGGGTCCGGCTGCTGTGTCTCGGGCGCCGAGTCCTGGGGCGGCGCTTTCCTGGCCGTCTCGGGGCGTCGAGTCCTGGGGCGGCGCTTTCGTGGCCGTTTCCGGGCGTCGAGTCCTGGGGCGGCGCTTTCGTGGCCGTTTCCGGGCGTCGAGTCCTGGGGCGGCGCTTTCCTGGCCGTGTTCCGGGCGTCGGACCTCGGGTGTCGATTCCCGAGCCCGCCGCCGGAGTCCTGCCGCCGTGCCCCGACCCGAGTCCCGTCTCCGAGTCCGGCGCCGGAGTCCTGCCGCCGCGCCCCGACCCGAGTCCCGCCCCCGACCCCCCGCCCGAGTCCCGCCTTCGAGTCCGCCGGCCGAGTCCTGCCGCCGCGCCCCCGCCCGGAGTCCCGCCTCCGGGCCCGCCGCCCGAGTCCTGCCGCCGCGCCCCGACCCGAGTCCCGCCTCCGAGCCCGCCGCCCGAGTCCCGCCCCCGCCCCCCCATCCGAGTCCCGCCCCGCCCCCCCACCCGAGTCCCGCTCCCGACCCCCCCCATCCGAATCCCGCCCCCGAATCCCGCCACGCGCCCCCGCCCGAATTCCGCCCCCCGCCCCCGCAACCGAATCCCGTCCTCCGCAGTCCTGCACAGCGATCGACTTCCCGTTCGATCACCCGCTCGTTCGACCCTCGGGTCGTCGCGCGCAGTCTCGGACGGGTCTCATCCGACGGCGGTCGGACCGACCACCCGGCCGCACGACCGAAAGCGGACCATGAGATATCGCAGCAGAGTCACCGCCCCGGCCGCGCTCCTCGGCACGGCGGCGGTGCTCACCGGGGGAACTGCGGCGTACGCCGCCCCACGCACCGCCGGGCCCGGCCCGGAGACCCTCCAGGACCCCGTCTACCCCTCCCTCGGCAATGACGGATACCGCGTCTCCGCCTACCAC
The DNA here is from genome assembly GCF_040652095.1 of Streptomyces sp. NPDC048290. Lineage (NCBI taxonomy): Bacteria > Bacillati > Actinomycetota > Actinomycetes > Kitasatosporales > Streptomycetaceae > Streptomyces > Streptomyces sp. NPDC048290. The sequence continues at coordinate 346,396 of NZ_JBEZLM010000003.1, forward strand.
CTCGACCTCGCCTACGACCCCGTCACCCGGCTCGTCGACGCCGAGGCGACCCTGCGGATCAGGACCACCCAGGCCCTCACCCGCCTCTCCCTCGACGCCCTCGGCCTCGACATCCGTACGGTGCGGGTCGCCGGGCGGACCGCCGCCTTCGAGCAGGTCGGGGAGAAGCTCCGGATCACTCCGGCCCGTACCCTCCCCGCCGGGACCGGCGTCACCGTCTGTGTCGGCTACGGCGCCGACCCGCGCCGCGCGCTGCCGCACACCGCGTGGGTGCCCACCCCGGACGGTTTCGCGGTCTGTCCGCAGCCCGAGTCGGCACACACCCTCTTCCCCTGCAACGACCACCCGTCCGACAAGGCCGACTTCACCTTCCGCCTGACCGTCCCGAACGGGGTCAGGGGCGTGGCCAGCGGACACCTCATACGCACCGAGTCCCGCCCCGGCGACCGGACCGCGTACACGTACCGCTCCCGTTCGCCGATCGCCACGGAGGTCGTACAGATCACCGTCGGCGACTATGTGGTCAAGGAGCGGCAGGGGCCGCACGGTCTCGCGCTGCGGGACGTCGTGCCGGTCTCCCGGGCCGCCGCCCTCGAACCGGCCCTCGCGCTCACCCCGCACCAGGTCGGCTGGCTGGAGAACCGGCTCGGCGCCTACCCCTTCGAGACCTACGGGCTGCTCCCCGTCAACGCCGATCTCGCCCAGTTGCCCGGCGGATTCACCGGTCTGGAGACGCAGACCCTCACCGTGTACCGGCCGGGCTATCTGCTCCAGGAGGAGCCCCGGATCGGCTCGCACATGATGCACGAGCTGGTCCACTCCTACTTCGGCAACAGCGTCTCCCCGGCCACCTGGGCGGACCTGTGGATCAACGAGGGCCACGCCGACTTCTACGGGCTGCTCTACCGCTACGAGCGCGGCTGGCCGGACTCCCTCGGCATGACGTCGCTGGAGGCCCGGATGAAGCACACCTACGCCCTCGGCGACCAGTGGCGCCGCACCTCGGGCCCGGTCGCCACCCCGACCCGGGCCACCCTCTTCGACGGTCAGCGCTACCTCGGCGGCGTCCTCGTCCTGTACGCCCTGCGCAACGAGATCGGGGAGGCCGCCTTCGACGCCGTGGAGCGGGCGTACCTGGAGCGGTTCCGCGACGCCAGCGCCGGAACCGACGACTACATCGCCGTCGCCTCCGACGTCTCCGGCCGTGATCTGACCGGCTTCCTCGGGGACTGGCTGTACGGCACCAGGACCCCGCGGATGCCCGGCCACCCGGACTGGACGGTCACCCCGCCGCCGCCCGCGGCCTCCGTCGCGCCCGAGCGGCGGCGGAGCGGCCACCACGACAACTCCGCCACCTTGTAACGCCGTTCAGTCGTGCCGGGCGGAGGGGACCTCCACTTCGCCCGGCTCGTTCTCCGCGCCCCGCTGCTGCGGGATCACCACGGCGCCCTGCTGGAGCGCCACCGTCCGGGTCGGCGCCGGGATCCGGATGCCCTCCTCGCGGTACCGCTTGTGCAGCCGCTTGATGAACTCGTGCTTGATCCGGTACTGGTCGCTGAACTCGCCCACGCCCAGGATCACCGTGAACCCGATCCGCGAGTCCCCGAAGGTGTGGAACCGCACGATCGGATCGTGGTCCGGCAGCGCTCCCTCGACCTCGCGCATCACCTGCCCGATGACCTCGTTGGTCACCCGCTCGACCACCTCCAGATCACTGTCGTACGCCACCCCGACCTGGAGCAGGATCGTCAGTTCCTCCTCCGGGCGCATGAAGTTGGTCATGTTGGTCTTGGCGAGCTGGCCGTTGGGGATCACGACCAGGTTGTTGGAGAGGTTGCGCACGGTCGTCTGACGCCAGTTGATGTCCTCGACATAGCCCTCCTCGCCGCTGCTGAGCCGGATGTAGTCGCCGCGCTGCACGGTGTTGGAGGCCAGGATGTGGATGCCCGCGAAGAGATTGGCCAGCGTGTCCTGGAGGGCCAGCGCCACCGCCAGACCGCCGACGCCCAGCGCGGTGATCATCGGCGCGATGGACACCCCCAGCGTCTGGAGCACCACCAGGAACCCGAGGGCCAGCACCAGGACGCGGGTGATGTTGACGAAGATGGTCGCCGACCCGGCCACCCCGGACCGGGACAGCGTCACCGACTGCACCGTCCCGGCGATCAGCCGCGCGGTCGCGACCGTCACCACCAGGATCAGCAGCACGGTCAGCGTCTGCGTGGTGTGGTGCTGCACGGTCCGGGTCAGCGGCAGCACCGCCGCCCCGGCCGCGGCGCCGCCCACCACCGCCGACCACGGCAGCACGATCCGCAACGCGGCCACCAGCACGTCGTCGCCGTTCCAGCGGGTCCGCCCGGCCTGCTTGCCCAGCCAGCGCAGCAGCACCCGCAGCAGCAGCGCCGCCAGCACCCCCGCGGCCAGGGCGACCCCGGCCAGGGTCAGGTCGTCCAGCGTCAGCGCGCGGTCCATCGGCCACCTCCGGTCGGGTGCGAGGCGGCGCGCGGGGGCGCCGACGGGCGGAGGAGGAGTGTCGTCACGGGGTCACCTGTTCGTTCCGGGGAGTGCGAAGTGCCTGCGCGCCCGGCCGCGTCGCCGCCACCGGGTGCGCGCGCTCATACTGCCGTACGCAGCACACCAGTTCGTACGAGGGCGGGGTGACGGGTGTCTCCCGTGACCGCCCACGGGTGCCCCTGTGGCCGTCATGGGCGCCCCGTGCCCTCATGGGTGTCCCGTGGCCGTCGTGGGCGCCCCGTGGCCGTCACGTCCGGAAGTAGAAGCCCTCGTCCAGATCGTCCTCGAGTCCCGGCTCCTGGGGGCGCCAGCCCAGGCGTTCGCGGGTGAGCGCGCTGGACGCGGGGACGTCGGACAGGGCGAACGTACCGAGCCAGCCGAAGTGGTCCAGCGCGCGGTCGGCGGCGAGGGACTCCACGGGCACGCCCAGCCCCCGTCCGATCGCCGCCGCGATGCCCCGGAACGGGACGCCCTCGTCGGCCACCCCGTGCAGCCGCGCCCCCGCCGGGGCCTCCTCCAGCGCCAGCCGGAACAGCCGGGCCGCGTCCAGCCGGTGCACGGCAGGCCAGCGGTTGCCACCGTCACCGAGGTACGCGGACGCCCCCTTCTCCCGGGCGATCCGGATCAGCGTCGGCACGAACCCCTTGTCGCCCGGACCGTGCACCGACGGCGGCAGCCGTACGACACTGGCCCGCACCCCGCGCTCCGCCAGCGCCAGGGCCGCCTGCTCGGAGGGCGCCCGCAGCGCGCCCGGTACGGCGGGGTCGGCCGGGGTGTCCTCGGTGGCGACGGTGCCCGGGGTGAGCCCGGCGGTGCCCGAGGTGACCACGAACGGGCGGTCGGACCCGGCGAGCGCCGCGCCGATCGCCTCGATGGCCCGCAGATCGGTGAGCGAGGCCGCCGCGTAGTCGGAGAAGTCATGGATGAACGCGGTGTGGATCACGCCGTCCGCCGCCGCGGCGGCCTCCCGCAGCGCGTCGAGGTCTCCGAGATCACCGCGGTGGGCCTCCGCCCCGAGCCCGGCCAGCGTGCTGGCCGACCGGTCCGAGCGGGCCAGTCCGACGACCGAGTGCCCCGCCTCCTGCAACAGCGGGACGAGGGCGCTGCCGATGAATCCGGTCGCGCCGGTGAGGAAGACACGCACGGGGGCTCCTAGGTGCTCCGGGGTCCCTCCATCGTCGGGCCGTACGGCGGGCCGTGCCCGCGGAGGCGTCCCCGGTCGGGCTGGCGCGGATGGCTGCGCCGCTGATCAGGGCGCGAGTGAGGAGTTTCGGCGGGGCTGCGCCGGGTGTGTGGCGGCCGGTGCCGTCAGCTCACCCTCAAGCGCCGGGTGTGTGGCGGCCGGTGCCCTCAGCCCACCTTCAAGCCTCCTCACCCATCCCAAACTCCCTCAAGCACCCTCAGATCACCTTCAACCGCACCAACGCCCCCAACGTCAACGCCCCCGGCACCAACGGCACCCACACCGTGATGATCCGGTACGCCAGCACCACCGCCGTGGCGACCGCCACCGGCCCGCCCGCCGCCACCAGCGCCACGACGAGCGCCGCCTCGACCGAGCCCAGCCCGCCCGGTGTCGGGACCACCGCCACCGCCACCGTCGCCGCCAGATAGGCGAGCGCCATGTGCCACGGCGAGACCGGCAGCCCCAGCGCCGTCCCGACCGCCGCGAGCCCCGCCGCCTGGAGCGCCGGGAAGGCCAGCGACCCACCCCACAGCGCGACCGCCCGCGCGGGCCGGGTGTGCACCGTCCGGGCCTCGCCGAGGGCGGTGCGCAGGAAGGTGAGGACGGGCGTGCGCAGCCGCCGTACCAGCGCGAGCACGGTGAGGGCGAGGACCGCCGTGCCGCCCAGGGCCGCGAGGAGCGGGAGCGCGGTGCCGTCCGGGAGCAGGGAGTCCACCCGCAGCGCGTGCGGGAACGCGATGAGCAGCGCCACCAGCAGCCCCACCCGGGCCACCGACTCGGCCAGCAGATACAGCGCGACCGCCGCCGAGGAGCGGGCCAGCGGCAGCCCGCACACCGTCATGAACCGCAGATTGACCGCGCTCGCGCCGAGCCCGGTCGGCAGCAGCTGGTTGGCCGAACCGGCGGCGAACTGGGTGACCAGCAGCCGTAGCGCGGGCAGCCGGTCGACCACCGCGCCCTGCCGGGTCACCGCCGCCGCCACCCAGGTCAGACAGGTCGCCCCGGCCGCCGCCACCAGCCACGGCCACTTCGCCGAGGCGAGATGCCCGAACCCCGCGACCAGCACCTCCCGGTGCCGCACGGCCACCGCCGTCACCAGCAGCAGCGGCAGCAGCACCAGGACGCGGCGCACCGGCAGCCGGCGGAGCGCCCGGCGCAGTCGGGCGGACCGGTGGGGCGGGGGAGCGGGTTCCGGCGGGGTCTGTGCGGCGGTCACACCGGCAGAGGGTCGCCGCAGCGCATCAACGGCGGGTTGCGACCGTGCGACCGCCGGTCGACGGACGGGCTGCGGACGTGTGCCGGGCGGCCATCGCGGGGCGCCCGGTCCCGGCACGGAACGCCTCGTACCGCGACGGGACGCCGGTACAGAACACGTCGTACCGGGACGGGACGCCGGTACGGAACACCCCGCACCGGCACGCGACACCGGTACGGAACGCCTCGTACCGGATGATGTGTGACAGCTGGCACATTCAGTCATCATGGCTGAAATTGAGTGACAGTCTGGGGTAGTGCTCGACGAAACCGACCGCCGGATCATGCGTACCCTCACCCGCGACGGGCGGACGCCCTACACCACGCTCGCCCGTGAGCTGGGGGTCTCCGAGGGGACCGTACGGCAGCGGGTGGCGCGGCTCCAGGAGAGCGGGGTGCTGCGGATCGTCGCGCTGTGCGATCCGCTGCGGCTGGGACATCAGTCGGTACGGCTGATGATCCGGGTCCGCGATCTCACCCCCCGCGCGGTCGCCAAGACGCTGTCCGGGATGCCGATGATCAACCATGTGGCGCTGTGCGCCGGAAGCCAGGACATCTTCCTGGAGGGCACATGCCGCGACCAGGCCCAGCTGGTGCAGCTGCTCGACGACATCCGGATGCTGCCCGGCGTCTCCCGGGTACAGGTGCTGCTGCTCCTGGAGCTGTTCAAGGACTACTCGTGGCAGGGGCTGGCCAGCGCCGTCGGCCAGGGCGTCGCCGAGGAGTAGCCCGGTCACCGCCGACCGCGTTCAGTTCGGCAGGATGCGCTTCTCCGGCCGGGCCGGGACCTCCCGGAAGCCCGCCCACAGATACGAGTCCTTCATGACCTCCAGCACGGTCAGCGCCTCCGCGTGCGCCACCCCGTTGACCCGGCGGACCCGCTCGGTGAGCAGTTCGGCGAGGTGCTCCAGATCCCGGCAGCGGACGTCCGCGATCAGGTCGTAGGGCCCCACACAGGACGCCACGTACCGGATCTCCGGCATCCGGGACATCTCGCGCGCCACCAGGGACACCGGGATGTGGTGCACCCGTACCGCGAGATGGACCTCCATCTCGCCCATCCGCACCGCGTCCGTCATCCCCACCACCTGGACCACGCCCTTGCGCTGGAGCCGCTGGTAGCGGGCCCGGACCGAGGCTTCCGACAGCCCCACCGTGCGGCCGATCTCGGCGAAGGAGCGGCGGCCGTCGACCCGGAGCTGGTCGATGATCTGCCGGTCCAGGTCGTCGATCACCAGGGAACCTCCGTACGGGACGTGTGCTGTATGCACCTTTATCCGCGCCGCCGGTGAGTGTCAAGGTCGTCGGTCACATCCCCGGCGTCCTGCGATACGCGTGGAAACCGGGCCCGTTTTCCACGGGATTCGTTGCCGACCGATCTTTCCGGTCCTCGCCCGTTCCCCCACGCTTTTCCCAACCGCAATCTCCGCCCCCCACGGCGAGGCGCGCCCCCCGGTCCCCGTACCGCCCATCACCGCCTCGTACCGCCCCGGACAAGGAGTTCCGCACATGCACAGCACCCCTCCCCGCGCCCCGACCATCCGGGGGCGACGGCGGTGACGGTCACCGCAGCCACCACCGGCACGGCCGCCGGACGGGCGCGCGCGGGCCGGTCAGGTGCCGGGGCCCCGTCCGGCGGGGCGGACGGACGGACACCGCGCGCCCGTCGCGCCGCCGTGACCACGCTGCTGCTCGCGCCCGCCGGGATCACCGTCCTCGGACTGGTCCTGGTGCCGCTGCTGCTGGTGGTGCGCAACAGCTTCGCCTCCTCGGACGCCTACGGCGGCATCCAGGGCGGCTGGACCCTGTCCAACTACCAGGACCTGATGGACCCGGTCTATCTCAAGGTCTTCAGCTACAGCCTCGGCATGGCCGCCCTGAACACCGCGGTCTGTCTGGTGCTCGGCTATGTCGTCTCGTACTACCTGGCCGGACGGTCCCCGCAGCGCCAGATGCTGCTGCTTCTGCTGATCATCGTGCCGTTCTGGACCGACTTCCTCGTCCGGACCTTCGCCTGGATCAACCTGCTCAGCCCCGGTGGCCCGGTCAACAGCCTCACCGACGCGATCGGCCTCACCGACGGCACCACGCAGTGGATACCCAGCCAGGGCGCCTCCTTCATCGGCCTGGTCTATGCCTTCCTGCCCACCGCGATCTTCCCGATCTACGCCTCCCTGCGCGGCGTCGACGGCTCCCTCGGCGAGGCCGCCCGCGACCTCGGCTGCGGCTGGTGGCGGGTGCACACCCGGGTCCTGCTGCCCATCGCCCGGCCCGGCATGCTCGCCGCCGCGCTGCTCACCTTCATCCCGACCCTCGGCGTCTTCGTCATCCCCGTCCTGCTCGGCGGCGGACGCGACCAACTGGTCGGCAATCTCATCGTCACCCTCTACACCGAGTTCCGTAACCAGCCCATGGGCGCCGCCGCCTCGGTGGTCCTGCTGCTGCTGATGGTCGCGTCGATGGCGGTGTTCGGACTGGCCGCCCGGCGGCTGAGGAGGAAGTCGGCATGAAGCACGCCCTGGACACCGTCACCGCCTGGCTCGCCCGCGGTGTCATCGCCTTCCTCTACATCCCCATCGTCGTCGTGGTGGTGCTCTCCTTCAACGACTCCGAGGTCACCTACAAGTGGGCCGGATTCTCCACCCGCTGGTACGGCACCCTCGCGGACAACACCGAACTCCTCGCCGCGCTGCGGATCAGCGCCGAGACCGCGCTGATCTCGGCCACCCTCGCCACCCTGTGCGGACTGCTCGCCGCCATGGGCATGGCCCGGCTCCGGGCCCGCGGCAAGGCCCTCTTCTCCGGCGGACTGTTCCTGCCGCTGATCATCCCGGAGATCGTCCTCGGCGTGGCCCTGCTCTCCGTGTTCGGCGCCCTGCACGCCGACCTCGGGATGACCACCCTGGTCCTCGGCCATGTGGTCGTGACCCTGCCGTACGCCTCACTGATCGTGCTCGGCGCCTACAACGCCCTCGACCCCTCGCTCGGCGAGGCCGCCACCGACCTCGGCTGCAACCCGTGGCAGTCGTTCCGCCGGATCACGCTGCCGCTGCTGCGCCAGCCGCTGCTGGCGGCCTGGCTGCTCAGCTTCACCATCTCGTTCGGCAACATCGTGATGTCGACCTTCACCAACGGCGTCGGCAGCACCACCCTTCCGCTGCGCGTGTACTCGATGCTCAAGGGCGGACTGACCCCCGAGATCAACGCGCTGGGCACGCTGCTCGTGCTCTTCACCCTGCTGATCATCGTCGGCGTGGGCCTGCGGCAGATGCGCCGGGTCCTCCTCGGTGCCGACCGCACCTGACCCCGTCTTCTTCTTCTCATCCCTGACCTCGTGAAAGGCACCACCCTCATGCGTGCAAGAAGTGTCTCCGTCTCCAAGGGCGCCCTGGCCATCGCCGTCACCACCGTCACCGCGCTGGTCGCCACCGGCTGTGGCGGCTCCGGGTCGGACTCCGCGTCCTCCGGCGGCGGCAAGGAGCTGAACATCTACGCCTGGGCCGGGGAGATCCCGGACACCGTGGTGAAGAAGTTCGAGCAGGAGACCGGCATCAAGGTCACCCTCGACACCTTCGACAGCAACGAGACGATGACCGCCAAGCTCAGCTCCGGCTCGGCCGGCTACGACCTGGTGGAGCCCAGCCAGTACAGCGTGCAGCAGCTCATCGGACAGCAGCTGATCCAGCCGCTGGACCACTCCCGCATCAAGGGCCTGGACAACCTCGCCGACAAGTTCCGCGACCCGTCCTACGACCCCGGCAACAAGTACTCGATCCCGTGGATCTGGGGCACCACCGGCTTCGCGTACAACGAGACCTGTATCCCCGAGGCGACCAGCTGGAAGACGCTCTTCGACGCGGAGTACAAGGGCAAGGTCTACATGCTGGACAACATGCTCGCCGCGTACATCGCCGGGCTCCAGGTCACCGGCGCCCGCGCCACCAGCACCGACGAGGGCGAGATCAAGGCCGCCACCGACGCGCTCACCGACCAGAAGAAGATCCTCGCGGGCTACAACTCCACCAACTACCCGCAGCTCCTGTCCACCGGCCAGGCGTGCGCCGCCCAGGCGTGGAGCGGCACCGCGATGGCCAAGGTCGTCGCCGCCAACCCCGAGGTGCACTACGTGCTGCCCGAGGAGGGCGGCTCCATCTGGACGGACGGCCTGTCCATCCCCAAGGGCGCCAAGAACACCGACGCCGCCTACCGGTTCATCAACTACCTGCTCCAGCCCGAGATCGCGGCCATGGCCACCGACGACGGCGGCAGCGCCAGCACCAACGCCAAGGCCCGCGACTTCATCAAGGACAAGAAGGCCCTGGACAACCCGGCCGTCTACGCCTCCGACGAGGCCATCGCCAAGGCGGACTTCCTGCTGGACCCGGGCAAGGCGATGACCCACTTCCAGCAGGGCTGGACCAAGGTGAAGGCGTCCTGACCATGAACATCACCAAGACCGCGGGCCGGGCGGTGAACCCGGCCGCCCACCAGAACCCCGACGCCCCGGCGGTACGTCTCACCGGAGTCGGCAAGAGCTTCGGCACCACCGTCGCCGTCACGGACGTCACCCTCGACATCCGGCGCAACGAGTTCTTCTCCATCCTCGGCCCGTCCGGCTGCGGCAAGACCACCCTCATGCGGATGATCACCGGCTTCGAGACCCCGACCGAGGGCACGGTGGAACTCGGCGGCACCCCCGCCAACTCCATCCCGCCGCACCGACGCGACCTCAATATGCTCTTCCAGAGCTACGCCCTGTTCCCGCATCTGTCGGTCGCGGACAACGTGGCCTTCGAACTGAAGGTACGCAAGTCCCGTCCCAAGGCGGAGATCGCCGGGGCGGTCCGCGAGGCCCTGGCCCTGGTCCGCCTCGAAGGCTACGGCGACCGCTCCATCGCCCAGCTCTCCGGCGGCCAGCGCCAGCGCGTCGCCATCGCCCGCGCCCTCATCGGCCGCCCCTCCCTGCTGCTGCTCGACGAACCCCTCGGCGCCCTCGACCAGAAGCTGCGCGCCGAGATGCAACTGGAGCTGAAGAAGATCCAGCGCGAGGTCGGCGTCACCTTCGTCACCGTCACCCACGACCAGGAGGAGGCCCTGACCATGTCCGACCGCATCGCGGTCATGGACGGCGGCCGGGTCCTCCAGGTCGACAGCCCCGAGGCGATCTACGAACGCCCCGCGACCCGGTTCGTCGCCGACTTCATCGGCACATCGAACTTCGTCACCGGGACCGTCGACGGCGGCTTCCTCGACGTCCCCGGACTCGGCAGGTTCGCCGCGCCCGAGGGCCATGGGCTCGCCCGGGGCACCGCCGCCCATCTCGCGGTCCGGCCCGAGAACGTCCGCCTCGCCGCCCCGGACACCGATCTGCCGGACTGCGCGACCGTCCTGGACGGCACGCTCCAGCAGATCGTCTACCTGGGCAACGCCACCCGCTACCACCTCACCCTGGCCGACGGCACCGAACTCGTCGCCGAGTCCCGCGGCGCCGACCGCGGCGGACTGACGGCCGGTGCCCCCGTCCGGGCCGGATGGGCGCCCGCCCGCTCCCGCCTCCTCACGGACTGACCCCGCAACCCCGCCCCACACCCCCCATCAAGGAGATACGACCGTGAAGGTCGCCGCAGCACAATTCGCCCCGACCGGTGACGCCGCCGCCAATCTCGCCGTCATCGAGGAGATGACCGCCGAGGCCGTGGCCGCCGGTGCCGAACTGGTCGTCTTCCCCGAGGAGTCGATGCTCCCGTCCGACTTCGGCGACGAGACCGACGCCCAGCTCAGAGAACTCGCCGTCGCCCACTGGGAACCCTTCCTCCAGGGCCTCGCCCGCATCGCCCGCACCCATGGCATCGCCGTCATCGCCGCCGGCTACGAGGACAGCGGCACGGCCCTGCCGTACAACACCATGGCCGCCGTCGACGCCGACGGGGAGGTGCTCGGCCTCTACCGCAAGATGCATCTGTACGACGCCTTCGACTACAAGGAGTCGCGCCGCATCCAGCGCGGCGACACCGGCCCCGTCGTGGTCCGCATCGGCGACTTCAACGTCGGCCTCGTCAACTGCTACGACATCCGCTTCCCCGAGTTCACCCGCTCCCTGGTGGAGATGGGCGCCGATCTGCTCGCGGTCTCCGCCGCCTGGGTCAAGGGCCCGCTGAAGGAGGACCACTGGCAGACCCTGCTGCGCACCCGCGCCATCGAGAACACCTGCTGGGTCGTGGCGTCCTCGCTCACCACCCCCGACTGCATCGGCATGTCGATGGCCGTCGACCCGCTCGGCGTGGTGCGTGCCGCGCTCGGCGAGGAGGAGCGCTCGCTGCTCGTCGCCGACGCCGACAAGGACCGTATCGACCGGGCCCGCACGGTCCTGCCCGTGCTCCGCAACCGCCGCATCATCATCGGACCGAGGTGACCCGCCCCCATGCCCCTGGACATCCGTGACATCCGCGCCCTGCCCGCGCCGGACGCCGCCCTCGTCGCCCGGCTCCACCAGGTCGACTTCCCCACCCTCGGCCACTATCTGGAGGAGGGGTTCTGCGACCCCGCGCTCCAGCGCATGGCGGGCACCGGCAAGCTCGTCGGCCGGGCGGTGACGGTCCGGATCACCGCGACCGACTCCACCGTGCTGCACCACGCGGCCGGTCTGGTCGGACCCGGTGACGTGGTCGTCATCGACACCGGCGGCGACCGCCGCCACGCCCCGCTCGGCGAGGTCGTCGCCAACGCGCTGGCCGCGCGCGGCGCCGCCGGTGCCGTGGTCGACGGTCTCTGCACCGACATCGACGCGCTCCGCGAGGTCGGGCTGCCGGTGTACGCCTACGGCCGCACCCCGCTCACCACCAAACTGCACGGCCTCGCCGACGGCTCCTTCTGCGCGCCGATCACCTGCGGCGGCGTCCCCGTGCACGCCGGTGACCTGGTGCTCGGTGACGCCAACGGCCTGATCGTCGCCCCGGCCGGGCGGCTGGCCGCCGTCCTGGACGAGGCCGTCGAGGACGACGCCGAGGAACCGGCGCTGATCGCCGAGGTCACCGAGGGCAAGCCGCTCGGCTCCCTCACCGGCGCGACGGAGACGTTGCGCGCCCTGGGCGCCTTCGCCTGACCGCCCACTTTTCTGCAACTCCCGCTGAAAGGACCATCGTGTTTCTGAAAGCCGCCGTCAACGGCGGGCGCTCCCGGACCGAGCACCCCACCGTCCCGGTCACCGCGGAGCAGATCGCCGCCGACACCGCCGCGGTGCTCGCCGCCGGGGCGGACGTCGTCCACTTCCACGTCCGCACCCCGGACGGCGGCCAGACCATCCGCCCCGACGCGCTCGCCGAGGTACTGGCGGCGATCCGCGCCACCGCCCCCGGCGCGGTGGTCGGCACCACCACCGGACTGTGGACCTGCTCCGGCCCCGAGGAGCGCTACGAGCTGGTCAAGTCATGGGAGGTGCTGCCCGACTTCGCGTCCGTCGCGTTCAGCGAGGAGGGCGCCGCCGAGACCGCCGAACTGGTCCTGGAGCGCGGGATGGTGCTGGAGAGCGCCGTGTGGACGATGGACGACGTCCCGGCCCTGCTGGCGTCCCCCACCCTCCACGACAACGTCCGCATCCTGATCGAGCCGGTGGAGGAGGACCCCGAGGAGGCGGTGGCGGCGGCCCGCGCGATGGCCGAGCGCATCCTCGCCGCGGGCGTCACCTGCCCGATCCTGTACCACGGCGACGGCCCCACGGTCTGGCCGCTGGTCCGCGCCGCCGCCGAGGACGGCCACCAGGCCCGGATCGGCTTCGAGGACGGCACGGACCTGCCCGACGGCACGACCGCCCCCGACAACGCGGCACTGGTCCGGGCGGTACGCGCACTGGCCTGACCGCCTGCTGCCGACGGCGGTGGCGCTGCGGGTCCCGGAGGCGCCGCGCCACGGCGGCGCCTCCCGCCGGGTCAGGTCCTGTGGTGATCGGTGTGCCAGATCGCTTCGAGGCGCGGGACGCCGTCCGGACCGGGCACCAGGTGCCAGTGGGCGTGCGGACGGCGGTCCCGGGCATCGGACGCGGACGCCGGGCGGGGGGCCGGGCCGTCCAGGACCGTGAGCACGGGATGCTCCGACGGGCTGTCGACGACGGGGCGCACGAGGATCGTCATGCGGTTCACCTCCGCTGAGGAAGAGGGGGGAAGGGAGGGGCATACAGGGGAACGGGAAGAGGGCTGCCCGGCGTTCACCGTCAGCGCAACCAACCGCGGCGGCGGATGTACCAGAGCGGGATCAGCGCGGCGACGAAGGTCAGCAGGGTGGTGACCAGGAAGCCGTGCTCCCAGTTCAGTTCGGGCATGTTGGTGAAGTTCATGCCGTAGAACGTGGCGATCAGGGTGGGCGGCAGGAACACCGCCGTGATGATGGTGAACACCTTGACGATCTGGTTCTGCTTCACATCGAGCGAGGTCATGATGGACTGCTGGAGATAGCGGACCTTGTCGTGCTCGTAACTGGCGTGGTCCTTCACCCCGTTGATGTCCGCGACCAGCACATCGATCATCCCGGCCAGCCGGGGATCGGCGGTGCCGACCTCGGCGCGCAGATGCCGGGCGGCGCGCGCCAGCATCAACTGGGACTCCTGGGTACGGGAGACGATCTCCTCGGCCAGGTTCATCCGCTTGATGGTGTCCCGCATGTCGCTGACCCCGATCTCGGTGCCGCGCTCGTCGTAGCCCTCGGTGGCGAGCGTGATCTCGTCGCTCATGTCCTCCAGGACGTCGCTGGCGTAGTCGATGACCCGCTCCTGCGCCTCGTTGAGGGCGTACAGCAGTGCGTACATCACGCCGTGCGGGCTCTCGGCCAGATGCGGAAGGCGTCGCAGCCGCGCCAGTGCCTTGTGGAACGGGCCGAACGGCGTCTCGGGCTGGAGCGTGACGAGCACCTCGTCCCCGAGGGCGAAGACCAGACGTTCGCGGCGGATCACATCGTCCTTGCGGACATTGACCACGAGGGGCAGGGAGACGAACGCGTCGGACTCCCAGACGCGGCTGCCCGCGGTGTCGAAGTCGACCCCGGTGACCTGCCGCGCCGCCGCCAGGGCCTCCTGGTCACCGGCGGCGACCTGGACCCAGTGGCTGCGCAGCACACCGACGTCATAACTGGCCGCGACCGTCCGGCTGTCCATGTAGCTCCCCTTCCTCTTCCTTGGCTGCGGGTGACGGTTGAGCGCTTCCCTCGGTGGCGGGTTCACGGGTTGTACGGCGAGGTGGAGGACGAGCCCGGCCCGTCCTGCCCCGGCTCGGGGACGCCGTAGTGGACGATGAGCAGCCCGGCGCAGATGAACAGGTACAGGGCGATGGTGAAGGCGATCGCCTGACGCTCCAGATGGGGCCGCTTCTTCTTCGGTACGGCGGCTTTGCTGAGCATGACCATGGAAGCCCCCTGGTGGTGTTGTTGTGTGCTGGGTATGGCGTGGCGTGATGCGCCGAGGGCAGGACGAGCACCCTGGCGGACGTGCGGCGACGCCGCGGCAGGACAGGGTGGGGCGGGTGTGGGCGCGGGTGCGCCTACTGGCTCAGAACGGGTGGGGTCGCGCGGGGCCGCTCACGGGGAGGGAGCGCGCGGTCAGAGAGCGGCGCGAACGCCGAGGGCGGCCGGATGAAGGGCCTGAAGCGCGTGCGGGGCCTGAAGGGCCGGACTATGACCCGGATCAGAACTGTCCATGACCGCCCCCTCTCGCAGCCGGGCGCGGACGACACCGCGCGGAACCAGTCGACTTGGCGCACAGGGGTCGGCGGACGGGCAGAAATCACCGACCGGGCCAAGTACGTTCCTCATACTTGCACACTTACGCAACAAGAGGCAAAGGTACGGGCGCCTCCGGCGGGAGTGAGGGGAGCGGCTGCGGGGGAGTGTGCCTGGTCCAGCCGGGGGACCCGGTGATCACCATCGGTTACGCTCGCCCGAGCCGCCACCGACCCAAGTCCTGCCTGACGACACCTGACGACATCTGATGACACCTGACGACCTGGCGACCTGGCGACCTGAAGACCTAACGATCAGACGACCTGACGACCTGACGACCCGAAGCTGCGAAGAGGGAGCCCCATGAGCGAGACCGAGATCCGCGACGACCGGGCCGCCGGCCGGCTGGAGGCCGTACAGGGCGAGGAGGTCGCGGGCCGGATCGAGTACTTCGTGCTCGACTCCCCGGCGCCCGCCCTGGTGCCCGTGCACACCATCGTCGAGCCCGCCTACGAGGGCCAGGGCATCGCCGGTTCGCTGGCCCGCGAGCTGTACGCCGTCGCCGCGCGCGAGGGCGTCCCCGTGGCGCCGCTGTGCCCGTACGTCGTCAAGTGGGCGGAGCGCCACCCCGAGGAGGCTCCGGCGGCCGACCCGGCTCTGCTGCGGGCGGCGATGGAGTGGCTGCGGGCCCACCCCGGCCGCTTCTGAGACGCGGCGCGACCGTGCCCGTGCTCGCCCTGCTGCACACCTCGCCCGTCCATGTCCCGGTGTTCGACGCCCTACGGGACCTGGACCACCCCGCCCTGCGCCTACGCCACCTGGTCGACGAGCGCCTGCTGGACCGGGCCCGCGCCGAAGGCCCGGAGGCGGTGACGGCGGAGGTGCGCGCGGCCGTGGCGGGGGCGGTCGCGGACGGCGCCACGGCGGTGCTGTGCACCTGCTCCACGATCGGCGCGGTCGCCGAGTCCGTCCGTGTCCCGGTCCCGGTGCTGCGGGTGGACCGGCCGATGGCCGCCGCCGCGGTCGCCGCCGGTCCCCGGGTCACGGTCCTCGCCACGGTGGAGAGCACCCTCGCGCCCACGGCCGCGCTGATCGAGGAGGAGGCCCGCCGCGCAGGCCGCCCGGTCCGGCTCGACGTACGCCTGGTGCCGGATGCCTGGGACCACTTCACGGCGGGCGATCAGGACACCGCGGCCCGTCTGGTGGCAACGGCCGCGGACGCCCTGACGGACACCGACAGCATCGTCCTGGCCCAGGCGTCCATGGCCCCGGCGACCCGCCTCACCAGCACACCCGTACCGGTCCTGGCCAGCCCCCGCCTGGGCCTGACGGCAGCGGCCCGCCTCAGCACAGGCGACTGAACACGGCGACACCGGGTACCCGGAGGACCGACCGCCCCACACACCCCGGAGGCCCCGATGACCCACCCCCCACCGGACCCATATCCGACCCCACCCCCACCCCTCCCCGACCCCAACCCACCCCCCATCCCCCCACCCCCAGAGCCACCCCCCACCCCAGAACCGGGCCGCCCCCTGACCTGACCCCCGGCAGGCCCGTGTATGGGACCCAACACCCCCACACACGGAAACCGACCCTGACCCCCACCCCCTAAGGGGCGCGGGGAACTGCGCACCCAGCCCCCACGAACCCGCCCGATGAAACCGGGCCCTGCCCCCCACCCCCTGAGGGGCGCGGGGAACTGCGCGCTCAACCCCCACGAACCCGCAGCATGAAACCGGGCCCTGCCCCCCACTCCCTAAGGGGCGCGGGGAACTGCGCGCCCAGCCCCCACGAACCCGCAGCATGAAACCGGCCCTGCCCCCCACTCGCTGAGGGGCGCGGGGAACTGCGCGCTCAACCCCCACGAACCCGCACCCGCACCCGCACCCCCCCACGCAGCGGAACTACGAAGAGACTTCCTCCCGCCCCCCACCCCACACCGTGTGAAACGCCCCCTCCCGATCCACCCTCCGATACGTGTGCGCCCCAAAAAAGTCCCGCTGCCCCTGAGTAAGCGCCGCAGGCAACCGCTCGGCCCGCAACGCGTCGTAGTACGCCAGCGCCGCCCCGAACCCCGGCGTCGGCACCCCCTCCCGCGTCGCCGCGATCACCACCTCACGCCAGTCGTCCTGCGCGTCGGCGATCTCCTGCGCGAACGTCCCGTCGGACAGCAGACTCGGCAGATCCGGCCGCGCGTCGTACGCGGCCCGGATACGGTCCAGGAAGGCCGCCCGGATGATGCAGCCGCCCCGCCAGATCGACGACACCGCCCCCAGGTCGACATCCCACCCGTACTCGTCGCTGCCCGCGGCGATCTGATGGAAGCCCTGCGTGTACGAGACGATCTTCGACGCGTACAACGCCTGCTCGACCCGGTCCGCGAACGCCGCCGCCTCGGCCGCGCCCAGCGCCGTCGCCTTCGGCCCCGCCAGCCCGCGGGACGCGTCCCGCAGCGCCGCATGCCCGGACAGGGAGCGCGCGAACACCGCCTCGGCGATCCCGGAGACCGGAACCCCCAGGTCGAGCGCGATCTGCACGGTCCAGCGCCCGGTGCCCTTCTGCTCCGCCTGGTCGACCACCACATCCACGAACGGCTTACCCGTCGCGGCGTCCACATGGGACAGCACCTCGGCGGTGATCTCGATCAGATACGAGTCCAGCCGCCCCTGGTTCCAGGTGCGGAAGATCTCCGCGATCTGCGCGGGCTCGTACCCGGCGACCTCGCGGAGCAGCTGGTACGCCTCGCCGATCAGCTGCATGTCGGCGTACTCGATGCCGTTGTGCACCATCTTCACGAAGTGCCCGGCGCCGTCGGGGCCGACATGGGTGACACAGGGCGCCCCGTCGGCCGCTTTCGCGGAGATCTTCTCCAGCATCGGCCCCAGCGAGTCGTACGACTCCTTCGGGCCGCCCGGCATGATGCTCGGGCCGAGCAGCGCGCCCTCCTCGCCGCCGGAGACGCCCATGCCGACGAAGTGGATGCCCTGCTCGCGCAGGTCGCGCTCCCGGCGCCGGGTGTCCGCGAAGTGCGCGTTCCCGCCGTCGATGATCATGTCACCGGGCTCCAGCAGCGGTGCGAACTCCTCGATCACCGCGTCCGTGGGGTCGCCCGCCTTGACCATGACGACCAGGCGGCGGGGCCGCTCCAGGGCGGCGACGAAGTCCTTCGCCGTCTCGGCCGCGATGAACTCGCCCTCGCCGCCGAACTCCTCCACCAGGGCGCGCGTCTTCGCCGCGGTCCGGTTGTGCACCGCGACGGTGTAGCCGTTGCGGGCGAAGTTGCGGGCGAGATTGCGGCCCATCACCGCGAGTCCCGTGACGCCGATCTGGGCTGTGTTGCTCATGTCCGCCTGCTCCTCAACCATCCGGTCGGTAAGCATTCGACCGGGAAGGCCCGGAACGTCCCCGGGGACCGATCCGATCGAATGCGTCGATCCTGAACAATGTCCTGCCGAACATCTGCGAAGGTACCTCTCCTCGCCATCCTGACGTCCCGCCACTCTGGGCGCACCTTCGGGGTCCGACACGTCTCAGTACGTGGCACAGGACCCCTCCGCCTCACCCTCCGCATACGGAAACCGGTCAACCAACGACTGTTCCGCGCCATTTGAACCTTCGGGGCCCCGATCGCCGTCTTGTCATGGCCTGTTCTTCCCCCCTACTTTTGGGCCGCTGACATATGTCTAGGGGGCACTTCATGGCCGTACGCGGCCGGCACCGCCGGTATCAGCCCAACAGGATCAACCGTGCCTCACTGACCGTCACCGCCGGTGGCGCCGGTATGGCCCTTCCGCTCATCGGCACCGGCGTCGCGCACGGCGCGGATGTGGCGACCTGGAACAAGGTCGCCGCCTGTGAGTCGACCAGCAACTGGTCCATCAACACCGGCAACGGCTACTTCGGCGGGCTCCAGTTCAGCCAGTCCACCTGGGAGGCGTACGGCGGCACCCGGTACGCCCCGCGCGCCGACCTCGCCTCCAAGGACCAGCAGATCGCCGTCGCCGAGAAGGTCCTCGACGGACAGGGCCCCGGCGCCTGGCCGACCTGCTCCCAGCGCGCCGGACTCACCCGGGACGGCGCCGAGCCGGACATCGACCCCGGCGGGAACACGCCCCGCGCGGCGCGGCAGCAGACGCTCCCGGCGGCCGTGCCGGACGTCCAGCCGCAGACCACCCCGCAGTCCCGCGCGGGCAAGGCCGAGATGTACACCGTGGTGCGCGGCGACACGCTGTCCGGGATCGCCGGGGAGCGCGAGGTCGGCGGCGGCTGGCAGGGCCTTTACGCCGCCAACCGCTCCACCATCGGCACCGACCCGGACCTGATCCTGCCCGGCCAGCGGCTGACCCTGTCTGGCAAGGCCGCGGCGACCGCGCCCGCGCCCGCCAAGAAGGAGACGGCGGCCCCCAAGAAGCAGGCCACGGAGCCCAAGAAGGCGGCTCCGGCCCCCAAGAAGGCCGCGAGCACCGACACCGACGACAAGCCCGCCACCAGCGGCGACACCCAGCCCTCGCGGGTCGCCCCCGTAGCCGCCTCCACCGGCACCAGCTACCGCGTGAGCGGCTCGTCCTGGTCGAAGGGCTACCACACCGGCGTCGACTTCCCCGTACCCACCGGCACCTCCGTGAAGGCCGTCGGCGCGGGCACGGTGGTCAGCGCGGGCTGGTCCGGCTCCTTCGGCTACGAGGTGGTCGTCCGGCACACCGACGGCCGCTACAGCCAGTACGCCCATCTCTCCGCGATCAATGTGAAGGACGGACAGTCCGTGACGGCCGGGCAGCGCATCGGGCGCTCCGGCAACACCGGCAACAGCACGGGCCCGCATCTGCACTTCGAGGTGCGCACCGGACCCGGCTTCGGCACGGACGTCGACCCCCTGGCCTACCTCCGGGCGGGCGGCGTCAAGCTCTGAGCCCGACGCCCGACCCGGGCGCCGGAACCGGCGGGGGTCAGGATCTGACCCTCGTACGGTGCCGGTCCAGCAGCGGAAGCGGCATGAACGGCCCGCCGTACACCGGGGCCGGGCGGCTCACCGGACCCGCCGGGCGGTCCGGGACGGCCCGAGCCGCCGGTGCGGCCGGGAACGACGAGGTGACCGGCTTGCGCGGGGCCCCCGGCGCGGCCGTGCGGCTCGCCCGCACCGGTCCGCCGAAGCCGTCGATCCGTCCGTCGCCGTCGGGCGACGGGCCCGGCACGAACGCGTCCAGCGCCTCTTCGAGGGCGTCCCCCGCGCGGACCGCGAGCCGCTGGGCGCCGATGTCCGGGCCCTGGGGCGTGACCGGCTCGGCCGTGTCCGGCGACAGCTGCGCGGTGCGCTGCACCCGCTCGGTGGTCAGCAGGATCAGCCCGCCCGCCGCCGCCACACCGCAGCCGAGCGCCACGGCGGCGCCCGTGGAGCCGTAGCGGAAGGTCTCGCCGAACATCGTGATGCCCACGGCCGCCGCGACGACCGGGTTCACCACGGTCAGCGTGGCCAGCGGAGCGGCCAGCCCGGCGCCCCGGTAGGACGCCTGGGACAGCAGCAGTCCGGCGACCGCCAGCACACCGATCGCCGACAGGGCGGGCAACTCGGTGAGGGCCGGGCCGCCGGCCCACTCCACGGCGACGGTCTTGGTGAACACCGACGACATGCCGAAGGCGATACCGGAGCCCAGCGCGAGCAGCACACTGCGGGCCATCGGATGCCGCGCGGACGCCCGCGCGGCGGCCATCAGACCCGCCACCACCACGACGGTGGCCGTGAACGCCGCTATCTGCTGGTCGTCGCTGAGCGAGCGCGAGCCCGCGCTCCCCACCAGGGACAGCAGGCCCGCCAGACCCAGCGTCGCCATCAAGGCGCCCCGCCAGGCCGTCGCCCCCGCCCGGCGGCCGACGAACATGGCGGCCATGGGCAGCGCGAACACTATGGTGAGCGCGCCCAGCGGCTGGACCACGCTCAGCGGCCCATAGGCCAGGGCGATCACATGGAGCAGTCCACCGAGACCGTTCAGCCCGACCGCGAACCACCACGCCGGGCGGCGCAGCGGGGCGAACTGCTGCCCGGCCGACGCGGGTCCGGCCTCCGCGACGCGCTCCTGCACGATGGCCCCGCCCGCGTACGCGACGGCGGACACCAGCGACAGCAGCACGGAGAACGCGAGGGCGCTCATGGGCGGCTCCTCTGCGTCAGGCGGGGGCGTGAAGCCCGGCGCGGCGAACGATCGGCTTTCATACCCAACACGATGCCCCCTCGATCGCTTCCCGTCGTCGTACCTGAGCACGCAATGCGTCCTACTACCGTTGGAGTACTCTTCGCGCCCCGTCATCCCAGAGGGTGGCGACCTCCGGGGGACACTCGGGGTGCGTGGCCCTCGGAACCCTTGGTACTACTGCTCTTCGTGGAACTCGACCCGGCGCTCGCCGCGCTCCGGCCGCTCGGCGGCTTCTTCGTACTGCGCACGGTCGTGGACCCGGACCCCGGCCCCGTCGCCGCCTCGCCGACACTCGCCCAGGTCTACGCCGAGCCCGCATCGGATGTTTACCCGGATTCGCTGACTTCTCGGCTGCGGAAGGTGGAGCGCTCCTTGCGGGCGCCCGAGCCCCGGATCGCCGCCTCGATCGCCCAGCTGGGCCTCGCCGCCCGGCTCTGGTCGGTGGCGCTGGGCTGTGCCGCCCTGTACGGTGCCGTCCCCGATCTGGCCCCCCGGCTGCTGCGCTGGGACCCCGACGCGAGCGCCCCCGGCGACCTGCTGCTCACCGAGGTGCGTCCCCGCCCCGCCGACCCGGCCACCCTCGCCGACAGCGTGCTGGGCGGGCATCTGGCGCCCCTGCACACCGCCCTGCGCGCCCGGGTGCGGCTCGCCGACGGTCTGCTGTGGGGCAACGCCGCGTCCGCGCTCGCGGGGGCCGCGCGCGAACTGGAGCGGTGGGCTCGGGCCGCCGGGCGCCCCGACGCCGCGGTGCGCTGCCGCGAGCTGACCCGGGCGCTGTTCGGCCAGCCGCCGTTGGTCGGCACCGGCACGTTCCAGGGGACCGGGTTCCGGCGTCGTAGTTGCTGTCTCTACTACCGGGTGCCGGGTGGGGGGCTGTGCGGGGACTGCTGCCTTGGCCGTCCGCCGGGGCGCTGACCCCGGTCTGTGAGGTGTCCCCTGTTGGTTGGCCCCTGCATGTGTGGCGTCTCCCTGGTCCCCCCCCGTGGGCATCGTCTTCGGGTGCGGCCGAGTGGGGGCTGGTCGCGCAGTTCCTCCCCCAGAGGGGGCACCCCCAGCGCCCCTGAAAGGCGGGCGTGATCGCGCGGTGCCTTCAAGGGCAGGGGAATCTGCCCGACCGGTCACACCGCGCCGGGACCCGCGTACGGCCGCGCTGTAATCGTCGTCTCACGTGCTCGTGTGCTCTTCCCCGGGGGCTCCTTGTGGGTGACCATGGCTGCACCGGCCGCGGCGACTGGGGGTTCTGGGTGCGTGTGGGACTGCTGAGCCGGGAGTACCCCCCGGACGTGTACGGCGGAGCGGGTGTGCATGTCGAGTTCCTGGCCCGTGAGTTGAGCGGCCTGGTCGACCTGGACGTGCACTCCTGGGGCGAGGGCCGCAGCGACGGCGTCCTGCGTCACCGGCCCTGGTCCCTGCTCGACGGCGCCAACGACGCGCTGCGCACCTTCTCCGTCGACCTCGCGATGACCGCCGGCCTCGAGGACCGCGAACTGGTCCACTCCCACACCTGGTACGCCAATCTCGCCGGGCATCTCGCCAAGCTGCTCTACGGCGTCCCGCACGTGCTGACCGCGCACTCGCTGGAGCCGCTGCGCCCCTGGAAGGCCGAGCAACTGGGCGGCGGCTACGCCCTGTCGAGCTGGGCCGAGCGTACGGCGGTGGAGGCCGCCGACGCGGTGATCGCCGTGTCCGGCGCCATGCGCGACGACATCCTGGGCTGCTATCCGGCGCTCGACAAGACCCGCGTCCATGTCGTGCACAACGGCATCGACACCACCCTGTACCGGCCCGACCCCGCCACCGACGTCCTGGACCGCGTCGGCCTGGACCGGGAACGGCCCTATGTGCTGTTCGTCGGCCGGATCACCCGCCAGAAGGGCGTGGACCACCTGCTCCGCGCGGTGCGCGGCATCGACCCGGCCGCGCAGGTCGTGCTGTGCGCGGGTGCTCCCGACACGCCCGAGATCGCCCGCGAGTTCCGTGAGCTGTTCCAGGAGCTGAGCCACGCCCGCGCGGGACTGCACTGGATTCCGCAGATGCTGCCGCGCGGCGAGGTGATCCAACTCCTTACCCATGCGGCCGTGTTCGTCTGCCCGTCCGTGTACGAACCGCTGGGTATCGTCAATCTGGAGGCGATGGCCTGCGGCACCCCCGTGGTGGCATCACGGGTGGGCGGCATCCCGGAGGTCGTCGCGCACGGCGAGACGGGACTGCTGGTGGACCTGGACGACGACTTCGAGACGGGCCTGGCGACCGCGCTGGACACCGTGCTCGCCGACCCCGGCCGGGCCCGGCGGATGGGCGAGGCCGGACGCGCGCGGGCGGTCGGGGAGTTCGGCTGGGACGCCGTGGCCCGCCGCACCGTCCGGCTCTACCAGGAGGTCCTCGAACAGGCGTAGTACGCCCGGGGCGAGGGCATGGATGGGTCACAACCAGGGTGAGGGGAGCGGCCATGCGTCGTGGAGGGCCTTCCGTGCTCGGGATCGTACTGGCGGGCGGCGAGGGCAAGCGCCTGATGCCGCTCACCACGGACCGCGCGAAACCCGCGGTCACCTTCGGCGGCACCTACCGGCTCGTCGACTTCGTCCTGTCGAATCTCGTCAACGCCGACATCCTGCGGATCTGTGTGCTCACGCAGTACAAGTCCCACTCGCTGGACCGGCACATCACCACCACCTGGCGGATGTCCAGTCTGCTCGGCAACTACATCACGCCGGTCCCCGCCCAGCAGCGGCTCGGCCCGCGCTGGTACCTGGGCAGCGCCGACGCCATCCTCCAGTCGCTGAACCTGATCTACGACGAACAGCCCGAGTACGTGGCGGTGTTCGGCGCCGATCATGTGTACCGGATGGACCCGCGCCAGATGCTCGCCCAGCACATCGACAGCGGCGCGGGCGTCACCGTGGCCGGGATGCGGGTGCCCCGCGCGCAGTCGTCGTCGTTCGGGGTGATCTCGCCCGGCTCGGACGGCCGTACCGTGGACCGGTTCCTGGAGAAGCCCGCCGACCCGCCCGGTCTGGCCGACGACCCCGAGCGGGTGTTCGCCTCCATGGGCAACTACGTCTTCACCACCAAGGCGCTGATCGAGGCGCTCCAGCGGGACGCCGAGGACCCCCGCTCGGTCCATGACATGGGCGGCTCCATCCTGCCCCAGCTCACCGACCGGGGCGAGGCCCAGCTGTACGACTTCCATGAGAACCACGTCCCCGGCGAGACCACCCGGGACCAGGGCTACTGGCGGGACGTGGGCAGCCTCGACGCGTACTACGACGCCCATATGGACCTGATCGCCGAGCGCCCGGCGTTCAACCTCTTCAACCGGCAGTGGCCGGTCTACACCCACTCCAACCAGCTCTCCCCGGCCCGGTTCAACGCGGGCGGGATGGCCAGCGAGTCGATCATCAGCGCGGGCTGTCTGATCCGGGGGCAGGTCACCCGGTCGGTCCTGTCGCCCGGGGTGGTCGTCGATCCAGGGGCGGTGGTGCAGGGCTCCGTGCTGCACGACAACGTGCACATCGGGCGTGGCGCTGTGGTGCGCGGGGCGGTGCTGGACAAGAACGTGGAGGTCCCGCCGGGCGCGACGATCGGGGTCAACCCGCACCGGGACGCCGAGTTGTACACCGTGTCCAAGAGCGGCGTGATCGCGCTGGGCAAGGGCCAGCGGGTGTCGTAGCCGCCGTACGGGACGGCGCCCGCGCGGGTGCCGCGGTGGGTGCGGCGGCCGAGATTCACTCCTTTCGCGCTCCCGCGGCACGCCCGCGTACGCCCCCGGGCGGACCGGTGCGGCGGCACCGCCGAACGGGTCATGTGACGGCTGTGACCTGCGTGATCGAGGAGACGGAACGCCCTATGACGTAATCCGCTGTTAACTGAGCGTAGCCTGATCGTACTTGACCGTAATCGCTCGATCGTTGTTCACTGCTTGCTCACCCGTCCACGACGCGAGGCAAGCCGTGACCCCTGACCTGCTCGCACCCCTCGATCTGGCGTTCTGGAACATCGAGACCGACCGGCACCCCATGCACCTGGGCGCCCTCGGCGTGTTCGCCGCGCACTCACCCACCGCCGGCGCCCACGCGGCCGACCTGCTCGCCGCCCGCGCCGCCGGAGTCCCCGGACTGCGCATGCGGATCCGGGACCGCTGGCAGCCGCCGGGACTGCGCCGCCCGCTCGCCGTCGGCGGCGCCACCCGCGAACCCGACCCGGGCTTCGACCCCTTGGACCACGTCCGGCTGCACGCCCCCACCGCCGACTTCCAGGGCGAGGCCGGGCGGCTCATGGAACGCCCGCTGCGGCGTGGCCGCCCGCCCTGGGAGGCCCATGTGCTGCCCGGCGCCGACGGCACCGGCTTCGCCGTCCTGTTCAAGTTCCACCACGCCCTCGCCGACGGACTGCGCGCCCTCACCCTGGCCGCCGCGATCCTCGACCCCCTGGACCTGCCCGCCCCGCGTCCGCGCCGCCCCGCACCCCGCCGCTCCCTGCTGCCCGACGTCCGCAAGCTCCCCGGCCTGGTCCGTGGCGCTCTGGACGACGTCGGCCGGGCCGTCGACATCGGCGCCTCCGTCGCCTTCTCCACCCTCACCGCCCGCCCCGCGCCCGGTCTCACCGCCGACCCCAGCGGCACCCGCCGCACCGCCGGGGCCGTCATCGACCTCGACGACGTCCACCGGGTCCGCAAGACCGTCGGCGGGACCGTCAACGACGTCCTGATCGCCATCGTCGCCGGGGCCCTGCGGCGCTGGCTCGACGCCCGCGGCGACGGCAGCGAGGGCGTGCGCCCCCGCGCCCTGATCCCGGTCTCCAAACGCCGCCCGCGCACCGCCCACCCTCAGGGCAACCGCCTCTCCGGCTACCTGATACGGCTCCCCGTCGACGACCCCGACCCGCTCGCCCGGCTCGGCTCCGTCCGCGCCGCCATGGACCGCAACAAGGACGCCGGACCCGGGCGCGGCGCGGGCGCGGTCGCCCTGCTCGCCGACCATGTCCCGGCGCTCGGCCACCGCCTCGGCGGACCGCTCGCCGCGCAGGCCGCCCGGCTCTGGTTCGACATCCTGGTCACCAGCGTGCCGCTGCCCAGCCTCACCCTGAAGCTCGGCGGCAACCCGCTCACCGCCGTCCACCCCTACGCCCCGCTCGCCCGCGGCCAGTCCCTCGCCGTCGCCATGTCGACCTACCGGGGCCATATCCACTTCGGCCTGGTCGCCGACGCCGAGGCCGTCCCCGACCTGGACCGGCTGGCGGAGGCGGTACGGGAGGAGGTGGCCGCACTCATCACGGCGTGCGAGCCGGAACGGGGCGAGGGGCCGACCGAGGACGAGGGACCGACCGAGGGCGAGGGGCTGACCGAGGGCGAGGCGCGGACATGTGTGCCCGGTACGGCCACCGGGCCGGACCCGGCACAGGGGACGCCGGTCACGGTGTGATCCCGCCCCCCGCCGTCCCCCGACCCCGCGCCGGGCGCGGGCGGCGGGCCGTAACGGGCACCAGGGGGCCACCGCGCGCACAGAGCGTCCGTCACGGCGCGCGAGCCCGCCCTCACCGCCCGCCCATCGGTTTGGAGACCGGGCCCGGCGCTCCGTAAAATTCGCGGTTCGGACAGCGGACGCGGACGGCGCGCCGCGCGGGCAGCAGGGAAACGGCAGCGGCGATGACGGTGACACAGCACGGCTCGACGACCCCGGACGAGGGGGTCCACGGGCCCGGCATCGACCCCGAGCGGCTCGCCGTCTGCCTGAGCGTGCTGGCCGAGCTGGACCTGCTGGACGTCGACCACCCCGACGCCATCACCGTGCGCCGCGCCACCGCCGGGATCTACCGCACCGTGAAGCAGCGCCGCCGCCAGGAGCGCCGGGCCTCCAAGACCGCCAACGACAAGGCGGTCACCGAGGCCACCGCGACCGGCTCCGCCGAACGCATCGACGACGAGACCGAGGGCCTGCTGCCCTCCTCCCGCACCGAGCAGGGCCGGATCGCCGGAATACTCCAGCGCCCCCGCTCCTGCTACGTCTGCAAGACCCGCTACACCGAGGTCGACTACTTCTACCACCAGCTCTGCCAGCCCTGCGCCGCCGAGAACCGGACCAAGCGGGAAGCCGCCGCCGACCTCACCGGCAAGCGCGCCCTGCTCACCGGCGGCCGGGCCAAGATCGGCATGTACATCGCGCTGCGGCTGCTGCGCGACGGCGCCCACACCACCGTCACCACCCGGTTCCCCAAGGACGCCATCCGCCGCTTCAAGGCCATGGACGACTCCGCGGACTGGCTGCACCGGCTGGAGGTCGTCGGCATCGACCTGCGCGACCCCGCCCAGGCCGTCGCCCTCGCCGACCAGGTCGCCGCACAGGGCCCCCTCGACATCCTGATCAACAACGCCACCCAGACCGTACGGCGCCTCCCGGCCGCCTACGCGGCCCTCGTCGACGGCGAGAGCGCCCCGCTGCCCGCCGGGGAACTCCCCGCCCACCAGGTCATCGGCGCCTTCAACTCCGGGGCGGTCGACGGACTCGCCGCCCTGCCGCTGGGCACCTCGGGGCTCGACGCCCAGCGGGTCGCCGACCTCGCGCTCGTCGCGGGCAACGCCAGCGTGGAGCGGCACCGCGCGGGCACCGCCATCGACGCGGGCGGCCTGGTGCCGGACGTCGTGGACTCCAACACATGGGTGCAGAGCATCGAGCAGATCTCCCCGATCGAGCTCCTGGAGACCCAGCTCTGCAACTACACCGCCCCGTTCATCCTGATCAGCAAGCTCCGCGCGGCGATGGCCGACGCCGCCCGCAAGGCCGCGAGCGGACGCGCCTACGTCGTCAACGTGTCGGCGATGGAGGGCGTGTTCAACCGGGGCTACAAGGGCGCGGGACACCCCAACACCAACGCCGCCAAGGCCGCGATGAACATGGTGACCCGCACCAGCGCGGCCGAGATGTTCCAGACCGACGGCATCCTCATGACCTCGGTCGACACCGGCTGGATCACCGACGAACGCCCCCACTACGACAAGCTGCGACTGGCCGACGAAGGCTTCCACGCCCCGCTCGACCTGGTGGACGGCGCGGCGCGGGTCTACGACCCGATCGTGCGCGGCGAGGCGGGCGAGGACCTGTACGGCGTCTTCCTGAAGGACTACGCGCCCGGGAAGTGGTAGGGCGCGGCGCTCGGCGTCACCAGGCTCGCCGTCACCGGGTTCCCTGATATCGGGTTCCTTGGCACCGGGTTCCCTGGCGCCACGTTCGACCGGCTGACCGTCACCAGAAGGAACGGCTGTTGCCCGCCGTGTCCGCGAGGTCGGACCAGGCGATGCCG
The DNA here is from genome assembly GCF_040652095.1 of Streptomyces sp. NPDC048290. Taxonomy (NCBI): domain Bacteria; kingdom Bacillati; phylum Actinomycetota; class Actinomycetes; order Kitasatosporales; family Streptomycetaceae; genus Streptomyces; species Streptomyces sp. NPDC048290. Next base: position 374,539 of record NZ_JBEZLM010000003.1, read on the forward strand.
ATCAGCAGTGCGCCGATGCCCAGCAGCAGGGCGGCCAGCGCCAGCGCGTAGAAGAGGACCGTCCGGGAGAGGTCCCGGTGGTCGGTGCCCTTGGCCGTGGGCGGGGTCGGCGGGGGAGGTGGCGGGGGCGCCTGGTGCGTGGGGGGCGGCGGGGTGATGTCGCTCATGTCGGTCCACCTTCCGCGACCGTCCACCGGAGCGTCCCGGTCGATGCGCCGGGGGTGTGCCTGCCGGCGAACGCTCCCTCCACGATCGCATCGGGTCATGGGGGCTGCCATTCGCGGGAGGCCGCCCCTCCAAGCCGGCCCCCATGCCGCCCCTCCACGAGCCGTTCCCGGCGTGTCAGTCCATCGCGCCCAGCCGCGAATGCCGCTCCGCGACCAGCTCCAGCACCGTCCGCCAGTCCTCCAGCACCCCCGCGTCCAGCCCCACGACCTTGCCCGCGTCGTCGGCCTGGCGCAGGGCGACGGCGTCCTCGGCGAGGGGGTCGCGGGCGAACGCGTCGGCCTCGGCCGGGCTCATGGGACCGCCCTGCGCCCGCAGGGTCAGCGCGCTCTGCGGCGACAGTCCCCGGTCCGGCGACACGGCGCTGAGATAGCGCTTGGCGGGCACATGGAGCCATACCAGGCGGGCGACCCGTGCGCCGAGCAGGCCGCGGACCGCGTCGGCGGCGCGGTCCGCGTGACCGGCGTCGTCGCCGGGGCGGAGCAGATGCCCGAGGTCGTGCACCAGACCGGCCACCTGGAGCTCCTTGTCCGCGGGGCGGCCACGGCGCAGCAGTGCGGCGGTCTGGAGGGCGTGATCGTGCAGATCGACCGGGTCGCCGCTGCCGTCGGGGGTGTCCCAGGCGCCCCGGCACGCGTACAGCAGGTCCATCAGCTCGTCGACGCTGCGCAGCTCCATGCGTCAGTCCTCCCGCGAGACGGCCGTACCGCGTCGCAGCAGATCATGGCGAGCTTTCGGCCCCGCCAACGGCACTTGAACTGCGTGACCGGCTCGCGGCTCTGTTCGTCACGCTCCGCCGATCGGGTGACTCCAAAATGACGCATTATGTAATGAATGGGTGTAGAAATGGATTGATTGGCCACGTGGCGATGTCCGATAGTTACCCGTTGTTTTCAGCCCTATAGAGCGGTAGGCCGCTCATCTGGTTAATCTGAGGACGACGGACAGCACCAAGGGGTCCTACCCACACCCACGGTCCGTCCCGGGACAAGCCGGTCCATCACGGCCTGCTCTCTCACAGTTGCCGGCGCCACCGCGTCCGACCGTTCAAGACAGACCCGAGCGGGCGTCAGGCGCCGGACGTACGACATGGCCGGCCACGCCCCGCGGGTGATCCGACACATAAGGAGTGCGCGGTGACACCGGAGAAGACCGATCGCGATCAACGCCCCAAGGAACGTCCGCAGCGCACGGGCCGCAAGCCCGGCGACATCGGCAGCCTGGACGTGTGGGCCAGGTCCGCCCCCATCCGCCTCGCGGGCTACGAGGACGACCTCGCTGAGCCGCACATCCTGCCCAGCGTGGACTGACCGACGGGGGTCCGCGCGGGACGCCCCGCCGGACCCCTTCCCTCTCCCGACGCCTCCTGGCGTCTCCGGTGCTCCCGTCTCCCCGGACCCTTGGTGCGGTCCCGGCCCCGCCGCCGCAGCGCTCCCTTCGCGCCTTCGGGTGTCATCGCTCCCCGAGGCCACGGCGAGGGCAGCCACTCCCTGGCGGTCACTCACGGCACGGCCACCCGCAGGGCAGCCACTCCCAGGACGGGGCCACTTCCAGGCGGGCCACTCCCAGAGCGGTCGCTCCCCTGACGTGCGTGCTGGCCGTATACGGCCCAGAGCCCCCCTCCGCCCCTCCCCGATGCCCCACCGCGCCCCCCTTCGGGCGGCCGACACCGCATCGGCCTCTCCGTGCGCTCCATGCGGCTCCGTGCGGCTCCGCGCGGACCCGCGCACGCGAACCCGCCCCCCATGTGCCCCCTCCACAGCTGACATCCGACGACTTCTTCAACTCAGGTCCGTGCACACCCCGTTGACAGCCCTGCGAACTCCGCTCACTCTCAAGACATCCGATGAATCGAGCCGCTTGGAGCTGTTCATGGCCAGATATCCAAGACGCACGGTGCTGGGTGCCGCGGCGGGGGCCGCCGCCGGAGCGGCCCTTCCGCTCGCCGGGGCGGGCGGAGCGTACGCGGCGGACGGGGAGACGGACACGATGACGGCCACGGACGGCGGCACGGGCCCCGGCACAGACTCCGGCACGGAGGGCGCGGCCGGACCGTGGGTACCCGTGCCCGACCCGGTACCGGTCCCCCTGGACGCGTACTTCGACAACGACGGCATCGACACCGCCGACGCGCGCGGCGGGAACTTCGACGGCTCCGGCTACACCTTCCCCGGCGAGGAACTCCCCGCGGGACCGATCGAGGCCGACGGCATCCCGTTCCTGTTCCCGTCGGCCGCCGCCGGGGCCAAGAACAACGTTGTCGCGCTGGGCCAGCGCATCACGCTGCCCCCGGGCCGCTACCTGTCCGCCCTCTTCCTGACCGCCGGCAGCTACGGCAGCGCCTCCGGCACCCTCACCGCGCACTACGCCGACGGCACCACCACCTCCGCGGGGCTCGGCGGCACCGACTGGTACCAGGCGGGCGGCGGCCCGGTGTCGGCGCCCTACCGCTACCAGCCCGACGGCGGCAAGGACCCGCACGGCGTCGGCATCGGCGTCGCCGAGGTCTGGCTCGACAGCTCCCGTGAGGCGGTCGCTCTCACCCTGCCGACCACACAGCCTGCCCAGGAGGGCAGGACGTCCCTGCACGTCTTCGCGCTCTCCCTGCAACCCCGGGCCGACGGACGCGCCCTCGCGATCCGCTCTGCGCGATCGACCAATTCGCTGATCGAACGATCAGGCGCGCAGAGCGTCGAGGCCACCCTGCTCAACGCGGGCAGCACGCCCGTGCTCGCCTCGGACGACGTGACCGTGAACGTGTCGGTGCCCGGCGCCCGTACGGTCGGCCCCGTCCGGGTCCGCCGACTCGACCCCGGGGAACAGGCCCGGGTGCGCGTCGGCATCCGCAACCGGGCCGGAACCGCGCCCGGCACCCGTCAGGACGGCACGGTCGCCGTCACCGGCCGGGGCGCCACCGCCCACCGGCGCGACACCGCCCTGACCCTCGGCCTCCCCGACTACCGCGCCACCGAGTCGTCCCTCTCCACCCACCAGGCGCCCTACTGGTTCCAGGACGCCAAGTTCGGCATCTTCATCCACTGGGGCGTCTACTCCGTGCCCGCCTGGTCACCGCCCGGTGAGCAGTACGCCGAGTGGTACTGGGAGTGGCTCCAGCGCCCCGACAACACCGTGTACGCCCACCACCGCGCCACCTATGGCGAGGACTTCGCGTACGACGACTTCATCCCGATGTTCCGCGCCGAGCGCTTCGACCCGCGCGCCTGGGTCGAACTCTTCCGGGACGCGGGCGCCCAATACCACGTCCTCACCTCCAAGCACCATGAGGGCTTCGCACTGTGGGACACCAAGGTCTCCGAGCGCAGCTCGGTGCGGATGGGGCCGCGCCGCGACCTGGTCCGGGAACTGTTCGACGCGTCCAAGCGGTACACACCCGAACTCCACCGGGGGCTGTACTTCTCCATGCCGGAGTGGTTCAACCCGGACCACCCGTGGATGGGCCACGCCCCACGCAACCCCTACACCCACGCCCCGGAGCCGTACCTCGGCTACACCGCGGGCAAGGACTATGTGAAGGACTACCAGGCGCCGCAGATGCTGGAGCTGATCCACGGCTACGACACAGAGGTGCTGTGGTGCGACATCGGCGGCACGAACGACAGCGTGCCGGTGCTCGCCGAGTACTTCAACCACGCCAAGAACCGCCGGAAACCGATCGAGGTCACCGTGAACGACCGGGCGGGCATCGGCTTCCACGACTTCACCACGCCCGAGTACACGACCTACGACAACACCGTCGTCGCCAAGTGGGAGGCCAGCCGGGGGCTCGATCCGCGCAGCTACGGCTACAACCGGGCCACGCCCGACTCGATGTACATGACGACCGAGGACGTGGTGCACAGTCTGGTCGACATCGTCGCCAAGAACGGCAACTTCCTGCTCGACATCGGGCCCCGCGCGGACGGCACCATCCCGGAGATCATGGAACGCCGGCTACGGGAGACCGGGCGCTGGCTCCAGGTCAACGGCGAGGCGATCTACGGGACCACGTACTGGGCGCGGATGGCGCAGCTCGGCGAGGATCTGCGGTTCACCGTGCGGCAGGACGAGGCGTTCTACATCCACTCGCTGGCCCGGCCCGGTCCCCGGCTCACGGTGACCGCCCCGGTGCCGATCCGCAACGGCGACCGGGTGACCATGCTCGGCCATCCACGCCCGCTGAACTGGACGGTCCGCGCCGGATCGCTGGTGATCGACGTGCCGGAGGCGGCCCGGAGGGCGGGGGAGCATGTGTGGGTGTTCAAGGTGGAGTGGCGGTGAGCGTTCGGGCATGACGATGAGCGTTCGGGCTCGGTGACGAGCGCGCGCCGGTGACGACGGAGGGCCGCCCCGCGAGGTGCGGGACGGCCCTTCACCCGATCATTCCGTGATGCTTCGATCAGCCAGATGTTCATGGAGCCGGATGTGCGCTCTGGCTGACTGCCGACTCGGTGTGGCTGATCGCTCGCTCGGCCGGGCAGGCGCTCAGGCGGACATGCGCTCAGCCGGATGTTCGTTCAGTCAGGCGTTCAGTCAGGCGTTCATTCTGGCGTTCTTTCAGCGGCGTTCTCTCAGCAGGATGTTCTTTCAGCCAGATGTTCGTTCCATGAACCGCTCGCTCAGTTGACCGCTTGCTCCGCCGACTCCTCCGCGAGCCGCTCCATGCCGCTGGTCGTCTTCAGCGGCTTCTCCTTGATGAAGAGCACGGCGATCAGCGCCAGCAGGGCGAACGGCGTGGCGATCAGGAAGAGATCGGCGGTGGCGACCCCGTACGCGTGCTCGACGATCTCGCGCATCGGCTCGGGCAGGGTCGTCATGTCCGGTACCACGTGCGAGGACTCGCCGCCGGGGCCGCCCGCCGCCGCTCCGGCCGCGCCGGACTCCTGGAGGCCCTTGGTGATCTCGCTCGCGACCCGGTTGGCGAGGATCGCGCCGAGCACACTGGTGCCGATGGTGCCGCCCATGCTGCGGAAGAAGGACAGCACGGAGGTGGCCGCGCCCAGTTCGGCGGCGGGGACGTCGTTCTGCGCGGCGAGCACCAGGTTCTGCATCAGCATGCCGACGCCGACGCCGAGGACGGCCATGTAGAGGCTGAGCAGGGCGAAGTGGGTGTCGGCGCCGATGGTGGCGAGCATCCCGAGGCCCGCGGTCATGATGACCGCCCCCGCGACCAGGTACCGCTTCCACTTGCCCGTCTTGCTGATCACCTGACCGGCGACGGTCGAGGAGACCAGCAGACCGAGGATCATCGGCAGGCTCATCAGACCGGCGACGGTCGGCGACTTGCCCAGGGCGACCTGGAAGTACTGGGACAGGAACACCGTGCCGCCGAACATGGCGACACCGACGAACAGGCTGGCCACGGTGGTGAGGGTGACCGTGCGGTTGCGGAAGATGTCCAGCGGGATGACCGGCTCGGGCGTGCGCGCCTCCACGAACACCGCGGCGACCAGCAGCGCGGCGCCGCCGACGGTGAGCGCGGCGGTCTGCCAGGACGCCCAGTCGAACTGGTTGCCCGCGAGCGACACCCAGATCAGCAGGGCGCAGACCCCGGCGACGATGAGGAACGCGCCCAGCCAGTCGATCCGCACCTTGCGCCGTACGGTCGGCAGCCGCAGGGTGCGCTGGAGCAGCACGATCGCCAGCAGCGCGAACGGCACACCGATGAAGAAGCACCAGCGCCAGCCCAGCCACTCGGTGTCGACCAGCACCCCGCCGATCAGCGGCCCCGCGACCGTGCCCACGGCGAACACGGCACCGAAGATGCCCGCGTACCGGCCGAGTTCCCGGGGCGGGATGACGGCGGCCATCACGACCTGGGCCAGCGCGGTGAGACCACCCGCGCCGATGCCCTGGATCACCCGGCTGAAGATCAGCAGATCGACGTCGTGCGAGAAACCGGCCAGCAGTGAGCCGACGACGAACATCGCCAGCGACAGTTGGAGCAGCAGCTTCTTGTTGTAGAGGTCGGAGAGCTTGCCCCACAGGGGGACGGTGGCGGTCATCGCCAGCAGTTCGGAGGTGACGACCCAGGTGTAGGCGGACTGGCTGGCGCCCAGGTCGGCGATGATCCGGGGCAGCGCGTTCGCCACGACGGTGCCCGCCAGGATCGCGACGAACATGCCGGCCATCAGACCGGACATGGCCTGGAGTATCTGCCGTTGGGTCATGGCGGTGGGCGACGCCGGTTCCAGCGTCTTGGGCGGTGCGGTCACGACGGCTCTTTCCACGGTGATGATCGTTGGTGATCGGACGATCGAACGAACAGGTGATCGCGCGAGGGGGCGGACCCGGGGAGGGGAGGGGCCGCTCGGGCGGCGCGCGAGAGGGACCTGGGGACGGCGGAGTACGCGGGCGGGTGCGCGGGGCGGTCAGTCCGGTGGGGCCGGCAGCCCGGCCGCGAGCAGGCTGAACGTCTCCCGGAACACCTCAGCGAAGCGGCGCTCCTCGGGGCGGGCGCTCCAGTGCTCCGCGGCGATCCGGACCGCCGTACCGGCGACGGCGGCCAGCAGTCGGGGATACAGCTCCAGACTCCGGCGCTCCTCGCCGCAGGCGTCGACCGGTGTGGCGACGGCGGCCGTGCCGCCCCGCAGCCGCTCGGCGACGGTCAGCGCGAGTCCGGTCTCCTCCGCGGTGTGCGCGCCGAGGCTGCGCACCAGCAGATGTGGGGCGGCCCGCAGCACCGTGAGGTGCAACTGCCACACCTCGTGCTGCTCCTCCGCCTCGGCGAGTTCGGCCGCGATGGCGTCCCGTACCGCGTCGAGCGGCGGGATCTCGGGCGGGGCGGCCAGGATGGCGGCGCGCACCCGGGTGCTCAGCTCCGAGTCGGCGACCACGAACACGTCGTCGCGGGTGTCGAAGTAGTTGAAGAACGTGCGTACGGAGACGCCCGCCGCGGCGCTGATCGCTTCGACGGTGACCTGTTCCACTCCGTGTTCGGCGGCCAGGCGCACCGCCGCCTCCGCGAGCGCGGCACGGGTCGCCCGCTTCTTCCGCTCCCGCAGCCCACCGCCCGCGGGGGCACTCTTGTCCGGCATAAGTTGCATGGTATGCAAACATGCATGGTATGCAAAATTAATTGCCGAGCGGGGCTCTAGCCGGGCGGGGCTCCATGGGAAGGGTTCCAGCGGAGCGGGGCTCCATGGGGAGCGGCTCCATCGGAGCGGGGCTCCATGAGCGGGGTTCGAGTGGAGCGGGGCTCCATAAGAGGGGCTCCGTGAGGGCGAGCCTCCATCTGAGCGGCCCTCCGCCAGAGCGCGGCACCCCCGCTGATCGTTCGATCAGCCGAGGTCCGTTTGATCACCCGCTCCGTACCGACCCCGAACCCGCCCCGTACATGCCCGGTACCGGCCCCGAACCCGCCCCGTACCGGCCCCGAACCCGCCCCGAATCCACCCCATACCGGTCCCGAACCCGCCCCGTACCGGCCCAGAGACCCGCCCCCTACCCGGCCCCCCTACCCCCCGCCCCGTACCGGCCCCGTGCTCTCCCGTTCGATCAACCGCGGCACCGGTACCTGCACGGTCCGTGCCGGACCCCCGTCCAGCAGCGCGGTCAGCTCACGCGCCGCCGTGCGGCCGAACTCCACCGTGTCCCGGGACAGCGCGGACAGCCACGGCTTGACCATCCGGCACAGCGCGGAGTCCTCCCAGGCCACCACCGACACCTCGCCCGGCACCGAGAAGCCCAGCCCCGAGGCGGCGGCGACCCCGGCGACGGCCATCACGTCGTTGTCGTAGACCAGCGCCGTCGGGGGAGCGGCGCCGGACAGCACCCGGCGGGTCGCCGCCGCGCCCTCCGCGTCCGAGTAGTCGGTGGTCACCGACCGCACCTCGGTGAGCCCGCGCCGCTCGGCCTCCGCGCGCAGGGTGCGGATGCGGCGCTCGGTGTGGGCGAGCCCGGCCAGCCCCGCGATGTGCACGATCCGGCGGTGCCCGAGGGCGTACAGCTCGTCCACGACCGCGGCCATCGCGCCGGCGTCGTCCGCCCAGACCGTGGACAGCGCCGGGTGGTCCGCTTCCGGCGGGCCGCCGATGACCACGCCGGGCAGGCCCAGTTCGTCCAGCAGGGCGGGGCGCGGGTCGTCGGTGCGCGGGTCGACCACCAGGACCCCGTCCACCCGGTGCTCGGCCCACCAGCGGCGGTAGACCTCGCACTCGTCGTCGGTGTCCCGGGCGATCTGGAACAGCAGCCCGAGGTGACGCTCGGCCAGCACCTCCTGGATGCCGGAGACGAGCTGGAGGAAGAAGGAGTCCACGCCGAGCGTGCCCGCGGGCCGGGCCAGTACGAAACCGACCGTCGCGGCGCCCTCGCCGGACAGCGCGCGGGCCGCCGTGGAGGGCCGCCAGCCCAGTTGCTCGGCGACCCGGCGCACCCGGTCACGGGTCACCTCCGACACGCCCGGACGACCGTTCAGCGCGAACGAGACCGCGCTCTCGGAGACCCCGGCGCGCCGAGCGATGTCCTTCATCGTCGGCCGGCGCGCGGGAGACCGCCTGCCCGTCACCTGCTGCTCCCCACTCGAAAGACCGGCCGCCCAGCACGGTCCGGACACTGAACACTAATGCGCTTGAGTGCTTCCACCCTAAAGCGCATTAGTGATCTCCCGCAAGACTCCGCAATCACCCACAGCGAACCCACAACAACCCACACTGACCTGCGTGTTCATGACGGAGAATGGATGTGCGCAGCGTAATGCATTGACTTTTCCCCGGAACGTATTGCAAGGTCTGGCCGACGCCTCCGGTCCCTCCCGGCCGTCGCCGGACCTCACCGCCGCAAAGGAGCACATCGTCGTGCGCATCTCCCGCCGGACCTTCGCCGCCGCTGCCGTCGCCGTCGTCCTCGTGCCGCTCAGTGCCTGCGGTTCCGGGTCGGACGGCGGTGGCTCCACGGACGCCTCGGGCAAGGTCGAGGGCGACATCACCTTCCAGACCTGGAACCTCCGCGCCAACTTCAAGGACTACTTCGAGGGCGTGATCGCGGACTTCGAGAAGGAGTACCCCGGCACCGAGGTGAAGTGGGTCGACCAGCCCGCCGAGGGCTATGCCGACAAGATCAGCGCGGACGCGGCCGGCGGCACCCTGCCCGACGTCGTGAACGTCTCCCCGGACCTCGCCGCGCCGCTCGCCAAGGCCGGGCTCGCGCTGGACCTGGACAAGGCCGCGCCGCAGTACCGGAAGGAGTATCTGGAAGGCGCCTGGGCCAGCCACCAGATACCCGGTCTGACCGGCACGTTCGCCTTCCCCTGGTACCTCAACACCGGCCCGCTCTTCTACAACAAGGCGCTCTTCGAGGAAGCCGGACTCGACCCCGACCAGCCGCCGAAGACGTACGACGAACTCTTCGCGGACGCGCTCCAGATCGCCGAGCGGACGGACGGCGAGGTCGCGACCCTCGCCAATGTCCCCACCATCGAGGACTTCGGCCGCTACGGCGTCCCCCTGATGAACGGCGAGGGCACCGGCTTCACCTTCAATGACGCGAAGGGCGTCGAACTCCTCGGCAAATACAAGGAGTTGTACGACGCCAAGGCGCTCGACACACAGGCGCTCACCGCGACGCCGGAGTCGTCGGGGAAGAAGTTCCTCACCGAGGCCGTGGCGATGAACCCGGGCAGCGCGCTCGATCTCGGCAACTTCCAGAAGCAGGCGCCGAATCTTTACAAGAACATCGGGATCACTGATCAGATCACCAGTACCGGTCAGGTGAACATGTATGTGATGGGTGTGATGGTGAACGCGCAGACGCAGAAGAAGCCCGCGGCGGTCGCGTTCGCGCACTACATCACCGACGCCACCCGGCAGATGTCCTTCGCGAAGCAGGTCGCGATCTTCCCCAGCACCGCCGGTTCGCTGGACGACCCGTACTTCACCAAGGAGGACGGCACCGACGAGACCCGGGTCCGGGTGGCCGCCGCCCAGTCCCTGAAGAACGCGGTCAACTACACACCGGTGCTGTTCAGCGAGCAGATGAAGGTCGAGCTGCGCAACGCGGTCGCCCGTGCGCTCCAGGGCAAGGAGAGCCCCCAGGAAGCCCTTGACAACGCTGTCAAGGCGTGCGACCGGCTCCTCCAGCAGCAGGGCTGAGTCACCATGGCCAGTTCCGCCCTCTCCGGGGCCGAGCGCCCCGTCTCCCGGGTGCGGCGCCAGCTGCCGACCAGTCCCTGGCTGTTCGCCGCGCCCGGACTGCTCGTCATCGGCGCGTTCGTGCTGTACCCGTTCGTCTCCACGCTGATCAACTCACTGACCGACCGCCGCACCCTGATCCCCGGCGAGTTCGTCGGCCTGGCGAACTACCGCGAGATGCTCCAGGACGACATGTTCTGGATCGGCCTGCGCAACAGCTCCCTCTATGTCCTCGGCGTGGTCCCGGCGCTGGTGATCCTGCCCCTGCTGCTCGCCCTGCTGGTGCAGAAGACCCTCCCCGGCATCACCTTCTTCCGCTCCGCCTTCTACACCCCGGTCGTCGCCTCGATCGTCGTGGTCGGACTGATCTGGGTCTGGCTGCTGGACGACCGCGGTCTGGTCAACGCGGTGCTGGAGACGATCGGCGTCGGCCGGGTCGGCTTCCTCAGCGACCAGTGGCTGCTGCTGTTCAGCGCCATGGCCGTCACGGTCTGGAAGGGCCTCGGCTACTACATGATCATCTATCTGGCGGCGCTCGGGAACGTCCCGCGCGAACTCCACGAGGCCGCCGCCGTCGACGGCGCCGGAGCGGTCCGCCGCTTCCTGACCGTCACCGTGCCCGCCGTGCGCTCCACCATGGTCCTGGTCGGCGCGCTCTCCTCGGTCGCCGCCTTCAAGGTGTTCTCCGAGGTCTATCTGATGGCCGGACCCAGCGGCGGACCGGCCGGTGAGGACACCACCCTCGTCATGCTCGTCCAGCGCACCGGCACCGGACTCACCGGCCGGGTCGGCTACGCCTCCGCGATCAGCGTGGTGGTGTTCGTGGTCACCGTGATCCTCATGCTGCTCGTGCTGCGCGCCGACCGTAAGGAGGACCGGTGAGCGTGATCGAGAAGACCCGCCCCGCCGCGCCGCCGCCCGCACCGCGCCGGCCCGCACGCCGCCGCCGGTTCACCGACGAGAACGGCCGCCGTATCCCCGGCTGGGAACTCGTGCTGCGCTACGGACTGCTGCTCGCGGTGCTCGCGCTGATGATCGGCCCGTTCCTGTGGCAGCTGTCGACCTCGCTGAAGGGGCCGACCGAGGACATCTTCAGCTCGCCGCCCAAGTTCCTGCCCGGTGAGCCGACCCTGCACAACTACGAGCGGGTCGCCGACACCATCCCCGTCTGGGACTACGCCCTGAACTCGCTCAAGGTCGCCGTCGCCAACGTGGTCACCAACTGCGTGGGTGCCGCCCTCGCCGGATACGCCCTGGCCCGGCTGCGCTACCGGGGCCGCCGCGCCGCCACCCTCGCCTTCGTACTGGCGATGCTGGTGCCCGTGGAGGGCATCATCATCGCCCAGTTCACCACCATGCGGGAGCTGGGCCTCAACAACACCCTGATCGGTGTGGTGCTGCCCGGCAGTATCGCCTCCCTGAACGTGCTGCTGATGCGCAACGCGTTCCTGAACGTGCCCTACGAGATCGAGGAAGCCGCCTTCGTGGACGGCGCCAACGTCTGGCAGCGGTTCCTGCGGATCGCGCTGCCGTCCGTCAAGGGGACCCTCGCGGTCGTCGCGATCTTCGCCTTCATGGGCGCCTGGGACGACTTCCTGTGGCCGCTGATCGTGCTGAGCGACCCGTCCAAGTTCACCCTCACCATCGGACTGAACTATCTGCACGGCACCTTCGCCAACGACGAACGGCTGGTCGCCGCCGGAACGATCATCGCCGTCGCCCCGCTGATCCTGCTGTTCGCCTGTCTCCAGCGGTACTTCTTCAGGGGGGTGGGGGAGGGCGCGGTCAAGGGCTGATCACCGGAAAGCATCACGGGCTGATCACCTGAACAGAGCGGTCAAGCGCTGATCACCCGAACAGAAACGACCGTACGAACACCGTACGCACATCGGGCGTCCATACCACTGGACGTACGAACAACCGAACCGGGACCCCCATGACTTCTGCCGTGCGCTTCGGCGTCAACTACACCCCCAGCGAAGGGTGGTTCCACCACTGGCTCGACTTCGACGCGGACTCCGTACGGGCCGATCTCGACTCGATCGCCGCGCTCGGGCTCGATCACATCCGGGTCTTCCCGCTGTGGCCGTACTTCCAGCCGAACCGGACCCTGATCCGGCCCCGCGCGGTCGAACACCTGGTCACGCTCGTGGACGCCGCCGCCGAACGCGGACTCGACGTCAATGTGGACGGCCTCCAGGGCCACCTCAGCAGCTTCGACTTCCTGCCCGCCTGGACCCGCACCTGGCACCGCCGCAACCTCTTCACCGACCCGCGGATCCTCGACGGACAGGCCGCGCTGCTGCGCACCCTCGCCGCCGCCCTCGCCGACCGGCCCAACTTCCTCGGCATGACCCTCGGCAACGAGATCAACCAGTTCTCCGCCGGACCCCACCCCGACCCCGACCGGGCGAGCGCCGACGAGATCGACGCCTGGCTCACCCGGATGCTCGCCGCCTGCGAGGAGGGCGCCCCCGGCAAGCTGCATCTGCACGCCGAGTACGACGCCACCTGGTACCAGGACGACCAGCCCTTCACCCCCGGCCAGGCCGCCCGGCACGGCACCATGACCGCCGTCCACTCCTGGGTCTTCAACGGCACCGCCCAGCGCCACGGCCGGGTCTCCGTACCGACCGAGCACCACGCCGCGTATCTCATCGAGCTGAGCAAGGCGTGGGCCGACGCGCCCCGGCGCCCGGTCTGGCTCCAGGAGGTCGGCGCGCCCGCGCCGCTGATCCCGCCCGAGCACGCCGCCGCGTTCACCGAGGCCACCATCGAGCACGCCCTCGACTGCCCGGACCTCTTCGGGATCACCTGGTGGTGCTCCCACGACGTCTCCCGCGACCTCGCCGACTTCCCCGAACTGGAGTACGGCCTGGGCCTGCTCACCAACGACCGCGTCCCCAAGGACAGCGCCCGGGTCCTCGCCCGCGCCGCCCGCGCCCACGCCGCAGCCCCCCGGACACCGGCCCCCCGCACCACCGCGCTGGTGGTCCCCGCCGATCCCGCCGCCCGCTCCCGCTGCGCCCCCGGCGGCGATGTCTACGACGCCTTCTTCCGGCTCACCGCCGACGGCGCCCGCCCCACCACCGTCCTCGACTCCCGCACCGCCGACCAGCGCCATCTGGCGGCGCGGGGCATCACCGACGTCATCACGTCCGACCAGGTACTCCCCACCCCACAAGGAGGCACCCGCTCGTGAACCCCACCCGACGCACCCTGCTGATCGCCGGAGCCGGCGCCGCGCTGCTCCCGGCGCTGCCCGCGCTCCCCGCCACCGCCGCCCCGGCCACCGGCCCCGGCCCGTCCGGCGCCCTCGCCACCCCGCTCCAGCCCTACGCCTCGTACTGGTACCCCGACTCGCTGCCCGCCGGGACCCCCGGCACCGGCATCACCTGGCGCGGCCTGAAGACCTGGCGCGCCACCGACGACCCCGACCTCGCCTTCAACGCCTCACGCGTCCCGCTCGCCCCCCGCTTCACCCCCGTACCCGCCAACACCACCGCCCGCGGCGACCAGGCGCGCATCCAGTCCCTGGTGTCGTTCGGCCCGACCTCCGCCAACCCGTCCCAGGGCGCCGCCACCGCCGACTACTACGCCCCCACCCACTGGTCGTACTTCGACGAACTGGTCTTCTGGGGCGGCTCCTCCGGCGAGGGCCTGATCCTCGCCCCCAACGCGCCGATCGTGGACGCCGCCCACCGGCACGGCGTCCGCGTCCTCGGCAATGTCTTCCTGCCGCCCGCCGCCTACGGCGGCCAGCTCCAGTGGACCCGCGACCTGGTCCAGAAGGACACCACGGGCCGCTTCCCGCTCGCCGCGCAACTCGTCGCGGTCGCCAAGGCGTACGGCTTCGACGGCTGGTTCGTGAACGCCGAGACCGGCGGCGGGGACACCGCCCTCGCCACCGCCACGCAGGGCTTCCTGCGCGAGCTGAAGACCCTCGCCGCCGCCGAGGGACAGCGGGTGACCTGGTACGACTCCATGACCACCAGCGGTTCGGTGAGCTGGCAGGGCGCCCTCAACACCCGTAACGAACCCTTCTTCCAGGCCGCCGACGACATGTTCCTCGACTTCCGCTGGTCCGCGAGCAGCCTGGTGTCCTCCGGCAACCGGGCCCAGCAGCTCGGCCGCAGCCGCTACGAGCTGTGGGCGGGCGTCGATGTCGAGTCGAACGGCTCCAACACCTCCGTGAACTGGGACGCGATCGTGCCCCGCACCTCCGCCCACCTCACCTCCCTCGGCTTCTACCGGCCCGAGTGGACCCGCAACCACCTGCCCGCGAACGCCCGCGCCCCCAAGGACTTCCACGCCGCCGACACCCGGTTCTGGAGCGGCCGGTCCCTGGACCCCGCCCGCCCCGACACCGCCGACCCGTGGCGCGCCCCGGCCGTGGTGGTCGCGGACCGGTCCACGGTGACGTCCGTGCCGTTCGCCAGCGCGTTCAACACCGGGCACGGGCTGCGCTGGTACGAGGACGGCCGGATCACCTCCGACCGGCCCTGGAACCATCTCGGGCTCCAGGACCGGCTGCCGTCCCGGCAGTGGGTGGTGCGGACCTCGGGGCAGCGGCCGGCCGTGGCGTTCGACTTCGCGGACGCCTGGCGGGGCGGCAGCAGCGTCCTGGTCGAGGGCACCCTGACCGCCCCGGTGACCCTCGACCTGTACGCGACCCGGCTGCCGATCGGACCGGAGTCGGTGGTCGACCTGACCGCCCGCACCGAGACCGGCGGTGTGACCGTCGAACTCGCCGTCGCCACCGCCGAACCCACCGCACCGGGCGCGGCACCCCCGTACACATACATTCCGGTGGCCTCGGCGGGCGGCTGGCAGACGGTGGCCACCCGGCTCGCCGGGCTCACCGGCACGATACGGGCGCTCGGGGTCCGGCTCACGCCCACCGGCACCGGTCCCGTCCGCTGGCGGCTCGGCGCGCTCGCCGTACGGGACACACCCGCCGCCGCCCCCGCCGCCCCGACCGGAGCCCGGGTCGTCGCCGCGTCCGGCGGTGACCTGCGCCTCGGCTGGGACGCGGCACCCGGCACCGTGCGCCACTACGCCGTGCACCGCGTCCTGCCCGACGGCACCCGGCGCTTCCTCGGCGGCACCTGCCAGCTCGCCTGGTTCGCGGGCGGCCTCACGCCGGAGGCGGGGGAGACGGCGGCACGGTTCGAAGTGCGCTCGGTAGGGGAGCTGTACTCGTCGTCGGCACCCGCCGTCGTGACGCACACCTGGTAAGACCACCGCAGCACACAACGAACTACGGAGCACCCCGCATGCATGACGACCGCAGCCTGGTCGAAGGCCGTCTCAAGCGCGTCCTCGACGAACGCATCCGCCCCGCCGTCCACCCCGAGTCCGTACCGCTCGACGTGGCGGTGTGGCACGCCCCCGACGAGCCGGTACCGGTCGCCGAGGGCCTCGCGGCCGAGCCCGCGCCGATCGCGGTCGGCGCCAAGTGGGGTGCTCCGTGGGGCACCAGCTGGTTCAAGGTCACCGGCACCGTCCCGGAGCACTGGGCCGGGAGGACCGTCGAGGCGCTCCTCGACCTCGGGTTCGACGAGAACATGCCCGGCTTCCAGTGCGAGGGCCTCGTCTACCGCCCCGACGGCACCCCGGTGAAGGGCCTCAACCCGCGTAACCAGTGGGTCAGGATCGGCGCCCCCGTCGAGGGCGGCGAACCGGTCGCCCTGCACATCGAGGCCGCCTCCAACCCCGTCATCCTCGACTACCACCCCTTCCTGCCCACCCAACTCGGCGACAAGGAGACCGCAGGCAGCGAACCCCAGTACACGCTGACCCGCATGGACCTCGCCGTCTTCGACGAGACCGTGTGGCAGCTCGTCATCGACCTGGAGGTGCTCGGTGAGCTGATGGCCGAGCTGCCCGTCGACTCCGCCCGCCGCCATGACATCGTCCGCGCGGTCGAACGGGCCCTGGACGCCGTCGACCTCCAGGACGTGGGCTCCACCGCCGCCGAGGCCCGCGCCCGCCTCGAAGGCGTCCTGTCCGCGCCCGCCGTGCCGTCCGCCCACCGGATCAGCGCCGTCGGGCACGCCCACATCGACTCGGCGTGGCTGTGGCCGCTGCGCGAGACGGTCCGCAAGGTGGCCCGCACCACCTCCAACATGACTGCACTGCTGGAGGACGAGCCGGACTTCGTGTTCGCCATGTCCCAGGCGCAGCAGTGGGCGTGGATCAGGGACCACCGGCCCGAGGTGTGGGCGCGGGTCAAGGAGGCGGTCGCCGAGGGACGGTTCGTGCCCACCGGCGGCATGTGGGTCGAGTCGGACACCAACATGCCCGGCTCCGAGGCCATGGCCCGGCAGTTCGTGCACGGCAAGCGGTTCTTCCTGGACGAGTTCGGCATCGAGAACGACGAGGCGTGGCTGCCCGACACCTTCGGCTTCGCCGCCGGGCTCCCGCAGATCATCAAGGCGGCGGGCGCCAAGTATCTGCTGACCCAGAAGATCTCCTGGTCGCAGACCAACAAGTTCCCGCACCACACCTTCCGCTGGGAGGGCATCGACGGCACCCGGATCTTCACCCACTTCCCGCCCGTCGACACGTACAACTGCTCCATGAAGGGCAGCGAGATCGCCCACGCGGCCCGCAACTTCAAGGACAAGGGCCGCGCCCGGCACTCCCTGGCCCCCACCGGCTGGGGCGACGGAGGCGGCGGCACCACCCGCGAGATGATCGCCAAGGCGGCCCGGCTGCGCGACCTCGAAGGCTCCGCCACCGTCACCTGGGAGACCCCCGCCGCGTTCTTCGCCCAGGCCGTCGCCGAGTACCCCGAACCGCCCGTCTGGGTCGGCGAGCTGTACCTCGAACTCCACCGCGCCACCCTCACCAGCCAGGCCAGGACCAAGCAGGGCAACCGCCGCAGCGAACACCTGCTCCGCGAGGCCGAACTATGGGCGGCCACCGCCGCCGTACGCACCGGGGCCGCCTACCCGTACGACGACCTGGACCGGATCTGGAAGACGGTGCTGCTGCACCAGTTCCACGACATCCTGCCCGGGTCCTCCATCGCCTGGGTGCACCGCGAGGCCCGCGCCACCTACGACCGGGTCGCCGCCGAACTGGAGGCGGTCATCACCGCCGCGCAGACCGCGCTCGCCGGTGAGGGCACCACCCCGCTGGTCTTCAACGCCGCCCCGCACCCCCGCCGGGGCGTCCCGGCGGGCGGCGCGCTCACCCCGGTCACGGCCACCGGCACCACCGTGACCGCCCGCGAGGCCGGCGGCCACATCGTCGACAACGGTCTGCTGCGCATCGGCGTCGACGCCTCCGGTCTTGTCGTCTCCGCCTATGACATCGATGCCGGGCGCGAGACCATCGCCCCCGGCCGGGCCGCCAACCTGCTCCAACTGCACCCCGACTTCCCCAACATGTGGGACGCCTGGGACGTCGA
Organism: Streptomyces sp. NPDC048290; assembly: GCF_040652095.1. NCBI lineage: Bacteria > Bacillati > Actinomycetota > Actinomycetes > Kitasatosporales > Streptomycetaceae > Streptomyces > Streptomyces sp. NPDC048290. The sequence goes on from NZ_JBEZLM010000003.1 coordinate 392,305, forward strand.
CGAGTTCTACCGCAACACCGTCACCGACTTGACCGGCGCCGACGAGGTCGCCCCCGGCGAGGACGGCTGCTCCGTCCGGATCGTGCGGACCTTCGGCGCCTCCCGGGTCACCCAGGTGCTCACCCTGGCGGCGGGGGAGCGGCGCCTGCTGATCGACACCGAGGTCGACTGGCACGAGACGGAGAAGTTCCTCAAGCTGGCCTTCCCGCTGGACGTGCACGCCGAGCGCTACGCCTCCGAGACCCAGTTCGGGCACTTCCACCGCCCCACCCACACCAACACCTCCTGGGAGGCCGCCAAGTTCGAGGCGTGCAACCACCGCTTCGTCCACCTGGAGGAGCCCGGCTTCGGCGTCGCCGTCGTCAACGACTCCACATACGGCCATGACGTCACCCGCGCGGTCCGCACCGGCGCCGACCCCGGGACGACCACCACGGTCCGGGTCTCCCTGCTGCGCGCCCCGCGCTTCCCCGACCCCGAGACCGACCAGGGCGTGCACCGCTTCCGGCACGCGCTGGTGCCCGGCGCCTCCATCGGCGACGCGGTCCGCGAGGGCTGGCGGATCAACCAGCCCGAACGGGCGCTGACCGGCGCCGGGGAGGTGGCGCCGCTGATCTCGGTCGACCAGGACGCGGTGGTCGTCACCGCTGTCAAGCTGGCCGACGACGGCAGCGGTGATGTCGTGGTCCGCTTCCACGAGGCGCACGGCGGCCGGGCCCGCGCCACCCTCACCGCCGGTTTCGACATCGCCGGGGTGGCGGTCACCGACCTGCTGGAGCGCCCCCTCGCCGACACCCCGGCACCGGAGGCGGACGGCCCGCGGATCGCCGTACGGCTGCGGCCGTTCGAGCTGGTCACGCTGCGGCTGAAGCGGGCGTAGCCAGGACGCCGGCCGGGTCGGTCGAGGACCGGGGCACGTGCACGCGTCCCGGTCCTCCTCCGCGCCCGCTCAGCCCCGCCCCTGTGCCCGTAGCCGTGCCCGGAGCCACTCCTCCACCTCTCCGACGTGGGCCGCCGCCGCGGTGCGGGCCGCCTCCGGGTCGCGGGCCGCCAGCGCGCGGTGGATCGCGGCGTGCTCGCGCCGGGTGCGGGCGAAGGCGCCCTCCTCCTGGTAGCCGCGCCAGACCCGGGCGCGGAAGGTGCGCGACGACAGGCCCTCCAGGATCGCGGCCATGGTCTCGTTCCCGGCGGCGAGCGCGATCTCCCGGTGGAAGGCGAGATCGTGGGCGAGGATCTGCTCCGGGTCGTCGGTGGCGTTCATCGCCGCGAGATGCCGCTCGACCTCGGCGAGCGCGGCCGGGGTGATCCGGGCGGCGGCCAGCGCGGTCGCCGTGGACTCCAGGACCCGGCGCACCTCCAGGAGTTCCACCAGCCGGGGCCCCCGGGAGAGATCGGCGACCACCCCGAAGGTCTCCAGCAGATCACCGGCCTGGAGCTGGGTGACGTAGATGCCGGAGCCGTGCCGGGCCTCCAGGACGCCGAGCACGGTGAGCGCGCGTATCGCCTCGCGCATCGAGCTGCGGGAGATGCCGAGCTGGACCGCGAGATCACGCTCGGTCGGCAGCCGTTGGCCCGGCTCCAGCAGCCCGTCCGTGATCATCGCCTTGATCCGCTCGATGGCCCGCTGGGTGACCGTGCCCTTCTGGGGGGCCGTCGCCTCGGGACCCGCCCCGGACTCCGTCGCAGCCGTCTCGTCCACGCCACTCCTCCTGTCGCCGGGTGCGCCGCAGTCTAACCGGGCAAGTGGTCCGACCACTATGGAGGTGGTCGGACCACTGAGGGCAGAAATCAAGGAATCTGGCGTCCCAAGGGTGTTGACGGCCTGAAGTGGTCTGATAAATATGCGGGCAACTGCTCGATCACGCTTCTTGAGGAGCTGGCAGATGGCCGACGGAACTAGGACCTGTCGTTGGCGTTTCGTACCCTCGCGCGCGGCACGCGCCCTGGCGGTGGCGGGCTGCGCCGCCCTGGTGCTCGCCGCGTGCGGCAGCACCGAGGACACCGGCGCCGCGGGCGCGGCCGGTGGCGGTGGCGAGGGTCAGGTCGGGGTGATCCTGCCCCTGCTGACCTCGCCCTTCTGGCAGTCGTACAACGACTATGTGCCGAAGATGGCCGACGCGGAGGGCGTCGACGCGCTGAAGACGGTCAACTCCAACAGTGACCCCTCCCAGCAGATCACCGACATCAACAACCAGCTCAACCAGGGCGTCAAGGGCCTGGTCGTGGCGCCGCTGGACAGCGCCGCCATCGAGGCCGGACTCGACCAGGCCGAACGCAAGGGCGTCCCGGTCGTCGCCGTGGACGTGGCGCCCGACAAGGGCAAGGTCGCCATGGTGGTGCGCGCCAACAACGTGGCGTACGGCGAGAAGGCGTGTGAGTACCTCGGTGGGCAGATCCCCTCCGGCAAGGTCGTGCAGATCATGGGCGATCTCGCCTCGGTCAACGGCCGGGAGCGCTCGGAGGCGTTCCGCTCCTGCGTGAAGGAGAAGTTCCCGAAGCTGGAGGTCCTGGAGATCCCGGCCAAGTGGGAGTCCGACACCGCCGCCTCTAAACTCGACACGCTGCTCAACGCCAACCCCGACATCAAGGGCATCTACCTGCAGGCGGGCGGGGTCTATCTCGCGCCCACCCTCCAGACCCTCAAGTCCAAGGGAATGCTGAAGAAGACCGGCGAGAGCGGCCACATCACCATCGTCTCCAACGACGGCATCCCCCAGGAGTACGAGGCCATCCGCAACGGCGAGATCGACGCCACCGTCTCCCAGCCCGCCGACCTGTACGCCCAGTACGGCATGTACTACATCAAGGCCGCGATGCAGGGGAAGACCTTCGAGCCCGGCCCCACCGACCACGGCTCCGAGATCGTGAAGCTGCCCAGCGGCATCCTGGAGGACCAACTGCCCGCCCCGCTGGTCACCAAGGAGAACGTGGACGACCCCGAGCTGTGGGGCAACACGGTCGGATGAGCAGCCACCCCAGCAGCCAACCCAGCGGCCACCCGAACGGCCACCCCGGCAGCCGCCCCACACCCTTGGTGGAGGCCCGGGACATCGTCAAGCGCTACGGCCCCACCACCGCCCTGCGCGACGGCCGGATCACCGTGCTGCCCGGCGAGTCGCACGCGGTCGTCGGCCGCAACGGCGCCGGGAAGTCCACCCTGGTGTCGATCCTCACCGGCCTCCAGGCCGCCGACGAGGGCACGGTCCGCTTCGACGGCGAACCCGCGCCCCCGCTCGCCGACCGGGACGCCTGGCGCCGCAAGGTGGCCTGCGTCTACCAGAAACCGACCCTCGTCCCGGACATGACGGTCGCCGAGAATCTCTTCCTCGCCGAGATCCACGCCGCGCGACCGTCCCGCTCGGCGCCGAGGTCCGGCCGGGGGTCCGGGGGTCGTCCCCCGGGACAACACAGCATCAACCGGCAGCCGCTGCACCGGGGCCTGATCAGCTGGCGCCGGCTGCGCGCCGAGGCCGCCGAACTGCTCGCCACCTGGGACGTCCGGGTCGACCCGGACGCCCGCACCGCCGACCTCAGGGTCGAGGACCGGCAACTCGTCGAGATCGCCCGCGCGCTCAGCTTCGGCGCCCGGTTCATCATCCTCGACGAGCCCACCGCCCAGCTCGACAAACGGGAGATCGAGCGCCTGTTCGCCCGGATGCGGACGCTCCAGGACTCCGGGGTCACCTTCCTGTTCATCTCCCACCACCTCCAGGAGGTCTACGAGGTCTGCCAGACCGTCACCGTGCTGCGCGACGCCCGCTGGATCACCACCGCCCCCGTCGCCGACCTCCCGCAGCGCGCCCTGGTGGAGGCCATGGCCGGGGAGAGCGTCGAGGACCGCGCCGACCGGCACCGCACCGCCCCCGCGCCCACCACCGCCCCGGTCCTCCTCGACGTACGGGGGCTCACCTCACTGGCGTACGACGGCATCGAGCTGCGGGTGCGGGAGGGGGAGGTCGTCGGGCTCGCCGGGATCAGCGGCAGCGGGAAGGTCGAACTGGCCGAGACCCTCGCCGGACTGCACACCCCGACGGCCGGGACCGCGCTGATCGGCGGGGAGCCGCTGCCGTTCGGCGATGTCCGGGCCGCGCTGGACGCCGGGGTCGGCTGGGTGCCGCGCGACCGCCACGACCAGGGACTGGTGCCCGGGATGACCGTCGGCGACAACGCCACCCTCAGCGTGCTGGACCGGCTCGGCCGGTTCGGGTTCGTCGGCGGTGAGCGGCGCCGGACGGTCGCCGCCGAACTGGTCCAGCGGCTCGACATCCACACCGAGGGACCCGACCAGCCCGTCTCCGATCTGTCCGGCGGCAACGCGCAGAAGGTCGTCATGGCCCGCGCCCTCGCCTCCGACCCCCGGCTGCTGGTGCTGATCAACCCCACCGCCGGCGTGGACGTGAAGTCCAAGGAATCCCTGCTGGCCCGGATGGACAGCGCCCGCGACGACGGGACCGCGGTGCTCGTCGTCTCCGACGAACTCGACGACCTGCGCCGCTGCGACCGGGTCCTCGTCCTCTTCCACGGCCGGATCGTCGCCGAGCACCCGGCGGGCTGGCACGACCACCGGCTGATCGCCTCCATCGAAGGAGTGGACCACCATGGCTGACACCGAGGCGACCAAGGCGGTCGGTCCGCTCGCGCCCCCGGGCGCCCCCCTCCCGGCCGCCCCTGGCCGGACGGTCCTGCTGCGCCGGGCCCGGGAACTCGCCCTGCTGCCCGCCCTGGTACTGCTGCTGATCCTGGGCGCGCTGGTCAACGACTCGTTCCTCACCGAGCGCAACCTGATCTCCATCCTGGGCGCCTCCGCCGCCCTCGCCATGGTGGTGCTCGCCGAGTCACTGGTGCTGATCACCGGCAAGTTCGATCTGTCCCTGGAGTCCGTCGTCGGGATCGCGCCCGCCGTCGGCGCGCTGCTGGTGCTGCCCGCCGCCGCCTCCGGCTGGGGCACCGAACTCCCCGCCTGGCTCGCCCTGTTCGCCGTGCTGGTCGCGGGCGCGGTCGTCGGCGCCTTCAACGGCGTCCTCGTCGTCCGGTTCAAGCTGAACGCGTTCATCGTCACCCTGGCGATGCTGATCGTGCTGCGCGGACTGCTGGTCGGCGCCACCGAGGGCAAGACCCTCTTCGGGATGCCCGACGCCTTCTACACGCTGGCCACCACCACGTTCGTCGGCGTCCCGCTGTCGGTGTGGCTCGCCGCGCTCGCCTTCGCGGGCGCCGGACTGATCCTCAGGTACCACCGCGTCGGCCGCGCCCTGTACGCCATCGGCGGCAACCCCGAGGCCGCCCGCGCCGCCGGAATCCGGGTCGAGCGGGTGATGCTCGGGGTGTTCGTCGCCGCCGGGGTGCTGGCCGCCGTCGGCGGCATCATGCAGACCGGGTACGTCGGCGCGATCAGCGCCAACCAGGGCAACAACATGATCTTCACGGTGTTCGCGGCAGCCGTCATCGGCGGCATCAGCCTCGACGGCGGCAAGGGCACCATGTTCGGCGCCCTGACCGGCGTCCTGCTGCTCGGCGTGGTGCAGAACCTGCTCACCCTGGCGCAGGTCCCGTCCTTCTGGATCCAGGCCATCTACGGCGGGATCATCCTGGTCGCGCTGATGATCGCCCGGGTGACCACCGGACGGGCCCAGGACTGACCCGCGCGCTCCGCGCACCGACCCCGAGTTCCGCGCAGGCCCTGGACCGGGCGCACATGAGCCGAGTCCAGCGCACCGCACCCGCCCACCGCACCCGCAGCCGTGCGGCACTCGCACCCGCACCCCGCACACCCGCCCCCGTCGCCGTCCGAAAGGCCCTCCGTGAGCCCGACGCCCGCCCGCATCACCGCGGTCGACACCCACGACATCCGGTTCCCCACCTCCCGTGAGCTGGACGGCTCCGACGCGATGAACCCGGACCCCGACTACTCGGCCGCGTACGTCGTCCTGCGCACCGACGACGGCGACGGCGACGGTGGGGAGCCGGAGGGGCACGGCTTCTGCTTCACCATCGGCCGGGGCAACGACGTCCAGGTCGCCGCGATCCACGCGCTGCGCCACCATGTCGTCGGCCGGTCCGTCGACGAGCTGTGCGCCGACCCCGGCTCGCTCTTCCGCGACCTCGTCGGCGACAGCCAACTGCGCTGGCTCGGGCCCGAGAAGGGCGTGATGCACATGGCGATCGGCGCGGTCGTCAACGCGGTCTGGGACCTCGCCGCCAAACGCGCCGCCAAACCCCTGTGGCAGTTCCTCGCCGACGCCGAACCCGAGTGGCTGGTACGGCAGATCGACTTCCGCTACCTCTCCGACGCCCTCACCCCCGAGGACGCCCTCGCCCTGCTGCGCCAAGGCCGCGAGGGCGTCGAGGAGCGCCGCGCCCACCTGCTGGAGCACGGCTACCCCGCCTACACCACGTCCCCCGGCTGGCTCGGCTACGACGACGCCAAACTCACCCGGCTCGCCACCGAGGCCGTCGCCGACGGCTACCGGCAGATCAAGCTGAAGGTGGGCGCCGACCTCGCCGACGACATCCGGCGCTGCCGGGTCGCCCGCGCGGTGATCGGCCCGGACATCCGGCTGGCGATCGACGCCAACCAGCGCTGGGACGTGGCCGAGGCGATCCGCTGGACCAAGGCGCTCGCCGCGTTCGACCCGTACTGGATCGAGGAGCCCACCAGCCCCGACGACGTCCTCGGCCATGCCGCGATCCGGGCCGCCGTCGCCCCCGTGAAGGTCGCCACCGGGGAACACGTACAGAACCGCATCGTCTTCAAACAGCTCCTCCAGGCCGGGGCCATCGACATCCTCCAGCTCGACGCGGCCCGGGTCGGCGGCGTCAACGAGAACCTGGCGATCCTGCTGCTGGCCGCCAAGTTCGGCGTCCCGGTCTGCCCGCACGCGGGCGGCGTCGGACTGTGCGAACTCGTCCAGCATCTGTCGATGTTCGACTACCTCGCCCTGTCCGGCACCACCGAGGACCGCGTCATCGAGTACGTCGACCATCTGCACGAGCACTTCCGCGACCCCGTGGTGATCGGCCGGGGTCACTACCGGGCACCCACGGCACCCGGGTTCTCGGCCGAGATGCGGCCCGAGTCCATCGAGCGCTACACGTTCCCCGGCGGCACCTTCTGGGCCGCCGACCTCAAGGCCGACGACGAGCGGAAGGGACGGGCGGCATGACCGACTTCGCGGGACTCAGGGCCCTGGTGACCGGCGGGGCCTCCGGCATCGGACGGGCCACCGCCGAACTGCTCGCCGCGCGGGGCGCCCGGGTCGCCGTCCTCGACCTGGACCCGTCGCCGGTCGGGCAGCCACTCCTCGGCTACCGCGCCGACGTCACCGACGACACCTCCGTGCGGACGGCGGTCGCGGCGGCCGTCGCCGACCTCGGCGGCCTCGACATCCTGGTCAACAACGCGGGTATCGGCGCCCAGGGCACCGTCGAGGACAACGACGACGCCGAATGGCTGCGGGTCATGGACGTCAATGTGCTCGGCATGGTCCGCGCCGCCCGCGCCTGTCTGCCGCATCTGCGGGCCTCCGCGCACGCCGCGATCGTCAACACCTGCTCCATCGCCGCCACCGCCGGGCTGCCCCGGCGCGCCCTGTACAGCGCCACCAAGGGCGCGGTGTACTCCCTCACCCTCGCCATGGCCGCCGACCACGTCCGCGAGGGCGTCCGGGTGAACTGCGTCAACCCCGGCACGGTCGACACCCCCTGGGTCGGCCGGCTGCTGGCGGCGGCGGACGACCCGGGCGCCGAACGCGCCGCGCTCCAGGCCCGTCAGCCCACCGGACGGCTGGTCACCGCCGCCGAGGTGGCCGCCGCCATCGCCTACCTCGCCGGTCCCCACTCCGGCGCCACCACCGGCACCTCCCTCGCCGTCGACGGCGGGATGCAGGGCCTCCGGCTGCGCCCGGCGGCCGACCGGTGACCGCCGTACTCGCCCTCGGCACCGCCCCCCTCGGCAACCTCTTCACCGAGATCACCGACCACCAGGCGTACGACACCGTCGCCGCCGCCTGGCGCCAGGGCGTCCGCGCCTTCGACACCGCCCCGCACTACGGCCTCGGCCTCGCCGAACGCCGCCTCGGCGCCGCCCTGCGGGACCGCCCCCGTGCCGGGTTCACCGTCTCCACCAAGGTCGGCCGCCGCCTGGAACCCACCGGCACGGCCACCGGCGACGACCTCGCCCATGGCTTCGCCGTGCCCGCCAGCCACCGCCGGGTCTGGGACTTCACCGCCGACGGCGTCCGCCGCACCCTGGAGGCCAGCCTCGAACGCCTCGGCCTCGACCACGTCGACACCGTCTACCTCCACGACCCCGACGACCACGCCGAGCAGGCGTTCCGCGAGGGCTACCCCGCGCTTGAGCGGCTCCGCTCCGAGGGGGTCGTCGGCGCGATCGGCGCGGGCATGAACCAGTCCGCGATGCTGACCCGGTTCGTCCGCGACACCGACGTCGACGTGGTGCTGTGCGCCGGGCGCTACACCCTGCTCGACCAGAGCGCCCTGACCGACCTCCTCCCCGCCGCCCGGGAACGCGGGGTCGCGGTCGTCGTCGGCGGCCCCTTCAACTCCGGTCTGCTGGCCGACCCGCGCCCCGGCAGTACCTACGACTACACCGCCGCGCCCCCCGCCCTCCTCGACCGCGCCCTGCGCCTCAAGGCCACCGCCGCACGCCATGGCATCACCCTGCGCGCCGCCGCCCTCGCCTACTGCGCCGCGCACCCGGCCGTCACGACCGTCCTGGTCGGCGCCCGCTCGCCCGCCGAGGCCGACGACTGCGCCGAGCAGTTCCGGACGACCGTCCCGGCGGCGTTCTGGGCGGAGCTGCGGGAGGACGGAGTCAGGGGCGTACCGGGGACATCGGAGGGAGGGACATGAGAGTCGCGCTGCACACCAAGGTCCGCGCCGACCGCATCGAGCCGTACGAGGCCGCTCACCGCGCGGTCCCGGCAGAGCTGACGGACGCCATCCGCGCCGCCGGGGTCACCTCCTGGACGATCTGGCGCAGCGGCACCGATCTGTTCCATGTCCTGGAGTGCGAGGACTACGCCCGGCTGCTCGCCGAGCTGGAGCGGCTGCCCGTCAATGTGGCCTGGCAGGCGCGGATGGCGGAACTCCTCGATGTCGTCCACGACTACTCCGGGGACGGCGGGGACGCCGTGCTGCCGGTCGTCTGGGAGCTGCCGTGAGCGCCGAGGCACGTTTTGTCCACGTACGTCCCATCCGCCAGGAGTCGCCATGACCGTCGACGCCCATCACCACCTCTGGGACCTGACGGTCCGTGATCAGGACTGGATCACCGGACCGGCGCTCGCCCCGCTGCGCCGCACCTTCACCGTCGCCGACCTCGCCCCCGAGGCCCGCGCCGCCGGGGTCGACCGCACGGTGCTGGTCCAGACGGTCACCGTCGCCGAGGAGACCCCCGAGCTGCTCGCCCTCGCCGCCCGGCACGAGCTGATCGCCGGGGTCGTCGGCTGGACCGACCTCACCGCGCCCGGCGCCGCCGACGCCCTCGCCGCCCTGCGCGCACTCCCCGGCGGCGACCGCCTCAGGGGCATCCGCCACCAGGTGCAGGGCGAACCCGACCCCGAATGGCTGCTGCGCCCCGACGTCCACCGGGGCCTGTCCGCCGTCGCCGCCGCCGGACTGGTCTACGACCTGCTCGTCGTCCCGCGCCAACTGCCCGCCGCCGTCCGGGCCGCCGCCGCCCACCCCGGCCTCACCTTCGTCCTGGACCACCTCGGCAAACCCCCCGTCGCCGCCGGGGACCTCGAACCCTGGGCGACGGCGGTCCGCGCGCTGGCCGCCCTGCCCCACACCGTGTGCAAGGTGTCCGGCCTGGTCACCGAGGCCGACCTCGCCGCCTGGACGGTCGCGGACCTGCGCCCGTACACCGACACCGTGCTGGACGCCTTCGGCCCGGACCGGCTGATGTTCGGCTCGGACTGGCCGGTCTGCACACTGGCCGCCCCGTACGGCCGGGTGCTGTCGGCGGCGCGGGAGCTGACGGCGGGGCTGAGCGCGGGGGAGCGGGACGCCCTCTTCACGGGCACGGCGACCCGCGTCTACCGCCTATGAGCCGCTACCGCAGCCGGGTCGGCGGCAGATACTCCCGGACGTACGTCCGCTCCCAGCAGGCGCCCGTCTCGCGCAGCTCCCGCCAGGTGGTGAACCGGTAGCGGAAGAGCCGGGCGCGGACATGGCGGGGCGGGGCGTCCGGCGGGAACGGGGAGCGGCGCAGCAGCCGCAGGGTGTCCCGGTCGCCCTCCAGCAGCCGTTCCACCAGCCCCCCGAACCAGTCCCCGGCGTACCCGGGCGACAGCGCCGCGAACCACATCATCCAGTCGAGCCGCAGATGGTACGGGGCGAACTGGCGCGGCCAGCGCCGGGGATCACCGGGCTTGCCCCGGAACTCGTACGCCCGCCAGTCGGCGTCCGGGCCGGGCTCCGGGTCGGCGGTGCCCTCGATCACCACCTCGTACCGCACCCGGCTGACACTGCCGAAGGCGCCGTAGGTGTTGACGAGGTGGAGCGGGTCGAAGGAGCGGTTCATCACCTGGCGGCGGGAGACCATGTTCGCCACCGGACGGTAGCTGAGCGCCAGCAGCAGCGCGGACACCGCGAGGACCAGCACCTCGTACCAGAGCGGCGCCGCCGGGGCGGGCGTGGACGCCGGGCCGGTCGGGAAGCGCAGCGCGGACAGGGCGAGCACGATGGTGATCCAGTTCAGCCAGGAGAAGTTCCCCGACAGGACCAGCCAGAGCTGGGTGAGGATCATCAGCGCGGCGGCGGCCGAGGCGACCGGCTGCGGGGCGAACAGCAGCACCGGGACGACCAGTTGGGTGACATGGTTCGCCGCCGCCTCCACCCGGTGCAGCGGCTTCGGCAGCCGGTGGAAGAACCAGCTCAGCGGGCCGGGCATCGGCTGGGTCTCATGGTGGTGGTAGAGACAGGTCAGATTCCGCCAGCAGGCGTCCCCGCGCAGCTTGATCAGCCCGGCGCCGAACTCCACCCGGAACAGGATCCAGCGCAGCAGGAACAGCACCACGACCGGCGGCCCCACCTCGTCGTTGCCGAGGAACACCGCGAGGAAGCCCACCTCCAGCAGCAGCGACTCCCAGCCGAACGCGTACCAGGTCTGGCCCACGTTCACGATCGACAGGTACATCAGCCAGGGCAGCAGCCACAGCAGCAGTCCCGCCCACAGCGGCACCAGCGCGTCCACGCCCGCCAGCAGCGCCAGCGACACCGCCGCCCCGGACCACGCCCACCCCGCGAAGAACCGGTCGGAGTAGTGCAGGTGGAACACGCTGGGCGCCCGCCGGAACGGCACCCGCGCGGTGAAGGCGGGCACCGGCAGCATCCCGCGCCGCCCGAGCAGCGCGCGGAACTGGAGCGCGGCGGTCAGGAACGCCACGAGATACACGGCGGCCAGCGCCCGCTGGAATACCAGCCGGCTCAGTTCGTACCCGGATGCGGTGAACCAGTCCACGGCCGTGCGCGCCTCCCGTCCCATTCTGCTGCGCCCGCATTCTGCCGTCCGGGCCGCCCCGGGTCCCGTCACCGCACGTGGCCGGTGCTTCCATTTGCGTGACCCGGGCGGGTGAAGCAGACAATGGTGACGAAATACCCCGGAGGAGTCGGGAGGACGCGGTGAGTGACGACATACATGAGGCTGACCACGGAGACCGGACGGGCGGCGACCGCCGCGCACCGAGGAGCGGAGCCCGGCTCGCGGGTGCCCTCTCGGCGACCCTGGCGGCCCTGATGGTCGCCGGATACACGGCGACGGCGGCGGGCGCGGCCGACCCGGAGACCCGGCCGCCCCAGACACCGGTGAGCCGCTCCGACGAGACCTGGGGGGACGAGGAAGAAGTCCAGGACGGGGACGGGGGTGGGGACGGGGGGCTGTGCGAGGCGGGTGACCCCTGGTCGGAGGCCGCCCCGCCGGACGAGGCGTCCCCACCGGACGAGGGCGCACCGGAGGACGGCTCGCCCGACGAGATCGGTCCCGACCGAGTCCCCGAGGTCCCGGACGTCCGGGACGGCGGCGGGCGCATACCGGACGACCCCGACGGTCTGGTGGACGAGTGACCCCCAGGGCCCGACCCCCGCGAGGACGGGTCGAAAAATCGGTTGAATCCTGACAAGGTGGGCGCATGGTTGATCGGGGAGCGAGCGCCCTGTCACTCCCGGACGACTGGCCCGCCCACCCGGAACCGATCCTGGCGCTCAACCGCATGGGCACCTTCGACTGGGACCTGGAGGCCGGGCTCTTCCACATGGACGCACGGGCGCACGAGATCTTCGACCTGCGGCCCGGTGAGTTCGACGGCGATCCCGACTCGCTCGGGGTCCGGGTCCCGCCGAGCGAGGGGCTGCGCCTGGACGCGCTGGTCGCCCAGGCCCTCAAGGACGGCAGCGAGAACTACGGCGCCTACTTCCGTATCCGCCGCCGCGACGGCACCCTGCGCTGGACCCACACCCAGGGCTACATCCGGCGCGACGGCACCGGGGGCCGGCCCAGCCGGATCGTCGGCATCGTCCGGGACGCCACCGACGAACTGCGGGAGCTGTCGGAACACGACGGCAGGGCCCCCGCCCTCCCGGACGATCCGCGCCGCCGCCAGGGCAATGTCGTCCAGGTGACGACCGCCGCCCTGGCCCACGCCCGGACCGTCGAGGACGTCATCGACGTGCTCAAGGACACCCAGGGCGTCACCCATCTGGGCGCGACCAGCCTGGTGATGGGCCTGGTCGAGGCCGGCCGCATCCGGCTGATTGCGGAGGGCCCCGAAGGCAGCTTCGTGCCCGGCACCCGGGTCACCCGGATGGACGAGCCGTACCCGATGAGCGAGGTGGTGCGGACCCTCACCCCGCGGTTCATCGAGTCACCGGAGGAGTTCGCCGAGGGCTATCCGATCCTCTGGCCGCACATCACGGAACTCGACATCACCGCCGCCGCCTATCTCCCGCTGATCGTCCAGGCCCGTCCGATCGGCGCCATGGGACTGCTCTACAGCGACCGCCGGGGCTTCACCCACGAGGAGCGGGACATCCTGGTCGCGCTCGGCAGCAGCATCGCCCAGAGCCTCCAGCGGGCGATGTTCTACGAGCAGGAGAAGGACATCGCCGAGGGCCTCCAGCAGGCCATGCTGCCGCGCACCATCCCCAGCGTGCCCGGCGCCGATGTCGCCGTGCGCTACCGGGCCGCCGCCATCGGGGGCGCCAAGGGCCGGGACATCGGCGGCGACTGGTACGACCTGATCCCGCTGCCGGGCGGCCGGGTCGGCGCGGTCATCGGTGATGTCCAGGGCCATGACACCCACGCAGCCGCCGTCATGGGCCAGCTCCGGATCGTGCTGCGCGCCTACGCCGCCGAGGGGCACAATCCGGCCACCGTGATGGCCCGTGCCTCCGTCTTCCTGCACGAGCTGGACACCGACCGCTTCGCGACCTGTCTGTACGCGGAGGCGGACCTCGCCACCGGGGTGGTCCAGGTGGTCCGCGCCGGACATATCGACCCCCTGCTGCGTGCCTCCGACGGCAGCTGCCGCCGGGTCCCCGTCGAGGGCGGGCTGCCGCTCGGGCTGTCGGCGGAGTTCGGGCGTCTTGAGTACCCGGTCGGGACGATAGAGCTGGACCCCGGGCACACCCTGCTGCTGTGCACCGACGGACTGGTCGAGCAGCCCGGCACCGATCTCGACGACGGGATGCAGATCCTCACCGGACTGATCGCGGCCGGTCCGCACGATGTGCGCGCGCTGGCCGATCTGCTGATCGACGAGGCCGACGAGCGCGGCGGCGACGACGATGTGGCGCTGCTGGTGCTGCGCCGCCGGGGGCTGGACGCCCCGCAGTCCGGCGGACGGCTCCAGCAGCATGTGGCGCCGGGCGACCCGGAGGCGCTCGCCGAGGCCCGCCATCTGATCCGGGCGGCCGTGCGCGCCTGGGGCGCGGGGGACCGGGCCGACGAGGTCGAACTGGTCGCCGACGAGCTGATGACCAACGCCCTGATGCACACCGAGGGCGCCGCGATCGTCACCCTGCGGGTGCTCGGCGGCGCCGAACGGCGGCTGCGCGTCGAGGTGGAGGACACCTCCAGCGCCCTGCCCCGGCGCCGCGAGGCCGGGACGTCCGGGGTCTCCGGGCGCGGACTGATGCTGGTGGACCTGCTCGCCGATGTGTGGGGGGTGGAGGCGCGGGGCGGCGGGAAGTGCGTGTGGTGCGAGTTCGGGGTGCCGCTGCGGCGCTGACGGTCCCGCTGCGGGGGGTGCGCGGTGACGCGGGTGGCACTGACGGTCCCCTTGCGGAGGGTGCGCGGGTGGCGGGGGTGGCACTGACGGTCCCGCTGCGGAGGGTGCGCGGGTGGCGGGGGTGGCACTGACGGTCCCGCTGCGGAGGGTGCGCGGGTGACGCGGGTGGCACTGACGGTCCCGCTGCGGAGGGTGCGCGGGTGACGCGGCCGGCACTGACGGTCCCGCTGCGGAGGGTGCTCGGGTGGCCCGGGTGGCACTCTGGACGTATGCCGGAGCTACCCGAGGTAGAGGCGCTGAAGGACTTCCTGACCGGACATCTGGTCGGCCATGAGATCGTCCGCGTCCTGCCGGTCGCCATCAGCGTCCTGAAGACGTACGACCCGCCGCCGACCGCGCTGGAGGGCCGCGAGGTCGTCGCCGTGCGGCGGCACGGCAAGTTCCTGGACCTGGCGACCGACGGCGGGCCCCGGCTGATCACCCATCTGGCCCGCGCGGGCTGGCTGCACTGGCGCGACCGGCTGCCCGACGGCCCGCCCAAGCCCGGCAAGGGCCCCCTCGCCCTGCGGGTCGCCCTGGAGACCGGCGAGGGCTTCGACCTCACCGAGGCCGGGACCCAGAAGCGCCTCGCGGTGTACGTCGTCCACGATCCGCAGGAGGTTCCCGGTATCGCCCGGCTCGGCCCCGATCCGCTGGCCGACGACTTCGACGAGGTCCGGCTCGCCGCGCTGCTGGGGGACGAGCGGCGCCAGCTCAAGGGCGCCCTGCGCGACCAGAGCCTGATCGCCGGGGTCGGCAACGCGTACAGCGACGAGATCCTGCACGCCGCGAAGATGTCCCCCTTCAAGCTGGCCGCCTCCCTCACCCCGGAGGAGACCACCCGGCTGTACACCGCCCTGCGGTCGACCCTGACCGAGGCGGTCGAGCGCTCCCGGGGGGTGGCGGCGGGGCGGCTCAAGGCGGAGAAGAAGAGCGGGCTGCGGGTGCACGGCCGCGCGGGGAAGCCCTGTCCGGTGTGCGGGGACACCATCCGCGAGGTGTCGTTCAGCGACTCCTCGCTCCAGTACTGCCCCACCTGCCAGACCGGCGGCAAACCGCTGGCCGACCGCCGGATGTCCCGGTTGCTCAAGTAGCCCTGGCCGGTGCCTGGTTGCCGTCGCCCGCGCCTGGCCGTGTGGGCGCCTCGCTGCCTGGCCGCCGGGTCGTCGGGTCCGGCGCCCGGTCGTCCCGTCCGTCGCCCGGTGTCAGGCGGCGCCCGCCTCATGCGGCCGGTGTCAGGGCGGCCCCGCCCCATCCGCCGCCCGGTGTCAGCGCGCGCGCCGTCTCAGCCGCCCGGCAGCGTCACCAGGGTCTCGCCGTCCGCCGAGCGCACCTCGTAGCGCAGCACCTCGTCGGGGTGCAGGGCCGCGCCGCCCCGCATGGTGTTGGGCCGGGCGTCGTGCCGGGGAGTGGTCCAGTTGGTCACCGTCTCCTCGGTGCCGTCCCGGCCGACGGCGACCAGACGGCACGGGCGCGGGCCCGCCGCGTCCTTGACCCTCAGCTCCACCTCGCTGCCCCACGGCTCGTCCTCGGCGGTGACCTGTGCCCAGACCCCGGAGCGCGGGTCGGTCGCCTCGACCGTCAGCTTCTGCTCCCCGCCGCCCGCCAGCACCGCGAGCGCGGGTCCGGCCACCGCGAACACCACGGAGGCGGCCACCGCGTACAGCATCCGGCGGCGTCCGGCCCGGCGGCGGGCGGTGACCTCGGCGAGCAGCCGGTCCAGCATCCGGGGGCCGGGTCCGGCCAGCGGGTGCACGGTCCGCGGGGTGGCCCGGCGGTAGAGCATCAACTGCCGTGACACCGGCCCGAACTCGGTGACATGGGCCGTGCACATGGGGCATTCCATGAGGTGGTCCTCGAAGCGGAAGGCGTCCGCCTCGTTCAGCACGCCGAGCGCGTAGGCGGCGACGTCGCGATGCCGTTCCAGGGACCTCATGCGAATCCTCGTGCCGTCGGGTGCGGGTGGGGGTCACGCGTTGCTCCCCCACCGATACGCACCGCACCGCCGAATCACTCAAGTCACAGACGGAATCGTGAACCCCGGGATTCGGAGCGGTGGCGTGCCCGGATGGGTGGGGTCGGCACCCGATCCGGAAACGGCCGGATACCGACGCCCCACGGACCACTCCCACCGCCAGCCGCTCGGAGCGCCGCTCGGAGCGCCGCCCGGAACAGCCGCTCGGAGCAGCCGTCCAGAACGGCCGTCCAGAACGGCCGTCCAGAACGGCCGTCCAGAACGGCCCCTCGGACCCCGCCGCTCAGAACAGATGGATCGCGAGATGCCCCAGCGGCAGCCCCAGCTGCCACGCCGGGGTCCACACCTTGGGCCCCTCGTCCTCACCGCCCGGTGCCGCCCCGCCGGGCACGGCGTTCAGGTCGGGGGCGAGCAGCTCGGTCTCCTGGAGCCAGCGCCAGGCCGCCGCCGCCAGCTCCAGATCCACCGAGGGGCGCCCGGACGCGGCCGTCTCGGCGGCCACCTGGTCCATCCGCTCGCGCACCCAGTCCTGCCAGGGCTGGTCGTACGCGGTCAGCGACAGCCAGGTCTCCAACTGGGTGACCACCCGGATGCCGGAGAGTTCGCCGTCGGTGTCCGACAGGAAGACGGTCAGCGCGAGCGCGTCCCGCCCGGCCCGGAACTCGAACGAGGTCGGCGGCATGAGGTCGCCGGTCCGCAGCAGTTCGTCGGCGATGTACTCGGCGTACAACCAGGCCATGGGGACGGTGAGTTCTCCGCCGTCGGTGCCGTCGGTGCTCTGATGACCTCTGTGCTGCATCCCTTCCTGCCTTCCTCCGGTGCGTGCGCGTGGCCCACGGTCGGCCGGGCCCGGTCGGGCGGCCGGCCCCCCGATCCGGAACACGGATAGGGACAGCGGATTACTCAACCGGGGTACTCAGCAAGGCGCTTTACGAAGGTTTGACCCGGCAGTCGGTTTCAATGCAGGTCAGTCGCATATCCCGGAAGCACCCGACGCAGGGCGCGCAGCGCGTAGTACGCGCGGGACTTCACGGTACCGGCCGGGATGCCGAGGGTCGCGGCGGCCTCCGCCACACTCGCCCCCTGGAAGTACACCAGCACCAGGACTTCACGGTGCTCGGGCGTGAGTGTCTTCACAGCCTTGCGGACATCGAGCGCGGCGGTCGACCGCTCGGCGTGGTCGGCGCTCACCCGGGCGTTCTCCAGGATCGCGTCGCCCACCTCCGGCGGCCGGGCCTGCCGGGCTCGCCGGGCGTCTATGGCGAGCCGCCGGCCCACCGTCAGCAGCCAGGGCCGAATGGAGTCGAAGGCGTCCGTGCGCAGCGCCTCGGGGTGCTGCCAGGCGCGGACCAGGGTCTCCTGGACGAGATCCTCGGCCCGCTGCCGGTCGCCGTCGCAGAGCCTCAGCAGCAGCGCGAAGAGGGGCCGGCCGTGCTCGCGCTGCACCTGGGCGAGTTCGTGCTCGGCGGTCGTCCCGGGTGTCCCGTGCATCAGGGTGGTTGCGGCCGTCATGCCGGTATGGCACCGCAGCCGTCCCGATCCGCCCAGAGGAGGCACGCGGTCCTGCGGCGGACGGTCGAACCGGTCGGCGAACGGTACGACGAACGGTTAACGGACCCGGTGGGGCCGTTTGGAAGGGTGGCCACTTTCGTACCTATTCATATGAAAATATGCCCACACTGAGGTGGCCCGAGATGATCGCACGCAGTCGGCAGGTGGCCCTCGCCCTGACGGTGGTACTCGCCGCCGGTGCCGCATGCCAGGCCCAGCAACGGGAACCGGGCGACCGGTCCGGACAGCCGGCGCCGTCCGCCGCCCCCCGCGGCTTCACCCTGGTCGCCTCCGGCGACGTCCTCCCGCACGAGTCGGTGATCGCCCGCGCCCGGTACGACGCGGGCGACGGCGGCTATGACTTCGCCCCCATGTTCGCCGGTGTCCGCCCGGTCGCCGAACGCGCCGACCTGGCCCTGTGTCACATGGAGACGGTCTACGGCGAGGACGGCGACTACACCGGCTACCCCAGCTTCAAGTCCCCGCCCGAGGTCGCCGCCGGAGTGGCCCGCACCGGCTACGACGGCTGCTCCACCGCCTCCAACCACAGCCTCGACGACGGCGCCGAAGGCATCACCCGCACCCTGGACGCCATGGACCGCGCGGGCCTGCGCCACTCCGGCACCGCCCGCACGAAGACGGAGGCCGCCACCGTCACGCTCTACGACGCGGGCTCCGCCAAGGTCGCCCACCTCGCCTACACCTACGGCACCAACGGCATCCCGCTCCCGCCCGACCAGCCCTGGGCGGTCGCCCTCACCGACCCGGCCAGGGTCGTCGCCGACGCCCGCGCCGCCCGCCGGGCCGGTGCCGACGTGGTCGTGGTCTCCCTGCACTGGGGCACCGAATGGCAGGACGACCCGGACGAGGAGCAGATCACCCTCGCCGACCGGCTCACCGCCTCCCGCACCAAGGGCCGCCCCGACATCGATCTGATCCTGGGCACCCACGCCCATGTCCCGCAGGCGTACCAGAAGGTCAACGGCACCTGGGTGATCTACGGCATGGGCGACCAGGTCGCGGGCGAGATGTTCAACCCGGACGGCGCCTTCGACCCGCGCGGCAACCAGTCCACGCTGGGCCGCTTCACCTTCGCCCCACCGGCCCGCCAGGGCACCCGCTGGCAGGTCACCAAGGCCGAGTTCATCCCCCAGATGTACGACATCGACGCCGGACGGGTGGTCGAACTCAACCGGGCCCTGGAACAGGGCGCGGACCTCGTCTCGGTCCGGGACGGCATCCGGGACGTGGTCCTCAGCCGGGGCGCGGACCAGGACGGGCTGGTGATGGGGAAGTAGAGGGTGGGTAGCCGGTTGCCTAGGGGACGTCTACGTCCCGGAACGCGCCGAGCATCTCGCCCAGCACCCGGACACATGCCCGTACCTCGGCATCGGTCAGTCCGCCGCCGACCTCCCGGAGCAGCGCGTGCTCCCGGGCCAGCGCGGCGGCGATCACGGTCCGGCCGCCGTCGGTCAGCCGGATCAGCGAGGACCGGCGGTGCGCCGGGTTCGGTACGGCCTCCACCAGGCCCCGCCCGGCCGCCTCGTTGACCATCCGCTGTACGAACTGCCGGCTGATCGCCTGTGCCCGGCCCATCTGCGGCACGGTCAGCGGACCGTGCCGGTACAGCAGATCGAGCACCGCCCGCACCCCGACCGACAGCCCCTCGACCGGCTCGGACTGCTCCACCTTGCGCTGCACCCGCCGGTACAGCGGCCCGACGAGGTCGAAGACCTCACGCAGCCGCGCACCGAGTTCGTCCGGCGGGAGGGGAGTTCCGTGCTGACTGGGGGCAGAGGCGTCAGGGGCGTCGCTCGGCTTCACCCGGCCATCATGACACCCGGGTTGCCGAACCCACTGAGCCCGCCCCGACGCCTACGGAACCACCGTCACCGGCCAGCGTCCCGCCTTCACCAGCCGGATCGCCACCGACCCCACGATCCGGTGGCCCGCCTGCTCGGACGCCCCCACCACCACCGCGTCGGCCTTCAGTTCGTCCGCCGCCCGCACCAGACCGCTGTACGCGTCCCCGCGGAACGTGTGGAACTCCCACCGCACATCGAATATCCCGCGCATCCGTTCGGTCGCCTCCCGGATCTGCGCCACCAGGTCCTCCGCGATCTCCCCGGTGGTGTCGGCGACCGGCGCCCCCAGCGCCGTCCCCGCCGCGATCATCGGCTGCACGTACACCACGGCCAGCAGCGCGCCCTGGCGGCGGGCGAGCCCAGCGGCGTACGCGGCGGCCCGCAGCGAGGAGTCGGAGCCGTCCACACCGACGACGATCACCTTCGGCCCGTCGGTGCCCCGCTCGAACCGTTCGAACCGTCTGGATTCCTGTTCGGTCACGCCCCGAGGCTATCGGAAGCCCCCACTCCGGCCCCCCGCCCGGCCCCTGCTCCGGCCTCCTCCCGGCCCCCGGCCCGGCCCCTGCTCCGGCCCCTGCTCCGGCCCCCACTCCGGCCCCCGGCCCGGCCCCGCTCCGCCCCCCCTCCCGGCCCCCGGCCCCGCCCCCGCCGAGCACGCCCCCCGCCCCCCGCCGACGGGCGCGCCGGGCCCGCGCTTTCTAGAGTCGGGAGCATGAGCACCACCCCGGACGCCGTCAGGTCCCCGACCCCACCGGACGGTGCCACCCGGCCACCCGGCCGCGGTGCCCGCGGCAAGGTCCCCGAGGGCTTCGCCACCTTCTTCGGCGCGCTCGGTCTGCTCTGCGCCCTGCTCGCGCTGATCCCCCCGCTGCGGACCGCGCTGCGCCCCGTCGTCCATGTCCTGGACGCGGTGATCGTCCCGGTCAGCGCCAACCTCGCGTACGCCGTCTTCCTCTTCCTGCTCGCCGCCGCCACCGCCGCCCGCAAGAAGGTCGCCTGGTGGCTGGTCGTGGTCTACCTCGGGCTGCTGGTGCTGATCGACGCGCTCGGGGTGGCGCTCGGTCTGTACGCCGACTCCCTGGCGTCGCTGATCGTCTGCGGTCTCGCCCTGACCTTGCTGATCGTGGCCCGCGACGAGTTCTACGCCGCCTCCCGGCGCGGCGCGGTGTGGCGGGCGCTCGCCGTGCTGGCCGCCGGGCTCGCCGTGGCGATCCTGGCCGGCTGGGGCCTGGTGGAGCTGTTCCCCGGCGGTCTCCCGGAGAGCCAGCGGCTGGCCTGGGCCGCCGACCGGGTGTGCGGCGGACTGGTCGCCGGGACCGCCTTCGACGGCCATCCGCCCCATCAGCTGGCCTTCCTGCTCGGCCTCTTCGGCGCGCTCGCCCTGCTGAACGCCGCCGCCGCGCTGTTCCGCTCCCAGCGGCTGGAGGCCGCCCTGCACGGCGACGAGGAGGACCGCATCCGCGCCCTGCTCGCCCGCTACGGCGGTCAGGACTCCCTCGGCTACTTCGCCACCCGGCGCGACAAGGCCGTCGTCTTCTCGCCCAGCGGCAAGGCGGCCGTCACCTACCGGGTGGAGACCGGTGTCTGTCTGGCCAGCGGCGACCCGGTCGGCGACCGGGAGGCATGGCCGCCCGCCATCGCCGCCTGGCTGGACCTGGCCCGGCGGCACGCCTGGGCGCCCGCCGTGATGGGCGCCTCCGAGGACGGGGCCAAGGCGTTCGCCCGCGCCGGGCTCGGCGCCCTCCAACTCGGTGACGAGGCGATCCTCCACACCGCCGCCTTCGATCTGGACGGCCGGGACATGCGGGCCACCCGGCAGGCCGTGCGCCGGGTCCGCCGTACCGGTGTCACCAGCCGTATCCGGCGCCACCGCGACCTCGGCGAGGAGGAGATGCGCGAGGTCGTCGACAAGGCCGACGCCTGGCGCGACACCGAGTCCGAGCGCGGCTTCTCCATGGCTCTGGACCGGCTCGGCGACCCCGCCGACGGCGACTGTCTGCTCGCCGAGGCGCTCGGCCCGGACGGCAGGCCGCTGGCGCTGCTGTCCTTCGTGCCCTGGGGCCGTGACGGGGTCTCCCTGGACCTGATGCGCCGGGACCGCGGCGCGCCCAACGGGGTCATGGAGTTCATGGTGGCCGAGGTGTGCGCCGCCGCCCCCGCGCTGGGCGTCCGCCGGATCTCCCTCAACTTCGCCGTGTTCCGCTCGGTGTTCGAGGAGGGCGGCCGGATCGGCGCCGGACCCGTGCTGCGGCTCTGGCGGCGCCTGCTGCTGTTCTTCTCGCGCTGGTGGCAGCTGGAGGCCCTGTACCGCTCCAACGCCAAGTACCGGCCCGAGTGGTACCCGCGCTTCATCTGCTGGGGCGAGGCCGCCTCCCTCGCCCGGATCGGCCTGGCCTCCGGCATCGCCGAGGGCTTCGTCCCCGTACTCTCGCTGCGGCGGCTCCGCGGCGAGGTCCGCCCCCGGGCCGCCGTCCGGCCCGCGGCACCCGCCCTCCCACCGCCCGCTCCCGGCGCCCCGGACGACGGCACCGCGCCCGCCGACCCCCTCGCCGCCCTCCCCGAACAGGTCCGGCTGCGCCACCGCAAGCTGGCGCGGCTGCGCGCCGACGGCATCGACCCCTACCCGGTCGGCGTCCCGCCCCGCACCCACGCCCTCGCGGAACTGCCCGCCGACGGCGAGGTCACCGTCGCCGGGCGGGTCATGCGCGTCCGGGACTTCGGCGGCATCCTCTTCCTCACCCTGCGCGATTGGTCGGGCGACGGTCAGCTGGCCCTCACCCGCGACGGCGCCCCGGCCGCCCTCACCGCGTTCCGCGCGGACACCGACACCGGCGACCAGATCACCGCCACCGGCCGGGCGGGCGTCAGCGACCACGGCGAACCCACCGTCTTCGTCACCTCCTGGCAGCTCACCGGGAAGTGCCTGCGCCCGCTGCCCGACAAGCGCCGCGGGCTGACCGACCCGGAGGCCCGGGTCCGGATGCGCTCCCTCGACCTCGTGGCGAGCCCCGCCGCCCGCGCGATGCTGGTCACCCGCTCCACCGCCGTCCGGGCACTACGCCGCACCCTGCTGGACCGGGGCTTCCTGGAGGTCGAGACCCCGATGCTCCAGCAGATCCACGGCGGCGCCAACGCCCGCCCCTTCACCACCCACAGCAACGCCTACGACCTGGACCTGTATCTCCGCATCGCCCCCGAGCTGTACCTCAAACGGCTCTGCGTCGGCGGTCTGGAGAAGGTCTTCGAACTCGGCCGCACCTTCCGCAACGAGGGCGTCTCCCCGAAGCACAACCCCGAGTTCACCATGCTGGAGGTCTACCAGGCGTACGCCGACTACGACGTGATGCTCGACCTCGCCCGCGACCTCGTCCAGTCCGCCGCCGTCGCCGCCCTCGGCCGCCCGGTCGTCCACCGGGACGGCACGGAGCACGACATCTCCGGCCCCTGGCCGGTCAGAACGGTCTACGGCGCGCTCTCCGAGGCCCTCGGCGAGGAGATCACCCCGGACACCGGCCTGCCCGCCCTGCGCCGCCTCTGCGACCACGCGGACGTCCCGTACACCACCGACGGTGGCCATGGCGAGATCGTCCTGGAGATGTACGAACGGCTGGTCGAGGCCCGCACCCTGCTGCCCACCTTCTACAAGGACTTCCCGACCGACGTCTCCCCGCTGACCCGGCAGCACCGCACCGACCCGCGCCTGGCCGAACGCTGGGACCTGGTCGCCTTCGGCACGGAACTCGGCACGGCCTACTCCGAACTCACCGACCCGGTCGAACAGCGCCGCCGCCTGACCGCCCAGTCCCTGCGCGCCGCGGGCGGCGACCCCGAGGCCATGGAACTGGACGAGGACTTCCTGGACGCCCTGGAGTACGCCATGCCCCCCACCGGCGGCCTGGGCCTAGGAGTAGACCGCCTGATCATGTTCCTAACAGCCCACCCCATCAGAGAAACCCTCCCTTTCCCTTTCACCCGCCACCACTAGCCAGCCCCCCCATCAGGGCCCCGCCAGGGGCCTTTCAGGGGCGCGGGGAACTGCGCGACCAGCCACGACGCTCCCGCACACATGGGACGACCGCCACCACCCTCCCCCCTCCAGGGGCGCGGGGAACTGCGCGACCAGCCACAACGAACCCGCACAGACACCCCCACCGCCACCACCCCGCTGCGCCGCCCGGGTACAAAACACCCCCCACCCCGGTGTCGCTGCAAAGCACCCGCCCCCTCCTGGGCGACCCATGACATATGACGAAGGAGACGAAGGACCACTTCCTCACCCGCCGCCGCACCCTGATCACCGGCCTCGCCGCGCTCGGCGCGGCCGGAACGGCGGGCCTGTTCTCCCTGCGCTCCACCGACACCCCCACCACCCCCACCACTCCCGCCACCTCCGCGCTGGGCGCACCCGGCCCTCAGGCCCGCCTTCCGCAGAAACCGTCCGCCTACCGCCTCCAGCCGATCACCGGCCACACCGCCCCGCGCCCCGCCCGCGCCCGCCCCCCGGTCCGCACCGAACCCCTGCTGAGCATGGACGACATGGGCCACACCATGGTGCTGACCTTCGACGACGGACCGGACCCCCGCTACACCCCCGACATCCTCGACACCCTCGCCGCCTACGACGTCCCCGCGATGTTCTTCGTCTGCGGCGAGATGGCCGCGGAGAACCGGGGACTGCTGGAGCGGATGGCGGACGCCGGTCATGTCATCGGCAACCACACCTGGTCGCATCCGCTCCTCACCCGGCTGGACCGGGCCGCGATCCGCGCCGAGATGGAGAGCACCTGCGAGGTGGTGGAGAAGGCGGTCGGCGAGTGGCCGCGCTGGTTCCGCGCCCCCTACGGCGCCTGGAACCGGGCCGCGTTCCAGCTCGGCGCGGAGTTCGGCATGGAGCCGCTGGCCTGGACCGTCGACACCCTCGACTGGATGGAGCCCGGTACCCGCACCATCGTCGACCGGGTCCACGAGGGCGCCGGACCCGGGGTCGTGGTGCTCTCCCACGACGCCGGCGGCGACCGCTCGCAGAGCGTGCGCGCGCTGCGCGACTACCTCCCCCAGCTGCTCGACGCGGGCTACCACCTGACCGTGCCCCGCCGCCGCCCCGTCTGACCCCGCAGGGTCCCGTCCGGTCGGGGTCCCTCAGCGGACCTCGGCCAGGCGGGCGAAGACGACGACATTCCCGTCGTAGCCGTTCTGCTGGGAAAAGCCGCCGCCGCAGGTGATGACCCGGAGTTCGGCACCGCCCTTCGCGGCGTACACCCGGTCGCCGGGGAAATTGTTCTTCTCGAAGACCTCGATGCCGTAGATCTCGAACACGGCGGTCTTTCCGTCCTTGCGGGTCACCTCGACGTGATTTCCCTGCTTCAGCGCGCCGAGGCCGTAGAAGACGGCGGGGCCGCGGCTGTTGTCGACATGCCCGACGACCACCGCCGTGCCCTTCTCGCCGGGGGAGACCGCCCCGGTGAACCAGCCCGCGAGATTCGGGTCCTCCGGCGGCGGCGCGTCGACCCAGCCGGCCGCGTCCAGCCCCACCGGCATCATCGGCGCGTCCACCTGAATCCCCGGAATCCGCACCCGGTCCGGAATCGCGTACGGCAGCGGCGAGACCTGTCGGCCGAAGGTGGTGCCGGGCGTCGGCGACTGCGTGCCGGCCGCGGCGGACGCGGGCTGCGGCGGACCCTCGTCGAATTCCCCCGAGCCGTTGCGGAGGAGCGCGAGACCGGTCAGCAGCACCAGCGCTATCACACCCCACGGTGCGCGCTTCTTGCGCCGCTCCTCCTCTTCCGCCAGCTCGGCCAGCTCGGCAGCAGACATTCGACATCCCCTCTCGACGCGGCCGTCGCCACGTCAGTCGCGCATGGGAAAACGCTAAATGCAGGGGCGCGAACCGGCGCGGGGACAGATGCGAACGGGTGGCCGCCGCGCTTTCCCGGTGCGCCATCCGAGTCGGCGCCGACAGGATTTTTCTGACGGTCCGTGACCTGCGGCAATATCCGATTGCGTGGAATTCCCCCGGCGTGTTGCCTCACCAGGACGGACCATCGCCGAAATGCGCGGGTGAGCAGGGCATCTGAGGGTCTTTCTGGGAGGTGCTTTCTCGCTCAAAGACCGGGAACGGATTCCCGGGGCGCCTTCCGCGGAGGAGCATATGCGTACTGCCAGAACCCTGGCGGCCTCGGTCGCCGCGGTCGCCGTCGTGGGGCTCGCCGCCCCCGCGGCCGTCGCCTGGGAGAACCCGGGCCAAGGGGACAGTTCAGGGCTGGAGGACCGGGGCGGACTCGGCGACCAGGGCGACGCCTTCGGCGAGCGGGGTGACGCGCTCGGCGACCGCGGCGACTCCCTGTCCGACCGGGGCGACTCGCTGTCCGACCGGGGCGACTCGCTGTCCGACCGGGGCGATGTCCTGTCGGACCGGGGCGACCTCACCGACCGAGGCGGTCTCGGGGACCGGCCCGGTCAGGGCGCCGCCCCCCGCAACATCGTCGCCATGCCCGGAGTCATCGCCCGCGGCGGTCAGCTGACCATCACGGTCGACGGCTGCCGCAACGGCGGCACCGCGTCCTCGCATGCCTTCCGTATGACCACCCTCAACCCGGTCCGCGGCGCCCACGACACCTCACGGGCGCACGCCACCGTGCACCGCGACGCCCGGCCCGGCCGGTACGACATCCGGGTCAACTGCGACGGCCGCACGCTGACCCGGCCCGCCGCCTTCACCGTCATCGGCGGTGTGCGCGGCGGTGTCGGCGGTGCCACCACCAGCGGGGCCACCCCGACCGACATGGCCATCGGCGGCGGCCTGGTCGGCGCGGCGCTGCTGGGCGGCGGCGTGTTCTGGATGCGGCGGCGCGCCGAGCGGCGCTACTGACCCCGGGCGGCGGCCCCGTCCGCTTCCCCCGGCGAGAGACCCGCACGCGCACAGGGCTTCGCCCCGGACCCCCGAGGGGAATCCGGGGCGAAGCCCTGTGCGCGTGGCCCGGCGGGATCAGCCGCCCTGCTCGCCGGAGCGCCGCCGCGCGAGGTGGTACGCGACCCCGACCGACCCCGCGATCAGCGCGGCCCCGAGGCCGATCTCCTTGAGGTCGAACCCGCCGACGCTGCCGCCCTCACCGGCGTGCACCCCGCGCTGCGGGTACCCGTCGTCGGAGTCCCAGGACGAGTCCCGCGAGGAGTCCCAGGACGAGTCCCGGTCGGACTCACGGCCCTCGGCGATGGCGAGTTCGGCCCGCTCACGGATGTTCCCGCAGTGGAACGTCACTTCGTACACGGCCCCTTTTCTGACCTCCCGGTCGACGGTGGCCGTCGCGGTGCCCCGGCCCCGTTCGATGGTCACATCGTCGAAGACGCCCGAGGAGACATGGACCGTGCGCTCGCAGCCCTCGGCGCGCAGGGTCACCCGGCCGCCCGCGGCGATGGTCTGGGGGGCCACCGACACCCGCAGACGGGACTCCTCCTCGCCGCGCGCCTGCGCGACGGGAGCGGTGAGGCTGAGGGCACCGACCGCCAGCAGGGCGGCCGAGCCGACGCGTATCGCGCGCATGGTGAATCCTCCGGGTCCCCGAGGAGCAGCCGCGGACCTGTTCCGCGGGCGCCAGAAATGCACCTCGATGACCGAAACGCTAGGAAGATCCGTACAGGCGCGCGAACGCTGTCGGGCGAATGGGGCACGACTGTGGGCCGCTGGAGCGACGGCGTTCGTACGGTCGGGCGACGGGCCCGGCGTGGCGGCCGTCCGCCGCGCCGGACCCCGGGGCGAGCCCCCGTCAGCCGCCCGCGCCCGGGAAGAGGTTGAGGAACGGGTCGACCGACGCCGTCACCCCCCGGCTGTAGGGCGAGTCGAAGTCCCAGATCAGGAAGAGCAGGAACGCGATCAGCGCGGAGAACAGCCCGGCGAGCACCAGCTCTCTCAGCGTGCGCCGGATCTGGAGCGCCAGCACCATGCCGACGGTGATCACGGCCCCGCCGATCAGCCCGAACCACACCACCCCCGGCATGGTGGCGCCCAGTGAGTCCGCCCGGGAGTTGCGCGCCTGGTCGGCGGCGGTCACCTGGTCGAGCAGCGGCTGATACGCCTGGGCCTCGAAGTCGTCACGCGGCTCGTAGTCGGTGACATCGGTGCGGATACGTTCCATCAGCTCCGTACCACGCTCGGTGATCTTCCCCTGGTCGGACATCGCCTTCCACTCGACGGTGACCACGTGTCCGACATAGGTGTTGACATCGTCCCGGATACGGTCACGCACCTCCGCCGGATAGACCCGGACCCGCTGCGAGATCTCGTTCAGCGCCTGTGCCTCGGCCTGGACGTGGTCCTGCGCGACGCTGCGCCCCTCCCACACCCCGGCGATGGCCAGGCCCAGCACGATGGCGTACACGACACCGATCCACATCGTCATGTACTCGATGACATCGGGCGTCTCGGACGGGTCCTCGTCGTCGGACGCGGCGCGACTGCGGACCAGCGTGATGACGACCACCACGGAACACGCGGCCAGCATCGCGAGCGTGAGAACAAGCCATTCGGGCAAGACAAGCCTCCAGTATCAGCGCGGTCGCAGCGCGGCAACGGCGATCACTGCGGGTGCGGTGATGAGCAGGACGAAGGTGACCGGCGACGTACCGCCGTGGGTGACCCGCTGATGATTCGCGGGCCGGTACGGCGGATAACTCACCGGCGCCGCCGACGGCGACGGGGTCGGAGTCGGGGTCGGGGTCGAGATCGGTGACGGTGTGGGACTCGGGCGGGGTGCCGGTGGGGGCGGCGGAGGCGGTGGCGGTGGCGGTGGGGGCGGCGGAGGTGGTGCGGGCGCCGGTTCCGGGGGCGGTGGGGGAGGCGGAGGCGGCTGCGGGGTCGGGGTGGGCTTCGGCGGCGTGGGTTTCGGCGAAGGCGTAGGTGTCGGGGTAGGCGTCGGCGTCGGGGTAGGCGTGGGCGTGGGCGTAGGTGTCGGGGTCGGTGTGGGCGTCGGCGTCGGTTTCGGCGGACACGGGGGCGGTGGCGGCGGAGGCGGCGGGCACGTCGGCGGTATCGGCCAGGTCAGTCCGCCGCCCGTGGCGACCGCGACCGCCACCGCACCCGTGCCACTGCCGACGACCGCCACCGCGCCCGTGCCGCCGCCCGCGACGGCCACCGCGCCGGAGCCGCCGGGGCCGGTCGAGGCCCCTGCGCAGCTCGTCGCGGCGGCCGTCCCCGCGGGCGCTCCGGCCAGCGCCCATGTCAGTGACAGCACGGCCAGCGCCCTCGGGGCGACGGCGGATCGGGTCCGTTCGGGTCCATGCACGACGCGAATCATGACGCCCGCGCCGGACGGCACGCCCGGGTACGGAGGGATTGGCCCGAAAGAGGGATTCCCAGGCCGTGAGGTTTGCGGGCCCATGGCGCCGTCCGGGGAACGCTCCCGCCCCAGCCGCCCCGTTCCACCGGGTGCGGAAAGAAATCCGCACCGGGCTTGAACACCGGTCCACCGCCCCGCGTACCCCTGGTCGTGCGGCGCAGAACGGCGCCGAGCACCGTGGTGATGATGGGGAGTTGACGATGAACACCTGGCGGACCGCCTCTCTCGTGGCAAGCGCCGCGGCCGTGCTGGCGCTGACCACGGCGTGCGGTCAGGACAACGGCGGCCAGTCGGCCAGCCAGAACGTGGGAGCCACGGCCCCCGCGCCGGGATACGCCACGCCGGGCGCCGGTACCGACGCCCAGGCGGGTGGGCAGGCGGGCCAGCAGGCCGCCGCCCCCAACACCCCCGCAGGACAACTCACGGTCGCCGCGAACGCGGAACTCGGCAGCATCCTCACCGACGCCGACGGCCGGACCCTCTACCGCTTCGACCAGGACACCGCGGAGCCGCCCAAGACCAACTGCGACGGCGACTGCGCCACCGCCTGGCCGCCGGTCCCGGCGAACGACGCCAGCGCGGGCGACGGCGTCGACGCCGAACTCCTCGGGGAGATCACCCGCCCCGACGGCACCAAGCAGCTCACCGTCGGCGGCTGGCCCGCCTACCGCTTCGCCAAGGACGCCAAGGCGGGGGACATCGAGGGCCAGGGCGTCAACGGCACCTGGTTCGCGCTGGCCGCCGACGGCAAGAAGGCCGAACTGGCCGCTCTGCCCGGCCTGTCCACCCGCGAGGACGCCAAGCTCGGTGAACACGTCGTCGACAAGAACGGCATGACCGTCTACCGCTTCATGAAGGACGAGGCATGGCCCGAGCCGGTCTCGGCCTGCACCGGCGAGTGCCTGGCGAAGTGGCCGGTGGTCGCGCCCGTCGCCAACGACGACACCGAGGGCGTCCAGAAGAAGGGCCTGATGAGCTTCACCCGCCCCGACGGCACCAAGCAGCAGACGGTCAACTGCTGGCCCATCTACACCTTCGCCGGTGACAAGGCCCCGGGCGACACCAAGGGCCAGGGCGTGGGCGGCACCTGGTACGCGGTGGCCCCCGACGGAAAGCCGATCGGCGCCCCCGACAAGGAGTAGCGGCCCTTCCCCCGGCTTCCGGGCAGTCCATCACTCCGTGTTCCGAGGAACACTCCGCGGAGTGATGGACTGCTTCGTTGTGTACGCCTATGCCTAGCACCGAAGCGCACTGAGCGAATTCCCTCCGATACTTTCCGATACTTTTCGTGAGACAACGGCACCGCACCGATACGGCACGTGCCAACGGCAGTGACCGGGAACGGATGGTCAATTTCCGTTTCGGCTCGCTCCTTTGGCGGGCGATCAGTAGCCTCAGCTCGAACACCGGATCGCCAACGCCTGGAGAGATACATGGAACGTCCCCCCTGGGCACCACGGAGCATCGACATCTCGGTGCCGAGCGTTTCGCGTATCTACGACTACTACCTGGGCGGTTCGCACAACTTCGAGGTCGACCGGGAGGCGGCCCGCAAGGCGATGGAGTTCATGCCGGGACTTCCGAAGATCATGCAGGCGAACCGCGCGTTCATGCGCCGGGCGGTCCGGTACGCCGTCGCCGAGGGGGTCACCCAGTTCCTCGACATCGGCTCCGGCATTCCCACGTTCGGCAATGTCCACGAGGTCGCCCAGGACGCCTGTCCCGGCGCCCGGGTGATCTATGTCGACCACGATCCGGTGGCCGTCGCGCACAGCCAGCAGGTGCTGGCCGGCCATGCCGAGGCGGACGTGGTCGCCGCCGATCTGCGCAAGCCGCAGGAGATTCTGCGCAGCCCCCAGGTGGAGCGGCTGCTCGACCTGGACCGTCCGGTGGCCCTGATGCTCGTCGCGATCCTGCACTTCGTGGAGGACGCCGACGACCCCGGCGCGGTGGTGGCCGAGCTGCGTGACGCGCTCGCGCCCGGCAGCATGCTGGTGCTCACCCATGCCTCGTACGAGGGAATCCCCGTGCCGCCGGAGCGGGCCGGTGGTGTGGTCGACGTATACAAGGACATTCGCAACCCGCTGATCATGCGCTCGCGCGACGAGATCGCGCGGTTCTTCGAGGGGTACGACATGGTGGAACCCGGACTGGTGCCGACGGCCTCCTGGCGCCCGGACACCGCACCGGAGGACGAGGATCCCTACGCGTTCTCCGGATTCGCCGGCGTGGGACGTACGGCGTGAGCGCGGAGCCGGACGGGCCGGAGGACCGTCTGCGGCGGTTCGCGACGATCTGGAGCCGGGCCGTCTTCCCGGTGTCGCCGACCTCGCTGACCCGCCCCGAGTTCGAGGACCAACTGCTGCCGCTCGCCCGCCGGATGAGCGAGGCGCTGCGCGCCCGGAGCTACGACGCCGCCGAAGGCCGCGCCCTCGGTGCGGCGCTGGTCGACGCGCATTGCACCGACCCCGAGGCGCTCAGCCGCACCCTCGACTGCGTCGACGCGTATCTCGTCCTCTACTGCGGCGACGACGGCCCCCAGGACGATCTGCGGGCCCGCTCCTCCCGTATCCAGCACGCCATGGCCGCCGGGTTCGCCCAGGCGCTGCGCGCCCGCACCCTCGCCGAGCAGGAGTCCATCGCCCAGGCCGCGCTGCGCGCCCAGGGCGTGGTCGCCCAGGCGCTGCACGCCAGCGAGGCCCGGTTCCGCGCGGTGTTCGAGGGCGCCGCCATAGGGATCGGCATCGCCGACCTCGACGGCAATGTCCTGGAGACCAACGCGGCGCTGCTGCGGATGTTCGGCGGCGGCGAGCACACCGTACGCAGTCGCAACGTCCGCGACTGGACCCATGTCGACGACGCCCCCCAGATGTGGCGGCTCTACGACGAACTCGTCCGCGGCGAACGCGAGCACTACCACGTCGAGAAGGCGTTCTACCGGCCCGACGGAACGGTCCTGTGGACCAACCTCACCGTCTCCCTCCTGCGTGACGCCGACGGCGCCCCGCAGTACCAGCTGGCCCTGATGGAGGACACCACCGAGCGGCGGCTGCTCAACCTGCGGCTGCGCTACGAGGCCACCCACGACGCGCTCACCGGACTGCCCAACCGCACCCTGTTCTTCGAGCGCCTGGAGAAGGCGATGGGCGCCGGTCCTGGCCAGCGCTTCGGACTGTGCTACCTGGACCTCGACGGCTTCAAGACCATCAACGACAGCCTCGGCCACGCGGCCGGTGACCGGCTGCTGGTGGAGATCGCCGACCGGCTCCAGTCCTGCGCCACCGCGCCCGGCGAGATGGTGGCCCGGCTCGGCGGCGACGAGTTCGTGGCGCTCACCACCGGCCCGCACACCCAGCGCGAAGTCGACGAACTCGCCGGGCGCATCATGAACGCGCTGCTCGCCCCGGTCCGTATCGAGGGCCGTGAACTGACCGTGCGCGGCTCCATCGGCATCGTCGAGGGCCCCGCCGGGGAGCGCAGCGCGGCGGAGGTGCTGCGCAGCGCCGACATCACGATGTACCGGGCGAAGAACGCGGGCGGCAACCGGTTCGAGCTGGCCGACCCGGAGGCCGACGCCCGCGCGATCACCCGGCACGGGCTGACCAACTCGCTGCCCGCCGCGCTGGAACGCGGTGAGTTCTTCATCGAGTACCAGCCGCTGGTGCATCTCGGGGACGGCAGTGTGCGCGGCGCCGAGGCGCTGGTGCGGTGGCTGCACCCGCAGCACGGCGTCCTCGGCCCCGACCGGTTCATCCCGCTCGCCGAGCACACCGGGCTGATCGTCCCGCTGGGGCGCTGGGTGCTGGAGCAGTCGGTCCGCCAGGCGCACGAGTGGCGGCAGCGGCACGGCGCGGACACGCCCCTGCGGATCAACGTCAACCTGTCCCCGTGCCAGCTGACCCATCCCGGGCTGGTGCAGGACACGGTGGACATCCTGGAGTCGACGGGGGTCGCGCCGGACGCGCTCTGCCTGGAGGTCACCGAGTCCGCGCTGATCGGCGCGGACGACGATCTCCTCAAGCCGCTGCGGCGGCTCGCCGAGATGGGGGTCGACATCGCGCTGGACGACTTCGGCACGGGGTACTCCAACCTGGCCAATCTGCGGCGGCTGCCGGTGAGTGTGCTGAAGCTGGACCGGTCCTTCACCCAGAGCATGCAGCAGTTCCCGGCGGACCCGGTGGATCTGAAGATCGTCGAGGGGATCGTCTCGCTGGCCCACAGCCTGGACCTCGCGGTCACGGTGGAGGGCGTCGAGACGGGCGCGCAGGCGGAGCAGTTGCGGATACTGGGCTGCGACACGGCGCAGGGCTGGTATTACGCGAGACCCGGCCCTCCCGACCGGCTCCATGACTTGGCGTTGGTCGACGCGACCGGGTGAGGGGCGGGGTGGTGACGGTGTGACGCCGGGTGCGGGTGCTCTGTGGCCGGTCGCGCAGTTCCTCCCCCAGAGGGGGTACCCCCAGCGCCCCTAAGAACCTCGGGGTCGCCGTGCCTTTCAGGTGCGCCGGGGTGCCTGGGAAGGGGCGGGCGGGTCGTATGCTTTTAGGGGCGCGGGGAACTGCGCGAGCAACCCCCCACCACCCGCACCCGGCATCGCACAGCAACCCGGCAGACGCCATCCGGCACCCGGCATCGCACAGCAACCCGGCAGACGCACCCCGCCGAAAAACCGGGCGTCACCGTTCCAGCAGCATCCGCTGGAGTTCCCTCGCCGCGCGCGGCGGCGCCACGTCGCTGCGGTGGGCCAGCGCGATCACCCGATGCAACCCGGGACGGGCCAGTGGCGTCACCCGCAACCCCCGCCCCGACCGCGCCGCCACCATCCGCGGCACCACCGCCACCCCCAGCCCCGCCCGCACGAACCCCAGCACCGCGTCCATCTCCCCGCCCTCCACCGCGAAGTCCGGCTCGAACCCCGCGGAGCGGCACGCGGCGACGGTCAGCTCCCGCAGGTCGTACCCGTGCCGGAACATCACCAGCCGCTCCCCCTCCAGATCGGCGATCCGCACGGCCCGCCGGTCCCCGCCCGGCCGGGGCGCGTCCGGCGCCGACACCACCACCAGGTCCTCCCGCAGCAGCTCCACCGTGGTCAGCGCCGGGGACGCGGCCGGCAGCGGCAGCACCACCAGCGCCAGATCCAGCGCGCCGCGTGCCAGCAGCCGTACCAGGTCGTGGGAGCCGCCCTCCTCGATCAGCAGCTGGATACCGGGGTAGCGGTCGTGGAAGGCGTGCAGCACGTCCGGGAGGAGGCCCGTGCACAGGCTCGGGGTGGCGCCCAGCCGGACCCGGCCCCGCCGTAGCTGCACCAGCTCCTGCACCTCGATCCGGGCGGTGTCGGCGTCGGCGAGGATACGGCGGGCCAGCGGCAGCAGCGCCTCGCCCGCGTCGGTGAGCGAGATGTTGCCCCGGGCGCGCAGGAACAGGTCCGCGCCCAGCTCCCGCTCCAGCGCCTTGATCTGCTGCGACAGCGAAGGCTGGGCCACATGGACCTGCTCGGCGGCCCGGGTGAAGTGCCGGGTCTCGGCGACGGCCACGAAGTACTGGAGCTGCTGGAACTGCATCCAGGCATTATAGGCGCTATCTATCGAATCAAGCTGCACCATGTCTTGGACCGATGGGGCCGACCGGCCCTAGCGTGCCTGACATGGCTCTGGCAACGCGGACGGACAAACGGCCGTCCATGGCGCGCACGATGTGGGACAGCTCCGTCGGCAAGAAGACCGTCATGGCCGTCAGCGGCCTGGTGATGCTGCTCTACCTGGTCGCGCACATGATCGGGAACCTGAAGATCTTCTTCGGCCCGGCAGACCTCAACGGCTACGCCCACTGGCTGCGCACCCTGGGCGAACCGGTCCTGCACTACGAGTGGGCGCTGTGGCTCGTCCGGATCGTCCTCGTCGTCGCCGTCGTGGCGCACGCGGTCTGCGCCTACCAGCTCAGCCGCCGCGACATCAAGGCGCGGCCCAGCAAGTACGTCCACCAGAAGAAGCGCGCCAGCTACGCCACCCGCACCATGCGCTGGGGCGGGGTCATCCTCGGGCTGTTCATCGTCTGGCACATCCTCGACCTGACCACCGGCACCGTGCACCCGGGCGGCTTCGAGCACCTCAAGCCGTACCAGAACATCATCGACACGTTCTCCACCTGGTACGGGAACGTCGTCTACATCGCCGCGGTGCTCGCGCTCGGGCTGCATGTGCGGCACGGGTTCTGGAGCGCCGCCCAGACCCTCGGCGCCGGCAGCCGCAGCCGCGACCGCGCCCTGAAGACCACCGCGAACGTTCTCGCCGCAGTGCTCACGCTCGGATTCATCGCCGTGCCCGTGGGCGTCATGACCGGATTGGTGAGCTGAGATGACCTACTCCGAGTACACCGCCGGTACGCCGGTCCGGGACACCAAGGCGCCCGCCGGACCCGTCCACGAGCGCTGGGACACCCGCCGCTTCGAGGCCAAGCTGGTCAACCCCGCCAACCGGCGCAAGCACACCGTGATCGTGGTCGGCACCGGTCTCGCGGGCGGCTCCGCCGGGGCCACCCTCGCCGAACAGGGCTACCACGTCGTCCAGTTCTGCTACCAGGACTCCCCGCGCCGCGCCCACTCCATCGCCGCGCAGGGCGGCATCAACGCGGCGAAGAACTACCGCAACGACGGCGACTCCGTGCACCGGCTGTTCTACGACACCGTCAAGGGCGGCGACTTCCGGGCCCGTGAGTCCAATGTCCACCGGCTCGCCCAGATCTCCGTGGAGATCATCGACCAGTGCGTCGCCCAGGGCGTGCCCTTCGCCCGCGAGTACGGCGGACTCCTCGACACCCGCTCCTTCGGCGGCGTCCAGGTCTCCCGCACCTTCTACGCCCGCGGACAGACGGGCCAGCAACTGCTGCTGGGCGCCTACCAGGCGCTGTCCCGGCAGATCGCCGCCGGGAACGTCGAACTGCACGCCCGCACCGAGATGCTCGACGTGATCGTGATCGACGGCCGCGCCCGGGGGATCGTCGCCCGGGACCTGATCACCGGCAAGATCGACACCTACTTCGCGGACGCCGTCGTCCTCGCCTCCGGCGGCTACGGCAATGTGTTCTACCTGTCGACCAACGCCATGAACTCCAACGCCACCGCCGTATGGCGGGCGCACCGGCGCGGCGCCTACTTCGCCAACCCCTGCTTCACCCAGATCCACCCCACCTGCATCCCGCGCACCGGCGACCACCAGTCCAAGCTGACCCTGATGAGCGAGTCGCTGCGCAACGACGGCCGGATCTGGGTACCGAAGGCCAAGGGCGACACCCGCCCCGCCCACCAGATCCCCGAGGACGAGCGGGACTACTACCTGGAGCGGATCTACCCCGCCTTCGGCAACCTCGTCCCCCGCGACATCGCCTCCCGCGCCGCCAAGAACGTCTGTGACGAGGGCCGCGGCGTCGGACCCGGCGGCCAGGGCGTCTACCTGGACTTCGCGGACGCGATCCGCCGCATGGGCCGCGCCGCCGTCGAGGCCAAGTACGGCAACCTCTTCGACATGTACCAGCGGATCACCGACGAGGATCCGTACGAGGTGCCGATGCGGATCTACCCGGCTGTGCACTACACGATGGGCGGACTCTGGGTCGACTACGACCTCCAGACCACCATCCCCGGACTGTTCGCCGTCGGCGAGGCCAACTTCTCCGACCACGGGGCCAACCGGCTCGGCGCGTCCGCCCTGATGCAGGGGCTCGCCGACGGCTACTTCGTGCTCCCGGCCACCATCAACGACTATCTCGCCCGCCATCCGCACAGCGAGCCCGTCACCGACGCCCACCCCGTCGTCCAGGAGGTGATCGCCGAGACCGAGGACCGGCTCAACCTGCTGCTCTCCGTCGACGGCGACCGCACCCCCGACTCCTTCCACCGCGAACTCGGCGAACTCATGTGGGAGTTCTGCGGCATGGCCCGCACCGACGCCGGACTGCGCAAGGCACTGGAGCGGATTCCGCAGATCCGCGAGGAGTTCTGGCGCCGGATCAAGGTCCCCGGCACCGGCGAGGAGTTCAACCAGTCCCTGGAGAAGGCCAACCGGATCGTCGACTACCTGGAACTCGCCGAGCTGATGTGCCTCGACGCGCTGCACCGCGAGGAGTCCTGCGGCGGCCACTTCCGCGAGGAGTCCCAGACCCCGGACGGCGAGGCCGCCCGCCGCGACGAGGAGTTCTCCTACGCGGCGGCCTGGGAGTTCACCACCACCGGTGAGGCCCCCGTCCTGCACAAGGAAGACCTGGTCTTCGAGTACGTCCACCCCACCCAGCGGAGCTACGCATGAAGCTCACCCTGCGCGTCTGGCGGCAGCGGAACGCCGACGCCGACGGCACGATGTCCACCTACCAGGTCGACGGCGTCTCACCCGACATGTCGTTCCTGGAGATGCTCGACACCCTCAACGAGGACCTCATCCTCCAGGGCGAGGACCCGGTCGCCTTCGACCACGACTGCCGCGAGGGCATCTGCGGCGCGTGCAGCCTGGTCATCAACGGCGACGCGCACGGCCCCGAGCGCACCACCACCTGCCAGCTGCACATGCGCTCCTTCGCCGACGGCGACACCATCGACATCGAGCCCTGGCGGGCCGCCGCGTTCCCGGTGGTGAAGGATCTCGTCGTCGACCGCTCCGCCTTCGACCGGATCATCCAGGCGGGCGGCTACATCACCGCGCCCACCGGCGCCGCCCCCGAGGCGCACGCCACGCCGGTACCGAAGCCGGACGCCGACTTCGCCTTCGAGCACGCCGAGTGCATCGGCTGCGGCGCCTGTGTCGCCGCCTGCCCCAACGGGGCCGCGATGCTCTTCACCTCCGCCAAGATCAACCATCTGAATGTGCTCCCGCAGGGCGCGCCGGAGCGTGAGACGCGCGTCCTGGACATGGTGGCGCAGATGGACGAGGAGGGCTTCGGCGGCTGCACTCTCGCCGGGGAGTGTGCCACCGCCTGCCCCAAGGGCATCCCGCTGGTGTCCATCACCGGCATGAACAAGGAATGGCTGCGGGCGACCCGCAAGGTGGCCAAGCGGTAAGCCGCCGCAGCTCACAGACCGTTCGCCACAAGGGTGCGGACGGGCGGGACCGGGAGGGGTGCTCTCCCCGGTCCCGCCAGGCATTTCCGGCCCACAGGGGCCGCACACCGGGCATTCAACTACCTCACACCCGCTCTCCCCTCCGGGGTCACGCGCCGGTCAGCCGGCGTCGGAAGAACTGTGGCGGCCGGTCCTGGCGACCGGCCCCGACCGACGCACCCGCCGAACCCGGCCCGCGACCACGTCTGCCACCACGTCTGCCACCACGTCTGCCACCAGGTCTGCCACCAGGTCTGCCATCACGTCCGTGACCAGGCCCGTGACCAGGCTCGTGACCAGGCCCTGTGACCAGGAGAGAGCCATGACCGGCGTCACCACGCTCGACCGACCGCCGCAGCCGGCGGCCCCCACGCGGTACACCGTCACCCTCGCCCGTGACGAGGCCGACGTCCGCGCCGCCCAGAAGCTGCGCCACGACGTCTTCGCCGGGGAGATGGGCGCCCTGCTGTCCGGCCCGCAGCCCGGCCTCGACATCGACCCCTTCGACGCCTACTGCGACCATCTGCTGGTCCGCGACACGCTCAGCGGCGAGGTCGTCGGCACCTACCGGCTGCTCCCGCCCGACCGCGCGGCCGTCGCCGGGCGGCTCTACTCCGAGGGCGAGTTCGACCTCGGCGGCCTTGCCCCGATCCGGCCTCAACTGGTCGAGGTCGGCCGCTCCTGCGTCCACCCCGACCACCGCGACGGCACCGTCATCGGCCTGATCTGGGCGGGCATCGCCCGGTACATGGTCGCGGGCGGCCATGAGTGGCTGGCGGGCTGCTGCTCCGTCCCGCTCGCCGACGGCGGCGCCCTCGCCGCCGCCACCTGGGACCGGGTCCAGGGCAGGCACCTGGCCCCCGAGGAGTACCGGGTCCGCCCGCTGCTGCCGTGGAGCGCCGACGGCGTCACCCGCCCGGAGGGCCGCACCGAGCTGCCGCCGCTGCTGCGCGGCTACCTCCGGCTCGGCGCCTGGGTCTGCGGCGAGCCCGCCCACGACCCGGACTTCGGCGTCGCCGACCTCTATGTGCTGCTGTCCATGCGCCGGGTCAACCCGCGCTACCTCAAGCACTTCCTCTCGCTCGTCCCGGCCTGATGAGCGGCTGGCAGCCGAGCGCGCCGTGCACCCCGGCGGCGTGCATCGACCCGGCGGGGCGGGCGGCGGCCCTGCCGCGGGCCGTCCTGCGGTTCACGGCCGTCGTCGGCCTGGTCCTGCTGGCCGTCCTCGCCCTGCCGCTGGGGCGGTGGCTCCCCGCCGACGCGATCCGCTGGTGGTGCCGGACCCTGGTCCGCGCCGCCGGGGTCCGCCCGGCCGTCACCGGCGCCGCGCCGCCCGCCACGGGCGGTGTGCTGATCGTCGCCAACCACATCTCCTGGCTGGACATCCCGCTGCTGGCCGCGGTCCGCCCGGCCCGGATGCTCGCCAAGACCGAGATCCGGCACTGGCCGGTCGCGGGCGCCCTCGCCGCCCGGGGCGGCACCCTGTTCATCGACCGTGACCGCCTCAAGGCGCTGCCCCGGACCGTCGCCGCCCTCGCCGACATCCTGCGGCACGGCGCCGCCGTCGGGGTCTTCCCCGAGGGCAGCACCTGGTGCGGCCGGGCCCAGGGCACCTTCCGCCGGGCCGCGTTCCAGGCCGCCCTCGACGCCGGGGTCCCCGTCCAGCCGGTCCGGCTGCACTACCGCGTCACCGGCGGCCCCGCCACCACCGTCCCCGCCTTCATCGGCGAGGACTCCCTCGTCACCTCCCTGTGGCGGGTGGTGACCACCCGCGGCCTGGTCGCCGAGGTCGACCTCCGCCCCCTCATCCCGCCGGGCACCCACCCCGACCGCCGCACCCTCGCCCGCGCCGCGCAGCCCGCCCGGACCGGCGAACCCGACTGGCTCCACACGACCCTGGCGACCCGCCGCGACACGCGGGAACCGGCCGCCGCGCTGACCCCCGACCGAGGCGGACCCGCGCGGTCCCGCCCGTGAAGTCCCGTCCGGCCCGCACCCGCGGTGCCGCAACGCCCACAGCACCGCGGGGAGTCGGACCACCGGGCCACCGTGCCCCCAGGGGAGCGGCGCCGCGACGACGGCGACCCCGCCCGCGCGCACGGCCCTCGCGGGCGCCCCGGCCCCGGTCGCGGAGCTTGCGGCGCGCTGCCGTCCCGGCTCCGGTCGCGGAGCTTGTGGCGCGCTGTCGTACCGGCCTCGGTCGCGGACCTTGCGGCCCGCTGTCGCACCGCCCCCCCCGGACGCGGACCCTGCGGCACGCTGCCGCACCGGCCCGGCACGCCCCCCGTGCCCTCCGCGCGGGTGCGGGCCCCGGCGCGCTGTGCGACGTTGGTAGACGGGAATGCCTGGCGAGGTGACGTACGTACGGAGGGCCCGTCCATCATGACTACTCCCGGTTTCGGATTCGGCGGTCGCAGTCCCTTCGAGGAGTTCGACGCGCTCATGTCCCGCTTCTTCGGCCCGGCGGGCGGCGCACCGGCCACCACCCGCCGGCCGCAGAACGTCGACATCGGCAGTCTGCTCTCCGAGCGCTCCCGCGAGCTGGTGGCGCGCGCCCGGGACATCGCCGCCGCCGAGGGCAGCGAGGACCTGGACGCCCGGCATCTGCTGGCCGCCGCCACCGAGCAGGACTCCACCCGGCGGCTGCTGGCCGAGGCCGGGGCCGACCCGGACCGTATCCGCGCCCGGCTCGCCGCGCATCCCGCCTCCGGCGAGCGGACCGAGCCCGCCGCCCTCACCCCCGCCGCCAAGCGCGCCCTGCTCGACGCCTACCGGATATCCCGCGCCGACGGCGTCTCGTACATCGGCCCCGAGCATCTGCTGCGCGCCCTCGCCGCGAACCCCGAGTCGTCCGCGGGGCAGGCCCTCGCCGACAGCGGCTGGGAGGGCGGACGCATGCCGGTGGCGGAGAGCGGCGGCGCCGAGCGGACCAAGCCCAGCACCACCCCGACCATCGACGAGTTCGGGCGCGATCTCACCGAGGACGCCCGCGCCGGGCGCCTGGACCCGGTGATCGGCCGGGACGACGAGGTCGAGCAGACCATCGAGGTGCTCTCCCGGCGCAGCAAGAACAACCCCGTGCTGATCGGCGACCCCGGCGTCGGCAAGACCGCCATCGTGGAGGGCATCGCCCAGCGGATCGTCGCCGGGGACGTGCCCCGCACTCTCGCCGGGAAGCGGCTGGTCTCCCTGGACCTGCCCGGCATGGTGGCCGGGACCAAGTACCGCGGCGAGTTCGAGGAGCGGCTGAAGAAGCTGCTCGAAGAGGTCCGTGAGCACGGCGAGGAACTGATCCTCTTCCTGGACGAACTGCACACCGTGGTCGGCGCGGGCGGCGGCGGAGAGGGCGCCATGGACGCCGGGAACATGCTCAAGCCCGCCCTCGCCCGTGGCGAACTCCATCTCATCGGCGCCACCACCATCGACGAGTACCGCAAACACATCGAGAAGGACGCCGCCCTGGAGCGCCGCTTCGCCCCGATCCTGGTCGGCGAGCCGTCCGTGGACGACACCATCGAGATCCTGCGCGGACTGCGCGACCGCTACGAGGCCCACCACCAGGTCCGGATCACCGACGAGGCGGTGGTCGCCGCCGCCGAGCTGTCCGACCGGTACATCACCTCCCGGTTCCTGCCGGACAAGGCCATCGACCTGATGGACCAGGCCGCCGCCCGGGTCCGGCTGCGCGCCAAGACCCCGCTCGACGACACCCGGGAGATCGAGGAGACCGTCGCCGCCCTGAACCGGGAGAAGGACCAGGCGGTCGCCGACGAGGAGTACGAGCGGGCCAAGGAGCTGCGGGACCGGATCAAGGAGGCCGAGGACCGGCTCGCCGAGAGCGACGGCGCCGAGGAGGAGACCCCGAAGGTCACCGCCGACGACATCGCCGAGGTCGTCGCCCGCTCCACCGGCATCCCGGTCGCCCAGCTCACCGAGGAGGAGCGGGAACGGCTGATGAAGCTGGAGGACCACCTCCACGAGCGGGTCGTCGGCCAGGACGAGGCCATCACCGCCGTCTCCCGCGCGGTGCGCCGCGCCCGCGCCGGGATGGCCGACCCCGACCGCCCCGTCGGCAGCTTCCTCTTCCTCGGCCCGACCGGCGTCGGCAAGACCGAGCTGGCCCGCGCGCTGGCCGCCGCCCTGTTCGGCGACGAACACCGCATGATCCGCCTCGACATGAGCGAGTTCCAGGAGCGGCACACCGTCTCCCGGCTGGTCGGCGCCCCGCCCGGCTACGTCGGCCACGACGAGGCCGGTCAGCTCACCGAGGCGGTGCGCAGACAGCCGTACTCCGTGGTGCTGTTCGACGAGGTGGAGAAGGCGCACCCGGATGTCTTCAACGCGCTGCTCCAGATCCTGGACGACGGACGGCTCACCGACGCCCAGGGCCGCACGGTCGACTTCAAGAACACCGTGATCATCATGACGTCCAACATCGGCGCCGACCGCATCCTGGCCGCCGGGGTCGAGGACTACGACATCATGCGCGAGCAGGTGCTGCCGGTCCTGAACGACTACTTCCGCCCCGAGTTCCTCAACCGCATCGACGAGATCATCCTCTTCCGCGGCCTCGACCGCGCCCAGCTCCGGCAGATCGTGGAACTCCTCCTCGACCACACCCGGCGGCGGCTGCGCGCCCAGGACGTGGAGCTGGAGATCACCGACGCGGCGGCCGACCTGCTGGCCAACCTCGGCCACCAGCCCGACTTCGGCGCCCGTCCGCTGCGCCGCACCATCCAGCGCGAGGTCGACGACCGGCTCGCCGACCTGCTGCTGTCGGGCCAGCTCAGCGAGGGCGACCGGGCCCGGGTGGACGCGGTCGACGGGGCCCTGGAGGTGACGGCGGAGCAGCCCGCGAAGCTATGACACCGGACGCGCGTTCCGCCCGCGCCCTTGTGACGCCGGGCGCGCGTTCCGCCCGCGCCCCTGAGACGCCGGGCGCGCGTTCGCCCCGCGAAGCCATGCCGCCGGGCGCCCGGTCAGCCCGCGAGCCTACGACGCCGGGCGCACGGTAAGCCTCCGACCTGGAGCACCCGGGCGCGCACCTCACAGCCCGTGCCACCCGCCCGACCGGGCTCCCCGCCCTTTCCGTCCGCCCGACCGGGCTCCCCGCCCCTTCCGTCCGCCCGACCAGGCTCACCGGCCCGTCCGCCCGCTGAGCCGGGCCAGCCGCCGGTACGAGTCCAGCAGCGCGCCCCGGTCGTACGTACTGGTCGTCACCAGCACCTCGTCCGCGCCGGTCTCCTTCACCACCGTCTCCAGCGCGTGGGTCACCTCGTCCTCGGTGC
Source organism: Streptomyces sp. NPDC048290 (assembly GCF_040652095.1). Classification (NCBI taxonomy): domain Bacteria; kingdom Bacillati; phylum Actinomycetota; class Actinomycetes; order Kitasatosporales; family Streptomycetaceae; genus Streptomyces; species Streptomyces sp. NPDC048290. Next base: position 435,689 of record NZ_JBEZLM010000003.1, read on the forward strand.
CCGCGAGCTGGCCGGTCAGCCCGGACGCGTAGAAGCCGCGCTCCTTGTCCGTCATCCGCAGCGCCTCGACCCGCTCGGCGGGCGGCAGCGGCGGGAAGGTGCCATGGGTGCGGGAGTACGCCATCGACCACGCCTCCGGGATCAGCAGCCGCCGCGCCTCCTCGGGGGTCCCGGCCACGGCGACCGTGCCCGAGACGACGACATAGGGCTCGGCGGACCAGTCCGAGGGGCGGAAGAGGGCGCGGTACTGGTCGACGCCCCGCCGCATCCGGTCCCGGTCCCGCAGATCGCCGATCACCATCGGCAGCCCCGCGCGGGCGGCGATCGCCGCGCCCTCGCCCATCGCCAGCACGAACGGCGGCACGGTCAGCCCGTCGGACGGCCGGGCCCGTACCCCGGTCGGCGAGGTGCCGCGGAACCAGCCGAGCAGCTCGCCGAGTTGCCCCTCGAAGTCCTCGGCCACGTCCTTGTCCCGGCCCAGCGCCTTGCGCACGCCCGGGGTGAACCCGACGGACCGGCCGAGTCCCATGTCGATCCGCCCCGGGAACAGCGACTCCAGCACCCCGAACTGCTCGGCGACGACCAGGGGCTGGTGGTTGGGCAGCATGACCCCGCCGGTGCCGACCCGGATCGCGGTGGTGGCCGCCGCGACCGCCGCCGCCAGCACGGTCGGCGCGGACCCGGCGACCCCGGGCACCCCGTGGTGCTCCGACACCCAGAACCGGTGGTACCCGAGCCGCTCCGCCTCCCGCGCGAAGTCCACGGTGTCCCGCAGCGCCTCGGCGTCCGGACGCCCCTCGCGGGTGCGGGAGCGGTCGAGGACGGAGAACGGGATACGCGAAAGCAGCGAGGTCACAGCGGGTTCAACGCCTGGGACGCCAGGGCATTCCCGGCGCCGGGTCCGCTCACCGCACGCTCTACCCTGGGGGCGTGACCGCCGACAGCCGACCCCCGCTCGCCGTGTTCGACCTGGACAACACCCTGGCCGACACCGCCCACCGCCAGCACTTCCTGGAGGCCCGGCCGCGTGACTGGGCCGGGTTCTTCGACGCCGCGCCCCAGGACCCGCCGATCGCCGAGGGGGTGGCGCTGGCGCTGACGAGCGCTCAGGAGTGCGAGGTGGTCTATCTCACCGGACGGCCCGAGCGCTGCCGCCGGGACACCCTGGACTGGCTGACCGCGCAGGGGCTGCCCGAGGGGAAGGTCCACATGCGCCGCAACGACGACCGTCGCCCGGCCCGGGTCACCAAGCTGGAGGCCCTGCGCCGGCTGGCCCGTACCCGTGAGGTGCGGATGCTGGTGGACGACGACGAACTGGTCTGCGACGCCGCCGAACAGGCCGGTTTCCGGGTCGTCCGGGCCCGCTGGACCGCCCCGTCCGCCGCGCTGGGCGAGGCACAGGAACGCGAGGGCCGGACCTGAGGGGGGTCATCCGTGCCCTGAGCCCTGTACAGCCGTCTACGAGCCGTCCGGGTCCTCCAGTCGGAAGCCCAGCTTGAGGCCGACCTGCCAGTGCTCGATCCGTCCGTCGGCGATCTGCCCCCGGACCTGGGTCACCTCGAACCAGTCGAGATTGCGCAGCGTTCGCGCTGCGCGGGCGACCCCGTTGCGGATAGCCTGGTCCACGCCCTCGTGCGAGCTGCCGACGATTTCCGTGATGCGGTAGGTGTGGTCCGACATGAGAGTGTTCCTCTCGGCGCTGTGGAGGCCGTGACGGATGTGTCACGCGTCACTCCACACTCCCGCAAGCTGGTGCGGAGCGCGAGACATCGGATCGATACCAAACGCCACTTGACCTCGGCATTGGTACATACCAAAATCCATCCACGCCCGTGCGAGCCTGGCTCGTCCCCCCACGTCGGGTCTTTTCCCCTGTGTGACAGAAAGAACAGGACACGACCCCCGTGAGACGACGCCTACTGGCCATCGTGTGCGTATCCGCCTCCCTGGTGAGCGGCTGCGGTCTGCTGCCCGGCTCCGACGGAGACCGCCGCACCGTGACCGTGTGGCTGATGAAGGACAGCGCGTCACAGCAGTTCCTGGACCGCTTCAGCGAGGACTTCGAGAAACAGCACCCCGACTTCGACCTGGACATCCAGATCCAGCAGTGGACCGGCATCGGCCCCAAGGTGGAGGAGGCGCTGAAGGCCGGCTCCGACGCCACGGACGGGCCCGATGTCATCGAGGTCGGCAACACCCAGGTACCGCAGTACGTCGACGGGGGACGGCTGCTGGACCTGACGCTGGAGTCGGTGCGCGACTGGGGCAGCAAGGACTGGCTGCCGGGTCTCGCCGAGCCCGGCCAGCTCCGCTCCCACCAGTACGGCATCCCCTGGTACGCGGCCAACCGGGTGGTCATCTACCGCAAGGACCTCTTCGAGGCCGCCGGTATCGAGGACCTGCCCAAGGACCGTGAGGAGTGGCTCGCCGCCACCGAGGAACTCAACACCGACGGCAACCAGGGCATCTACCTCGCCGGACAGGACTGGTACACCCTCGCCGGATTCATCTGGGACGAGGACGGCGACCTCGCCGTCGAGAACGGCGCCGTCTGGGAGGGCTCCCTGCACACCGACGCCGCGCTCAGCGGCATGGAGTTCTACCAGGAGTTGCAGGGGCTCGGCGCCGGTCCGGTGGACGCCGACGAGCAGACCCCGCCGCTGACCGATGTGTTCGCCAAGGGCCAGGTCGCCCAGATCATCGCCGTCCCGGGCAGCGCCCAGGCCATCCTGGACACCAACCCCGAGCTGAAGGGCAAGCTGGGCTACTTCCCGGTGCCGGGCAAGGAGGCCGGTACGCCGGGCGCGGTGTTCACCGGCGGCTCCGACCTGATCATCCCGCGCCACGCCGACGAACGGGACGGTGCCATCGCGGTGATCGAGGCGCTGGCCGGCGCCAAGTGGAACACCGAACTGGCCAACACCATGAACTACGTGCCCAACAAGGCCAAGCTCGCCTCCGCGCTGTCCGGCGAGGAGGGCGCCGCCGCGATGGCCGAGGGCGCCGCCCAGGGCCGGGCGACCCCCTCCACCCCGGAGTGGGCCAAGGTCGAGGCGGACAACCCGATCAAGACGTACATGACCAAGGTGCTCACCGGCACCGACCCGGAGACCGCCGCCAAGCAGGCGTCCGACGAGATCACCGAGTCGCTCTCCAGCCCCGGGTGACCTGACCCGACCCGACCCGACCCGACTCGATCCGATCCGCCCCGACCCGATCCGCGCACCGCGCCGTGAGAACTCCGGCGCGGTGCGCCCCCGGCTCACCGGGCTCCGCTCAGCGCGCCACGCTCAGCGACAGCGCGAAACGGCCCTCCTCGTCCGTCCACCAGTGGGTCAGGTCCAGCCCGGCGGCGGCCAGTTCCGCGCGGACGCCGTCCTCGCGGAACTTCGCCGACACCTCCGTACGCAGCTCCTCGCCCGCCGTGAAGTCCACGGCGAGGCCGAGCGCGGGCAGCTTCACGGTCTGCGCGGTACGGGCCCGCAGCCGCATCTCGATCCACTCCTGTTCCCGATCCCAGAGCGCCACATGGTCGTAGGCGCCGGGGTCGAAGTCGGCGCCCAGCTCCCGGTTGACGACCAGCAGGACGTTCTTGTTGAACGCGGCCGTCACCCCGGCCGTGTCGTCGTAGGCGCGGACCAGGACGCCCTCGTCCTTCACCAGGTCGGTGCCCAGCAGCAGGGCGTCGCCCGGCGCCAGCATCGCCCGTACCGACGCCAGGAACTCCGCGCGCTCCGGCGGCAGCAGATTGCCGATGGTGCCGCCGAGGAACGCCAGCAGCCGCGGCCCCGGCGTGTCCGGCAGGGTCAGCGCCGCGGTGAAGTCGGCGATCAGGGCGTGCACCCGCAGCCCCGGCCGCTCGGCCACCAGCGCCTGACCCGCCGAGGTCAGCGCGCTCTCGCTGACGTCGACGGGGACGTACACCTCGACGCCGGTGAGCGCGTCGAGCAGATGGCGGGTCTTGTCCGAGGAGCCCGAGCCCAGCTCCACCAGGGTGCGGGCGCCGGACGCGGCGGCGATCTCGCCGCCCCGGCCGAGCAGGATCTCCCGCTCGGCACGGGTCGGGTAGTACTCGGGCAGCTCGGTGATCCGGTCGAACAGCTCGCTGCCCCGGGCGTCGTAGAACCACTTCGGCGGCAGGGTCTTCGGGGTGCCGGTCAGACCGTGCAGGACATCCGCGCGCAGCGCGGCCCCGGTGGCGTCCTCGGGCAGGACGCGGGTGACAGTGAACGGACTCACGTGCGGGACTCCTTGCGGGGTGCGGAGGCGGCGCCGGGCTCGGGGCCCGGCCGCCGTTCCCTGAGCGGGGTGAGCAGCACATCGGCGCGGCGCGCGACCAGCAGGGTCCGGTCGGGCACCTCCCGCCAGCCCGGATCGTCGTCGTAGGGCTCGGAGGCGACGACCGTGCCGTGGCCCGGCCGGGTCAGGTACCAGAGGCTGTCGCCCCAGGCGGTCGCGGCGATCGCGGTGCCGTCGGTGAGCAGCAGGTTCAGCCGGGCCGCGGGCGCCGCCGCGGCGACGTCCCGGACTGTCTCGGTGAGCGCCGCGCCCAGCTTCCGTCCGGCGCGCAGCCGGTCCAGGACCAGCGCCCACACGAACGCCGAGTCGCTGCGCGCCTCCAGCGACAGCAGCGCCACCGGCGGCACCGCGCGGGCCAGCGGCGCGAGCGCGTCGGGCCAGCCGGGCACCGACCCGTTGTGGCTGAACAGCCAGCGCCCGGCGGCGAACGGAGCGGCGGCGGCCTCCCCGTCGGGGCCCGGCAGGGTGGCGTCCCGGACCGCGCCGATCAGCGCGGTCGTCCGGACCACCCGGGCGAGGTCCGGCAGGGTGACATCCGCCCAGATCGGCCCCGACCGGCGGTAGCGGGCCGGGACCGGGTCGCCGTCCGCGTACCAGCCGACCCCGAAACCGTCGGCGTTGACGGTCCCGTGGCGCTGGCGGCGCGGCTCCCACGACTGGCGCAGCAGACTGTGCTCCGGCTCGCTCAGCAGCGCCTTGAGCGGCACCGGCGGGCCCAGATAGGCCAGATGGCGGCACATCAGACGGCCCCCGAGCGGGCCGTGCGGAACCCGGAGAAGATCTGCCGCCGGATCGGATAGTCCCAGTTGCGGAAGGTGCCCCGGCAGGCCACCTCGTCCACCGCGAACGAACCGCCGCGCAGCACCTTGTGGTCCGGCCCGAAGAACACCTCCGAGTACTCCTTGTACGGGAACGCGCTGAAGCCCGGGTACGGCAGGAAGTCGCTCGCCGTCCACTCCCACACGTCCCCGATCAGCTGCCGCACCCCGTACGGCGACTCACCGGCCGGATAGCTCCCGGCCGGTGCCGGGCGCAGATGCCGCTGCCCCAGGTTGGCGTGCTCGGGCGCCGGGTCGGCGTCGCCCCACGGGTAGCGCCGGGAGGCGCCGGTCGCCGGGTCGTGGCGGGCGGCCTTCTCCCACTCGGCCTCGGTGGGCAGCCGCCGCCCGGCCCAGCGGGCGTACGCGTCCGCCTCGTACCAGCACACATGGACGACCGGTTCCTCGGGCGGCACCGGCTCGACCGTGCCGAAGCGGCGGCGCAGCCAGTGTCCGGCGTCCCGTCTCCAGAACAGCGGGGCGTGGATCTCGTGGCGGCGGATGTGGGTCCAGCCGTCCGGTGTCCACCAGCGCGGGTCGTCGTAGCCGCCGTCCTCGATGAAGCGGAGGTAGGCGCCATTGGTGACGGGCGCGGTGTCGATGTGGAAGGCGGGCACCTCGCGGCGGTGCGCGGGGCGTTCGTTGTCCAGCGCCCAGGGCTCGGTGGAGGTGCCCATGGTGAACGGGCCGCCGGGGATCAGCACCTCGGCGGGGCCGGTCGCCAGCGGCGCGGGCGCCGGGTCGGGCGCGGTCAGGGCCCGCGGGCCCCGGCGCAGCTGATGGGTGATCAGCATGGTCTCGTCGTGCTGCTGCTCATGCTGGGCGATCATCCCGAACGCGAAACCGGCCTCGGTCAGCCGGGTCGTGCCGTGGAACGCGGCCGACCCCAGCACGTCCAGGGCCCGTCCGCGCACCTCGGCCGCGTACCGCCGGGCCTCCTCGGGCGCCAGCAGCGGCAGCGTCGGACGCGCCGAGCGGGGATGCTCGAAGGCGTCGTACAGGCTGTCGATCTCGGGGCGGATGGCGTCCTGCCCGGCCACCGCCCGCAGCAGCCACAGCTCCTCCTGGTTGCCGATGTGCGCCAGGTCCCACACCAGCGGCGACATCAGCGGGGAGTGCTGCGCGGTCAGCTCCGGCTCCTCCACGCACGAGGTGAGCAAGGTGGTCCGGTCCCGGGCGGTGAGCAGCGAGTTCAGGGCGCGCTCGCGGTACGCCTCCACATCGAAGGCGGGTTCGGTGGTCATGGTCGGTGGTCCTCCCCGTGCGGGCCGTCCGCCGCGCCGCCCTCCCGTGCGAGCAGCTCGTCGGCCGGGGTACGGCCCGGAATCACATAACGGTCCTGGTACGCCCGTACGGCGTCGGTGAGCGCGGTCGTGGCGCCGAGCCGGGGCAGTGCCTCCAGCGCCGCCGCGAAGCAGATCCGCGCCGCCTCGTGCAGCTCGGGATCGGCGAGCGCCTCCCGGGCGGCGGCGGTCCACAGCGGATTGTGCGGCGCGGGCAGCCCGAGGGTCCGCTCCGCGAGCGGCTTCACCGCCCGGTAGGCGGTCTCGGCCGCCGCCGGGTCGTCGAACAGCGCCGCCGTCACCGCCAGCGGCACCCGCCAGCCGTCGTCGCCGGGCTGCGCGTCGATCATCCGCAGCTCCAGATGGCCGCGCGGGCGGACCGGCGGGAACAGCGTCGAGATGTGGTAGTCGAGGTCGCCGCGGGTGGGCGGCGCCGCCGACCGGGTCCACTCCCGGAACGACAGCCCCTCCGGGACGTCCCACGGTCCGCCGTCCCGGCGTACGCACATCACCGGGGCGTCCAGCACATGCCGGGCCCAGGCGGCGCGCGGGGCGCCGTCCGGCGGCGGGGCGCCCGCGCGTCCGGCGCCGATCTCCATCCACATCCGCTGCCGGGTGGAGCGCCAGCCGGTGGGCTCGCGCCCGGCGAGCGGGGAGTGCGCGAACGCCGCCACCAGGACCGCGCCGAGCTGGTGGGCGAGCCACCAGCGCCGTCCGTGGCCGAGCGGCCCCGGCTCCTCGTACCCGGCGTCCAGGCACACCTGTACCGAGGCCGAGGTGCACATCATGGCCCGGCCCGCCGGGCCGGTGCGGTCGAGACAGGTCTCCATGGCGTCGTAGCGCGCCTCGCGCAGAAAGCGCCGCGGGGGATGCCAGGGGTCACTGCCGAAGCCGATCAGCGCCAGACCGTCCTCGCGCAGGACCGCGCGGACGGCGTCCAGATCGGCGGACACGGTACCGATGCACTCCATCAGGGAGGCGGCGGGCGGTGAGCTGAGTTCCAGCTGACCGCCGGGCTCGATGGTGAGCGCCGACCTCAGAGGCAGGGTCCGCAGTGCGGCGTAGGCCGCTTCGAGTCGTTCGGGTGTCACGGGGAGCCACGGGGTGCGCAGCTCGTGGACGAGCCATTCCACTTCGACGCCGATGGTCCGGGGCGGTCCGGTCTTGAAACAGATACCGCGGACCAATGCCTCGACGTCGGCCTCCGTGACCGCGGTATGGGTCTCCGTACAGTCACTTACCGAATCGGACATGTGGTGATCCTCCTGAGATGTTCACCAACACGCCGCTCCGGACCCTTCGCCCGGCGCGGCGCACCCGTCCCACCCAAAACCTTTCCGGCGTCTCGCACAAGAGTGCGTATCGCGCCGTTCGGGTGCTGGTGTCCCTGGGTCGGGTCACCGTCGCCGGGCGGGAAACTCCGTTGCAGCGCCTCCCAGCATCGCTCAGGATCGGTCCATGAGCACGACGGGGGAGTACGGCACCGGTCACGGTGTGTACGGCCGGGCACCGGCCTGCGCGGTCATGGCGTCCACGGGGGTGGCGCCATGAGCGCCCGGCTGCGCGCCCTGGCCCGGGAGACCGAGCGGATCGTCGCCGCGGGCGGCTACCGCACGGCGACCGGGCGTGACATCGATCTCGCCGACCTGGTCGCCCGCGCCGCCGAAGGCACCCGGCTGCACGGCCCGGAACCGGTCGCCGTACCCGCCGCGCCCGCCACCGCCACCACCATCGAGGTGACCGGCGAAAGCAGCCTGGAGGCCGCCCGCCGCCTGGGTGACGGCACGGCGGTGCTGAACTTCGCCTCGGCCCGCAACCCCGGCGGCGGCTATCTCAACGGCGCCCAGGCCCAGGAGGAGGCCCTGTGCCGGGCCTCCGCGCTCCACACCTGTCTGCTGCGCGCCCCCGCGTACTACGACCACCACCGCGCCCACCGGGACCCGTTCTACACGGACCGCGTCATCCACGCCCCCGACGTCCCGGTCTTCCGCGACGACCGGGGCGCCCTCCTGGACACCCCGTTCACCGCCAGCTTCCTCACCTCACCGGCGCCCAACGCGGGAGTGATCCGCCGTACGGCCCCGGACCGCGCCGACCGGATCCCGCGCGCCCTGGCCGTCCGCGCCGAACGGGTCCTGGAGGTCGCGGCGGCCGGGGGACACCGCCGTCTGGTGCTGGGCGCCTGGGGCTGCGGAGTCTTCCAGAACGACCCGGCGACGGTCGCGGGCACCTTCCGCGCCCTGCTGCTCGACGGCCCCTTCAAGGACCGCTTCGCCACGGTGACCTTCGCCGTCCTGGACCGCACCAAGGGCCGGTCGACCCTGGCCGCTTTCGAGACGACCTTCGCCTGACCGGCGCGGCGCCCCGGCCGCCTCCGAAGCGGCCTTAGGCTGACCGGCCCGGCGCCCCGGCCGCCTTCGTGACGGCCCGCGCCCGACCGGCCCCGTGCCCCGGCCGCCTTGGAGACGGGCCTCGCCCGAGAGGCCCGGCGCTCCGGCCGCCTCAGAGACGGCCCTCGTCCGACCGACCCGGCGCTCCGGCCGCATTGGAGACGGGCCTCGCCCGAGAGGCCCGGCGCCCCGGCCGCCTCAGAGACGGCCCTCGCCCGACCGACCCGGCGCCCCCCGGTCACCGTCAGTCCCACCCATACCGCTCCTGGAGCCTGCGCCGTACCGCGTTGAAACGCATCCGGTCCAGCGCGCACGCCTCCCGGCGCATCCCCGCCTCGAACAGCCGCAGCACCCGGTCCACATCCACCCAGGACTCCCGTCCCGACCGGTCCCACGGCCCGCTCCCGATCGGCACCCAGTCCCGCTCGCTGTCATGCCGCTTGCTGGACAGCCGCACGGCGAGAAAACTCCCGCCCGGCTCCCGCGCCACCACCAGCACGGGCCGGTCCTTGCCCCGCCCGTCGTTCTCCTCGTACGGCACCCAGGTCCACACCACCTCACCCGGGTCGGGGTCGCCGTCGTGGGCGGGGGAGTACTCGGTCCGCACCGGCCCGATGGCGTGCGGATCGGTCTCGATGGTCGCGAAGGGCCCGTACCGGCCCGGGACGTTCTCGTCGGTGTACGCAGTCACGGGGGCACCCTAAGGGGCGCCCCCGCTCACCCGCTCACCCGCTCACCCCGTCACACGTCGTCCACGCTCACCTTCTGGACCGGCGGGGTGCCGGGCGAACTGCCGTTCAGGGCGGGCCCGTCGGGCGGGTTCTGGTTCATCGTCGCCAGCAACTGCCTGGCCAGACCCAGCCCCGTACCGCCCATGGTCAGGGCCTTGGCGAACAACTCGCCCATGCCGTCGGCGCCGTTGAGCAGCACCATGTTGTCCACATTGCCGAACGCCGACGCGCCCGCCTGGACGATCTCCGGCCACTTCTCGGCGAGCTGCTGGGCGACCACCGCCTCCTGGTTCTCGGCCAGCGCCGCCGCCCGCGCCTTGATCGCCTCGGCCTCGGCGAGCCCCTTCGCCCGCATCGCCTCCGCCTCCGCGAGCCCCTTGGCCTGGGCGGCGGCGGCCTCCGCCTCACCGGTCGCCCGGGTCTCCTTGGCCCGTGCCTCGGCCACCGAGATCATCGCGTCCCGCTCGGCCTCGGCGAGTGTGCGCTGCTCGTAGGCGCGGGCGTCGGCCGGTTTGCGGACGTCCGCCTGGAGCTGCTGCTCCCGGCGCCGGGCCTCCAGTTCGGCGACCTTGGTCTCCTCGATCACCACCTCCTGCCGGGCCCCGGCCTCGGCCAGCGGCCCCGCCTGCCGGGCCGTCGCCGCCGCCTTGTCCTGCTCGGCCTGGTAGCCCGCCTTCAGGATCTCGCTGTCCCGGGTCGCCTCCGCCATCCGCGCGAACGCCTGCTGCTCGGCCTCGGTGGCCAGCCGGTCGGCGTGCGCCTGCGCGATCCGGGCGTCCCGCTGCACGGCGGCGGTGTGCGGCGCCGACAGGTTCTTGATGTAGCCGGTCGGGTCCTCGATCTCATGGATCTGGAGCGAGTCCACGATCAGCCCCAGCTTCTCCATCTCCGTACCGCAGGCCGCCCGCGCCTGACCGGTCAGTTTCTCCCGGTCGCGGATCATGTCCTCGACGGTCAGCCCGCCGACGATGGCCCGCAGATGCCCGGCGAACACCGTGTGCACCCGCTCCGCCATCAGCTTCTGCTGGTCCAGGAAGCGGCGGGCGGCGTTGGCGATGGACACGAAGTCGTCGCCGACCTTGAAGATGACGACACCCCGCACCTTCAGCGGAATGCCCTGATGGGTCACGCAGTCCACATGCAGTTCGGTCTGGTTCAGGTCGAGGGACAACTTGCGCACCGCCTGCACCCCGGGCAGCACCAGCGTGCCCCGCCCGGTGACGATACGGAATCCCATTCCCTCCTCCAGCCCCTCCAGAGCGTGCTGGGAGCCGGAGATGATGAGCGCCTCATTGGGTTCGGCGACACGCCACATCAGTTTGAAGATGACGATCAGGACGACGACGACGGCGAACGCCGCCCCCGCCAGCAGGCCGACGGACATCGGCAAAGCACCCCCCAGGTGCCGGGTGGCGCCCAGGTCGGGGCACCGGATGTAAGGGGAGTGTGAAGCCGCCCAACGCGCCCTGCCTAGAAGGGGGTTGAGGCTGTTGCGCGCTCGGGACACAGTTGTGTGCCCCTTGATGCGAACCGGCCGGGCGGGTCAGCTCCCGTACATGGCCGAGACATACACCGTGCGCGGCGGCAGATACTCCACCACCGTCACCACCGTGCCCGGCTCGATCCGGTCGGCGCCGGTGGCCGGGTAGGCGAGGAAGTGCTCCGCGCCGCCGCGCACCCGGACGATCACCTCGCCGACGAGCCCGGGACCGATCGTGCCGGTGACCCGTCCCATGAGCCCGACCATCGACGTATCGTCCATGGTCACACCCTAAGGGGCGAACTCGCTCAGACGGCCGGGGAATCCGAGCTGATCCCGGCGCCCGGCCACCGCTCGTGCCAGCGCAGCTCCGCCTCCACCTGGGCGGCCAGCGAGATCAGCAGCGGCTCGCTCCCGGCGGGCCCCAGCAACTGCGCCCCCACCGGCAGCCCGTCCCCGGTGAATCCGGCCGGGACGTTCACCCCGGGCCAGCCCAGCACGTTCCACGGCCAGGCGTAGGGGCACGCGGCGACGATCGCCCGGTTGGTGGCCGTCCCGCCGAGCCCCAGGATCGCGCCGATCTGCGGCGGCGGAATGGCGGTGGTCGGCGCCAGCGCCACGTCGTACCCGGTGAAGAACCTCCCGATCCGGCGGTGCAGGGCCGGTTCCGCCCGGCGGGCCGCCCGCAGCGCCGCCCCGCCGAGCAACCGGCCCAGCCGGGCGGCGTCCCGGGTCCGCTTGTCGAGCAGTCCGGGCGCGGGCACCTCCCGCACCCGCTCGGCGATCCCCGCCGTGGCCCGTGGCATGAACGTCAGCCCGATCTGCCCGTACGGCGGGTCCGCCACCGTCACGTCATGGCCAAGCCCGGCCAGCGTCTGGGCGAGTTGGGTGACCCGGGCGCGGATCTCGGGGTGCAGCCGGGCCGGGAGCGCGGTGAACGGCGGCTTCAGCGCGAGCGCGATCCGCAGCCGACCGGGGTCGCGGCCCACCGCGTCCAACGCCCCGATGGGCGCCGGGCGGTGCGGGTCGTCCCGGTGGTTGCCGCTCGCCGCGTCCAGCAGCAGGGCCGCGTCCGCGACCGTGCGGGCGAGGGTGCCGTTGACGGTGACGCCGTGGAAGGACTCGCCGCGCGGCCAGGTGGAGATCCGTCCGCGCTGCGGCTTGATGCCGACGAGCCCCGTCCAGGCGGCCGGGATGCGTACCGAGCCCGCGCCGTCCGAGCCGAGCGCCGCGGGGACCAGCCCGGCGGCGACGGCGGCGGCCGAACCGCCCGACGAGCCGCCCGGAGTGTGCCCCGGGTGCCAGGGGTTGCGGGTGGCGCCGAACGCGGGTCCCTCGGTGAACGGCCACTGGCCCAGCTCACAGGTGTTGGTCTTGCCGACCACGATCGCCCCGGCCGCGCGCAGCCGCCGCACCGCCTCGCCGTCCTCGGCGACGGGCGGGAACGGTCCCGGGCAGCCGAACGCGGTGGGCTCGCCGGCCACGTCCATGTCGTCCTTGACCGCCAGCGGGACCCCGAGCAGCGGACGCCGGTCGCCCGTGGCGCGTGCGCGGTCGGCCGCGTCCGCCTCCGCGAGCGCGGCCTCGGCCCGCACGATCCGGAAGGCGTTCAGCGTGTCCTGACTCGCCTCGATCCGGGCGAGGGTCCGCTCCACCAGGGCCCGCGCGGTGACCTCACCGGCGGCCAGGGCACGGGCGGTCTCCTGGAGTCCGGCGGCGCGGTCGGTGGGGGTGAGGGACATGGGGTTACCTCCGGTAGCACGGGTTCTACCGAACGGTAACGTCAGAAGGGGGGCGTGGGGGTGGGGTTTGGTGAAGTGGGGGCTTGGGCGGGGCGTTTCGGCGGGGCGCGGGGCGTCCCCCTCCCGGTCGACGTGGCCAAGGTGGGGTGGGTCCCCATGAGGTTCCCCCGGTCGACGTGGCCAAGGTGGGGTCGGTCCCCATGAGATTCCCCCCCCCGGTCGACGTGGCCAAGGTGGGGTCGGTCCCCATAAGGTTCCCCCGGTCCACGTGGCCAGGTGTCAGCTCAGCGCCGCCCCCGCTCTCCCCGCCCCATCCGGCCGTGGGCCGCCCGCCCCGCGCCGGGCCTCCGTCGGTGTCGTGCCGAACTCCTGCCGGAACGCCGTGGCGAACGAGGCATGGCTGCCGAAGCCGCAGGAGTGGGCGATCCGGGCGATCGAGTGCGCGCCCCACTCCGGGCTGGCCAGCCGGGTCCTGGCGAGGTTCAGCCGCTCCTGGCGGATCAGGTCCCGGGGGGTGGTGCCCGCGTCGCGCAGCACCTGCTGCACATAGCGGGTCGACCAGCCGAGCGCCCGCGCGATACCGGTGGCGCCGAGGCCGTCCTCGGTCGCGTGCTCGCGCACATGGCGCCGGATCGACGCCTCCACCAGGGCTCGCTGGCCCACCGGCGCCGAGTCGGTGCCGCCCTCGGCGGCCAGGCAGACCAGGTCCAGCAGCCGGTCGCAGGCGAGGTCGAAGGTGGCCTCCGAGAACGCGGCCCGCTCCTCCTGGAGGGTCGCCACCACCTGCCGGACGACCCGCCCGAGGCCGCGGTCGCCGAGGATCGCCCGGGGCTCGCGGGCCACCGCCGCACTGCGCCGGGTGACGCTGTCGCCCCGCATGATCAGCGAGACGGACCGGAAACCGGCGTCATGGGCGAACGTCAGGGGCCGGTCGATGTCGCACAGCACCATGGTGCCCGCGCCGATCTCGGTGGCGGCGTCCCCCTGCTCCACCCACGCCGCTCCGGCGAGCGGCACCAGCAGTTCGTACGTGCCCCGGGGGTCGGTGCGGATGTGCCGGGTGTCGCGGACGACCTTCGCCTGGCCGCTGGCGCACAGCGCGAGACCGTAGGCGCCGGACCGCTGCCAGTCCAGACGTCCGGACCAGGGCGCCGCCGGATCACACACGCTGATCCGGCCCGCGCCGTGCACCGCGGAGAAGACCTCGTCCCAGTCGCCGACCGAGGAGATCCCCGCTCTCTCATCACAGGAGTACACACCTCATCGTAGCGAACGGCTGTTCGGCGGGCGCCGGTTCTGGCCGGGTGCGCGGCAGGACAAGGTCCGCGCGCCGCCACGAAAGACGGCCGACGGGCCGCCGCCGAGCATGGGAGGGGCGCGGAGCGGTTCCGCGCGGCCCGTTGCCACATGCGAAAGTCCGAGGCATTCCATGGAACAGAATCTGCGGGGGAAGACCGCCCTCGTCACCGGCGGAAGCCGTGGGCTGGGCGCGGCTGCGGCGCGACGGCTGGCCGCCGCCGGAGCGGATGTGGCGATCAGCTACGAACGGTCCGCGGAAAAGGCGGCGGCCGTCGCCGAGGAAATCGAGGAATTCGGCGTACGGGCCCACGCCCGGCGCGCGGATCAGGGCAACCGGGACGAGGTGGTCGCACTGGTCGCCGATGTGGCCGAGCGTTTCGGGCGCATCGACATCCTGGTCAACAACGCGGCCGTGTTCCTCGGCGGCGGTCCGCTGGGATCGCTGGGCCAGGAGGAGTCGCGGCGCCTGTGGGACATCAATGTGCACGGTGTCGTGACCACCACCACCGAGGCGCTGAAACATATGCCGGACGGCGGCCGGATCATCTCCATCGGCACCATCACCGCCCGGCGCGCGTTCGCCGCCGGATTCGGCGACTACTCCGCGACCAAGGCCGCCATCAGCGCGTACGGGCGTTCCTGGGCGCATGAACTGGCCCCGCGTCAGATCACCGTGAACACCGTGGTGTCCGCCTTCGCGCTCACCGACATGGCCATTCCACAGGACAGCGAGATCGGAAAGGTACTGCTTTCCCTCGCGCCTTTCCACCGTTATGCCCGGCCCGCCGAAGTGGCCGCCGCCGTGGGGTTCCTGGCCGGTCCCGAGGCGTCGTACATCACCGGTACCGATCTCGATGTCGACGGCGGCTGGAACGCGTAGACCGTACGCACGGAGAGAGCGGACGGCATGGACTGGATCGGTTTTGCCAGTTCTTGGGCCATTGTTCAGCCGCCGTACAGAACGCGGAATCGACCGGCGTATTTCGGCCGCTCAACTAGGCCATTTTGACGAAGCCTTCCCAGTCGGCGGGTCCTAACTTGTTCCTGCCTTTACCGATTCACCGCACAAAGGAGCCATCTCATGTCAACCGTCAAGAACATCGTCCTCGTGCACGGAGGATTCGTCGACGGCTCCGGCTGGCAGGGGGTGCACCGCATCCTCACCCGCGAGGGGTTCACCGTCAGTGTCGTGCAGAACCCCACCGAGTCCCTCGCGGGCGATGTCACCGCCACCCACCAGGTCATCGAGGCCCAGGACGGGCCCGTCGTGCTCGTCGGCCACTCCTACGGCGGTGTCGTCGTCACCGAGGCCGGACGGCACGACCAGGTCGCCGCGCTCGTCTACATCGCCGCGTTCGCCCCCGACAAGGGCGAGTCCGTCGGCAGCCTGATCGCCGACCCGCCCCCCGGCGCCCCGGTGCCGCCGATCCTGCCTCCGCGCAACGGACAGCTGTTCCTGGACCGGGAGAAGTTCGCCGAGGCGTTCGCCGCCGATCTCGACGCCGAGGACGCCAGGTTCCTCGCCGACTCCCAGGTGCCGTGGGGTCTCGACGCCCTCAACGGCACGGTCACCGAGGCGGCCTGGCACACCAGCCCGAGCTGGTACCTGGTCGCGGGCGACGACCGCATGATCCCGCCGCCCGTCCAGCGCGTCATGGCCGAGCGCGCCGGTGCCACCGTCACCGAGGTCCCCGGCAGCCACGCGGTCTATGTCTCCCGGCCCGAGGCCGTCGCCGAGATCATCAAGCAGGCCGCCACCGCCCAGGGCTGAGCCCTCCCCGCCCCACCCGCAACCCCCGGAACGAGAAGAGAACGACATGCGAAGAACGGTCGTACGCAACGGCCTCATCGCCACCGGCGCCACCGCCGCCGTGGTCGCCGCCCTGCTGGGCACCACGGCCTCGGCCGCCCCGGCGACCGGCCACGACACCGGCACCAAGCCGACCGTGGTCCTGGTGCACGGCGGCTTCGCCGACGCCTCGGCCAGCTGGCAGGGCGTGATCGAGCGGCTCCAGGACGACGGCTACCGGGTGATCGCACCCGCCAACCCGCTGCGCGGACTGCCCACCGACGTGCCCTACCTCCAGAGCGTCCTGAAGTCCGTCAAGGGCCCGGTCGTGCTCGCCGGACACTCCTACGGCGGCGCGGTCATCACCAACGCCGCTGCCGGGAACCCCCAGGTCAAGGCGCTGGTGTACGTCGCCGCGTTCGTGCCCGACGAGGGCGAGCAACTCGGCGCGCTGATCGGCAAGTACCCGGGCACGGAGATCCCCCAGGCCGTCGACGAGGTGCCCTTCCCCCTCCCCGACGGCACCACCGGCACCGACCTCTATCTGAAGGCCGACAAGTTCCGCAGCGCCTTCGCCGCGGACCTGCCCCGCTCGGTCACCAATGTCATGCACGCGGCCCAGCGGCCGTTCAGCGCCTCCTCGTTCACCGATGTCACCGGCGCCGCCGCCTGGCACGACATCCCCTCCTGGGGCATCGTCGCCGGTGCCGACAAGGCCATCCCGCCGGCCCTCCAGCGCTTCGAGTACGACCGCGCCGACGCCCGGGACACCGTCGAGGTCAAGGGCGCCTCCCACTCGGTGATGATCAGCAACCCCGGCACCGTCACCAAGGTCATCAAGGCCGCCGACCGCGCCACCCGCTGACACCCCACACCCCCCCCGCACGACAGCCCGTCCACCGGACGGGCTGTCCGCGTCTGTCCGCGTCTGTCCGCGTCTGTTCGTGTATTCTCGCGTCTTCACCCCCGCTGCCCGCTCAGCGCGTCCCGCAGCCCCGCCCGGGACGTCACATTCAGCTTGGGGAACACATTGCGCAGATGCGCCGCCACCGTGCGCGGCGACAGGAACAACTGCGCGGCGATCTGCTTGTTGGTCAGCCCCGTGGCCGCCAACTGCGCCACCTGCTGCTCCTGCGGAGTGAGCAGCGCCAGCCGCTCCGCGCCCGGCTCCGTCGTCCGCACCGCCACCCCGGTGGCCCGCAGTTCGCCCGCCGCCCGCGCGCTCCACGGCTCCGCGCCCAGCCGCTGGAACGTGCTCAGCGCCGCGTCCAGATGGGTGCGCGCCGCCACCGCCGCCTTCGCCCGGCGCAGCCGCTCCCCGTACGCCAGACAGATCCGCGCCCAGTCGAACGGCCAGCGCTCCGCGCCGGGGGAGCCGATGGCGGCCGTGAACCGCTCATGGTCGACGGTGTCCGGCCGGGCCATCGCCTCGGCGGCGGCGGTCAGCATCGCCAGCCGCGGCGACAGCTCCGGAACACCGCTCTCCCTGACCGCCGTGATGTGCGCGAGCGCCTCGCCGTGCCGTCCGGTCCGCGCCGCCGCCTCGGTGAAGTCGAAGAACAGCCACAGCGCGTGCGCCAGATGCCGGGGCACCTCACCCGGCGTGATCACCGACCGCAACTGGCGGTAGGCCGTCTCGAAGTCCGCGCCGCCCAGCGCCGACAGCGCCCGGATGTGCGCCCCGTACAGCCGCAGCGCGCCGAGCCCCCGGGGATTGCCCCACGACACCAGCCGGTCCGCCAGCTCCCGCGCGTCCTGCTCCCCGCCCCGCGCGGCGCACAGCAACCCGCGCAGATAGTGCCCCACATGGCCCGTCATGCGATAGCTGTACGCCGTGCACCAGCGCAGCCCCTCGTCCACGGTCTCCGTCAGCTCGTCCCACTGCCCGGTGTGGTAGGCGTCGTTGCCCAGCAGGAACAGCGCCTCGATCGCCAGGGTGATGGCCCCGCCGTCCCGCCCGTCGTCGATGACCCGGCGCAGCGCGCTGCGGCACCCCGCCAGCCGGTCGACGTACGAGGCGGCGACGGCCGTACGGACGATCCGGCGCGGGTCGGTCTCCCGGTACAGGCCGGGGATCAGCCGGTCGAGGTCGGCGAGCACGGCGGACCCGCTGTGCGCGGGGTCGCCGAACGCGCCGAACACCACGGGCAGCAAGGTGTCCGAGGACACCGGCCCGATCCGGGACACCGCGTTCTCCCAGGACTCCCACAGCTCGGGCCGCCCGCTGAAGTGACAGAGCATCAGCAGCACATGCAAGGCGTCCCGGACGACGTCGTCGTCCCCGCCACCGCCCTGGACATGGGTGTCGATGGCGACGACGAGCAGCCGGTGGGCGGTGTCGGCGTCGCCCTCGCCGTTGAGCAGCTGACCGGCCGCCGCGACCGCCGCGGCCAGCGAGTCGGCGCCCACCGGGTCGGCCAGGGCCGCGTTGTCCAGCAGCGCGCGGACACTGCGCAGATCACCGGTGATGTTAACGCCCATACAGGCCGCCTCGGCGAGCCGGCGCCCCTTGAGCGGGCCCGTGCTGGACAGTTCGGCCGCGCGCAGCAGCGTGGTGATGGCGCCGACCGCGTCGCCCCGGCGCAGGGTGCTGTAGGCGACCTCGTGCAGCAGCGCCGCCACCTCGTCGTCGGGGCCCACCGCGGCGTCGGCCAGATGCCGCGCCCGGCGTTCGGACCCCTCCGGGAACTCCCCGGCCAGCGCCAGATGCCCCCAGCGGCGCTCCGCGCTGGTCGACCACTCCATGACCGCCGAGCGGGTCAGCGGATGCCGGAACACCAGCCGTCCGGTCACCACGTCCACCTGCACCAGACCCGCCCGCTCGGCCGGGCCCAGCGCCGCGAGACCGGCACCGCCCCGCGCGGCCCGCTCCAGGGTGTGCAGATCGCCGGAGCCGTCCAGCACGGCGAGCAGCAGCAGCTTGCGGGTGGCCTCGGGAAGCGCTCCCACCCGTACGGCGAAGACCGCCTTGAGCCGTTCGGTCAGCGGCAGCACCGCGGGCAGCGGGCCGCGCTCGGTCTGCTGCGCCTCGTTGAGGGTGACCGGCAGCTCCAGCAGCGCGAGCGGATTGCCGCCCGCCTCGGTGACCAGCCGGTGCCGGACCCGGGCGGTCATCGCCGGGAACCGCTCCTCGACCAGCGTGTGTGCCGCGTGCTCGTCCAGGGGCCGGACCTCGTGCCGGGGGATGCCGGAACCGCTGAGGAACGACTCGTCGCCGCTGCGGGCCGCCGCGAACAGCACCATGGCGTTGGAGCGGGCGTAGCGGCCGACCGTCGCCAGCACGGCCGCGCTGGGCCGGTCCAGCCAGGCCGCGTCGTCGATGACCAGCGCCAGCGGCCGGTCGGCGGCGGCGCTGCGGGACAGCAGCACCTGGACGGCGTTGGCCACCGCGAGGAGTTCGGCGGGCTGTTCGTCGGACAGTCCGCGGATCGCCTGGAGAATGCGCGCCTGCCGTTCGGGCAACGCGTCGATCCCCGCCGCGAGGGGCTGGAGTAGCTGGTTGAGCGCCGAGAAGCTGACGCTGCGCTCGAACTGCGTGCCGACCACCCGCATCACCCGGAAACCGGCCCGGTCGGCGCGGACCGCCGCCGCGTCCAGCAGCGCGCTCTTGCCCACCCCCGCCTCCCCGGTGAGCAGCAGCGCGGCTCCCCGTACGGCGGCGGAGCCGAGCAGCGTGTCGAACAGGGCCAGTTCCGCCGCGCGGCCCACCAGCCGGACCGCCGTGGGCACGGCGGGCCCGTCGGTGTCGTCGGCGCCGGTGGCCGGGGCGCCGCACCGGCCGTCCGCCGTGGCCGACGGTGAATGGGACGACATGGCGCCTCCCGTCGTGGTCGAGCTGGTTCGGCGACAGGACGGTGGAGGAGGGAGAAAGTTCGGCGAATTTCCTGTGAACTGCATCACACAATAGGGTGAGTGTCCGTCAAACGGCCTTGCCGGGCCGGGAGTCGTCGCTCCCGTGCCCGGCCAGCCCCGGTGCTTCGCCCGCGTCCGTCAGCTCGCGGCGGGCGGCGAGGGCAGACCCCACTGGGAGTAGTCCAGCTGTCCGTCACCGCTCTTGGTCAGCAGGTCCTTCTTCCCCGAGGCCCAGGAGATGGCGATCTTCTCGCCGTCCGAGATCTCGACCGTCCCCGTGGTCCGGTCGGTGCTGTTCTTGTCGACACAGCTCACCTTGATCGCGGTGTCCTTGAGCGTGCCGTCGCAGGCGTGCCGGGCCGTGCCGTCGTTGCTCTGGTAGGCCAGCATCACCGTGCCCGCCTGGATGATCATGGCCACCTGGTCCACGTCCGACTCACCGAGCCAGCCGCCGTCCAGGGCGGCGGCACCGCTGGCGCCGGTCGCCGCGGGAGACGCCGGGGACGCCGGGGACGCGGGGGTGCTGGGCGAGGCGGCCGGGCTCTCGGCGGACGCCGTCGGCGTGGGGGAGGAGGCCGCGGTGTCCTCGGTGGAGTCACCGCCGCAGCCGGTCAGCAGCAGGGCGCCGAGGCCGGTGGTGGCGAGGGCGAGGAGGGTCGACTTGCGCATGGGAGAGATCTCCGGGTGGTCGAGGGCGTGCGGAATCGCCGCCCGTGTGAGCTAGGTGAGATGAGGTGAGGTGAGGTGAGGTGGGGCGGGATGGAGGTGGGGGTGGGTCGGACTCCCGTCGCGACGCCCGGCCGCCGTGCGTCACACCCCGGTCAGGACGCCGGGCTGCCGCCGGTCCGGGCCGTGCCCGGCGTCACACCCCCGTCGGGACCTCGGGCTGCCGCCGGTCCGGACCGTGCCCGTCCGAACCCCGACCGTCCGGACCGGCCGCCACGGGCCCGCCCTCGCTGAGGCCGAACCGCGCGTGGAACCGGCGCAGTGGGCCGGGCGCGTACCAGGCCGTGCGGCCCAGCAGCCGCATCGCCGCCGGGAGCAGCACCCCGCGCACCGCGACCGCGTCGATGAGGATGGCCAGTCCGCTGCCGAGGCCGAACATCTGCATGAAGCTGACCTTCGCGCTGGCGAAGGCGAAGAAGCCGACGGCGAGCAGACAGGCCGCGGCGCTGACGATCCGCCCGGTGTGGCCGAGACCGTCGACGACGGCGGTGCGGGTGTCCGCGCCCTGGTCGTGGAGTTCCTTGACCCGGCTGGTGACGAACACCTCGTAGTCCATGGACAGACCGAAGGCGATGCAGAACAGCAGCACCGTCATGGAGGTGTCCATCGGCTGCGGGGTGAAGCCGAGCAGGGAGCTGAGATGACCGTCCTGGAAGATCCAGGTCATCGCGCCGATCGCGGCGGCGAGACTGACGATGTTCAGCAGCAGCGCCCGCACCGGCTGGACGACGCTCCCGGTGAACAGGAAGAGCAGGACGAACGTGGTGAGCGCGACCAGCCCGGCGGCGAGCGGCAGCCGTCCGGCGATGGAGTCCTTGGTGTCGACGAGTTCGGCGTCGTCGCCGCCCACCAGGGTGCGGGTGGCGCCCTCGGGGCCGGGGAGCGCGCGGACCGTGCCGACCAGGTCCTGGGCGTCCTCGGAGGCGGGGGCGGCGGTGCCGACGACGCTGATCCGCATGGCGTCCGGCCGCTCCAGGGCCTGTGCCGCCGGGCCGGGGGGCTGCCAGGCGTCCGGGGTGTAGGTGCCGGTGGCCGCCTCGACCCGGCGTACTCCGGGCAGCGCGACGAGGGACTCGGCGTAGGCGTCGAGCGCCTGGTAGCCGATCGTGCCGTCGGCGACGATCTGGACGGCGGACTCGTCGCCCCCGGCGAAGCCGTCGCGCAGGGCGCTGGAGACCTGGCGGCTCCCGGCGTCCTCGGGCAGCACACGTTCGTCGGGGGTGCCGAAGGTGACACCGAGCAGCGGGGCGGCGGCCAGCAGCAGCACGGCCAGCACCGGCAGCCCGGTCAGCGCGGGGCGGCGCATCACGGCACCGGCGAGACGGCCCCAGAACGGCGCCCGATGGCGGCTGGCGGACCGGCGGGGCAGCGGGACGCGCCCCTTGTTGATCCGGTGGCCCAGCAGCATCAGCAGCGCCGGCATCACGAACAGCGTGCCGATCGCGGCGATCACCACGACCCCGACCCCGGCGTAGGCGAACGACCGCAGGAAGTACTGCGGGAACACCAGCAGCGCGGTCAGCGCCACGGCCACGGTCGCCGCCGAGAACATGACGGTCCGTCCGGCGGTGTGCACGGTCGCCCGGACCGCGTCCGCCACCGGCTCCCCGGCGGCCAGCTGCTCCCGGAACCGGCTGATCATGAGCAGTGCGTAGTCGATGCCGAGGCCGAGTCCGAGCGCGGTGGTGAGGTTGACGGCGAAGATCGACACATCGGTCGCGCCGCCCAGCAGTGACAGCTCGGCGAAGGTGCCGGCCACCGCGATGGTGCCGACCACCAGCGGGAGCAGCGCGGCGACGACCCCGCCGAACACGATCAGCAGCAACAGCAGGGTCAGCGGCACCGCGATGATCTCCGCGATCAGCAGGTCCTCCAGCACCTGGTCGGACAGGTCCGCGCTGACCGCCGTACCGCCGCCCGCGCGGACGGTGAGGCCGTCGCGCTGGCCGGTGTAGGTGTCGATGACGTCCCGTGCGTGCTGGTCGCGGGTGGATTCGTCGCCCTCGACATGCGCGAGCACCAGTGCCGCGGTGCCGTCGGTGGACAGCAGGGCCTCGCCGCCGGTGTCCCAGTACGACATGACGTTGGAGAGGGCGTCCTCCGCGCGCAGGGCGGCGACGAGTTTCTCGCCGTCCTGCCGGGCGGTGGCCGCGGTGACCCGGCCGTCGCGGCTGGTGACCAGCAGGACGAGGTTGGTCTCGCCGCCGAACCGGTCGTCGATGATCTGCCGGGCGCGGCTGGACGGGGAGCCGGGGTCGTCGAAGCCGCCGCCGACGAGCTTGCCGAACGCGCCCGCGCCGACCGCCGCCATGGCGGCGACGAGCAGCGCCGCCACGATCAGGATGGCCTTGGGGCGGCGGACGGCCAGTTCTGCCACTCGGTGGAACATGCGCCTATCCCTTCCGAGGGCCGCGGTCGCCGCCGCGGGTGTGCCGGTCGGGCAGGGGCCGGTCGGGGCGTGACGCCCGGCGGGGGGACGGAGTGAGTCTCTGCAATTCAGGCATTTTCTGCTGATTTCTAACGTCTGTGAGCGAGGGACGCCCACAAGACGCCCGATCCCCCGATGAGTTCGCTTTCGCAGACGTGACCTCGGTCACAGAGGTGCCTGAACTGCCCTTCCCCGAGCGGTGATTGACGCGTGACGGCACGTCGAAAAGGGCCGGAGCGGCGTACTCCGGCCCTTCTCCCGTCCCGCGCCCGGCGTGGGTTACGCGGCGGCGGCCGTCCCCGCGTGTCCGTGGACGCGCTCGATGACCTCGGTCAGCTGGGCGACGATCTCGGCGTCGTCGCCCGGGTGGGTCTCGGCGAACCGGGTGACCGAGCCGGGGATGGACAGCTTCACGTCCTCCAGCACCTTGCCGCCCGCGATGCCGACCGCCTTGCGGGCCTCGTCCTGCGCCCAGACGCCGCCGTACTGTCCGAAGGCGGTGCCGAGCACGGCGACCGGCTTCGCGCTGAGCGCGCCACCGCCGTAGGGGCGGGACAGCCAGTCGATGGCGTTCTTCAGCACGGCCGGGATCGTGCCGTTGTACTCGGGGGTGAAGAAGAGGAAGGCGTCCGCCTCGGCGGCGGCGTCCCGCAGCCGCTGGGCGGCGGCGGGGACGCTGCCCGGTACGTCGATGTCCTCGTTGTAGAACGGGACGTCGGCGAGACCCTCGTACAGCGTGACGGTGCTGCCCGCCGGGGCCAGCTTCACCGCGGTCTCGGCGAGCTGGCGGTTGTGGGAGCCGGCGCGGAGGCTGCCGACGAGCGCGAGGAACTGAACGGACATGGGGAACTCCATGGGGGCGTAACGCGGTGGAAACACTGCTGTCATATCCGGACCGAGGTCCGTTTATGTTGTAGCACCCTAAGCGGACCACGGTCCAGTTTCATTCCCGATGCTTTACGCTGGCTTCATGTCCGCCACCACCCCGCCCTTCGGGGCGCCTCCGGAGCGCACCGCCGACGACGCCGAACTGCTCCAGCTCGGGCCGGTCGGCGACCAGCCCTGTCTGCGCGCCGACGCGGCCCGCAACCGGGCCCGGCTGCTGGAGGCCGCCGCCCGGCTGGTCGCCGAGCACGGTGCGGCCGGGCTCACCATGGAGGCGGTCGCCGCCGCGGCCTCGGTCGGCAAGGGGACGGTCTTCCGCCGCTTCGGCGACCGCACCGGACTGCTCAACGCCCTGCTCGACCACTCGGAGAAGAAGTTCCAGGCGGCCTTCCTCAGCGGCCCGCCGCCGCTCGGCCCCGGCGCCCCCGCCGAGGAGCGGCTGCACGCCTTCGGCCTCGCCCTGCTCCGCCGCGCGGTCGATGAACTCGACCTCCAGCTGGCCGCCGAGCCCCCCAGCCCCGAGCGCCGCTACGCGGTACCGGCCCGCAGGCTGCTGCACGGCCACCTCGTCCTGCTGCTGCGCGAGACCGTCCCCGACGGCGACGCCGATCTGCTGGCCCACGTCCTGCTGGCCCATCTCGCCCCCGGGCTGATCCACCATCTGACCCGTGAGCGCGGGATGCCGCTGGAGCGGCTGGAGGCGGGCTGGAGCGATCTGGTGTCCCGGGTGGCCGGCGGCGAGCCGGTGACCGGGAGCCCCTGCCTGGAGCACCTCCCGGCCTCGGTGGACCTCGGCAGCGCCTCCTGACCGGAGCCGTCCCGGGCCGCGCCTTCTGTTGTGTCTCTACAGTGGAGAAGTAGTTCGGGACTAAACCAATCCTGGCCGGACCCGCCCCTCCCAGAGCGGACGAACCTCTCGTTCCCGGCGGATGACACCCCGTTTACGCGCGTGGAAAGTCCAAGGGAAAACAACTCGATCCCGCGCGAAACCCGGCCTCCGGCCTCTGCCAAGATGCCGTACGTCATGGTGCAGATACCGAATACGCCCACGCCTCGATCCGTCCCGACGAGTGCCGACGTGGCTCGTCTCGCCGGAGTCTCGCGAGCGACCGTCTCGTACGTACTCAACAACACCAGTGCCGTCCGCATCAGCGAGCCCACGCGCCGCCGGGTGCATGAGGCGGCCAAGGAACTCGGCTATGTCCCGCACGCGGCGGCCCGCAGCCTGCGCGCCGGACACAGCCGGATCGTCCTGATGCCCGCCCCGACCATCCCGGTCGGCCCGCTCTACAGCCAGTTCCTCAGCGAACTCCAATGGGCGGTGAGCCGTCTCGACTACACCGTCGTCCAGTACGGCACGCTCGGCCTCGGCGGCGACGAGGCCGCCCGCGCCTGGGCCGAGCTGCGGCCGGTCGCCGTCCTGGTGCCCGACACCTCGCTGGGACCGGAGGCGGTGGCGATCCTGAAACGGGCCGGGGCGCGTGCCGTCGTCACCCTCGGACCGGAGTCCGTCGAGGGCGCCCACGCGCTGCTGATGGACCAGGACGAGGTGGGCCACGCGGCCGGAGCCCATCTGCTGGCCCGCGGCCGGCGCCGGATCGGGGTGGTGGTGCCCGCCGAACCCGGCCTCGACGGCTTCGCCCGGCCCCGGCTCGCCGGGGTCCGCCGCGCCCTCGACGGCAGCGGAGCGACCGTCACGGCCCTGCCGCTGGCCTACACCGAGGAGTCCGCGGCCTCCCTCGCCGCCGACTGGGCGGCCCTCGGCCTGGACGGCGTGTTCACCTACAACGACGAATACGCGATGCTGCTGATGCGGGCCCTCCAGGACGAAGGCGTCCGGGTCCCCGAGGACACCGCGCTGATCGGCGCGGA
Source organism: Streptomyces sp. NPDC048290 (assembly GCF_040652095.1). Lineage (NCBI taxonomy): Bacteria > Bacillati > Actinomycetota > Actinomycetes > Kitasatosporales > Streptomycetaceae > Streptomyces > Streptomyces sp. NPDC048290. The sequence continues at coordinate 461,283 of NZ_JBEZLM010000003.1, forward strand.
CGACCTGATGCTCGGCAGACTGCTGCGGCCCCGCCTCAGCACCGTGCACATCGATCTGCCCGCCGGGCGGATCATCGCCGAACTCGTCGACCGCGCGGTCCGTGACCCCGGCACCGCGCCCGAGACCCGCAAAGTACTGGGAGCCGCGGTGGTGCACCGCGACTCCAGCTGACGGCGGCCGGACCCGGCCGCCGCCCGCCCGGCGACCTACTGGCCGTCGCTCTGCTGCGCCGCCTTCGCCTGCTCGGCGGCCACCGCCTTGCGCACCTCGTCCATGTCCAGCTGCCGCGCCTGGCCGATGACGTCCTTCAGCGCGGCCTCCGGCAGCGCGCCGGGCTGCGCGAACACGGCGACCTGGTCACGGACGATCATCAGCGTCGGGATCGAACGGATCTCGAAGGCCGCGGCCAGCTCCGGCTGGGCCTCCGTGTCCACCTTGGCGAACAGCAGATCCGGGTTGTCCGCCGCGGCCCGCTCGTAGACCGGCGCGAACTGACGGCACGGCCCGCACCACGACGCCCAGAAGTCGATCAGCACGAACTCGTTCTCCGTGACCGTCTGGTCGAAGTTCTCCTTGGTCAGCTCGACAGTGCTGCTCATGGCCTGAATCCCTGCTTCCTGGGGTCGGGGGGTCGCCCGGGGGAACACCGCCGGACCGTCGCCTTATTCCACGGTGGCACGCGCCCGGCAGGTTCGACCTGCCCGCCCGTGCCCCACGCGCGTACCCGCACGTACCGGCCCGCGTACCCATGTGGCCACCGCGCACACCACCCACCAGACTGGCCCCATGACGGAAACGGAAGCCAACCTGTACGACGTCGTGGTGCTCGGAGCCGGTCCCGTGGGGGAGAACGTGGCCGACCGCACCCGGGCGGCCGGACTCTCCACCGCGGTCGTGGAGAGCGAACTGGTCGGCGGCGAATGCTCCTACTGGGCCTGTATGCCCAGCAAGGCCCTGCTGCGCCCGGTCATCGCCCGCTCCGACGCCCGCAAGGTGCCCGGACTGCGCCAGCTGGTCCAGGGCGACCTCGACGCACCCGCGGTGCTCGCCCACCGCGACGACTACACCTCCCACTGGAAGGACGACGGCCAGGTCGCCTGGATCGAGGGCATCGGCGCCGACCTGTACCGCGGCCACGGCCGCCTCGCCGGACCCCGGGCGGTCACCGTGACCGGCCCCGACGGCACCGAGACCACCCTGCGGGCCCGGCACGCCGTCGCCGTGGCCACCGGCACCCGCGCCCTGCTGCCCGACCTGCCGGGCCTGGCCGCCGTACGGCCCTGGACCAGCCGGGAGGCCACCAGCTCACCGACCGTGCCGGACCGCCTGGTGGTGGTCGGCGGGGGAGTGGTCGCCGCCGAGATGGCCACCGCCTACCAGGCACTGGGCTCCACGGTCACCCTGCTGGTGCGCGGCAAGGGCCTGCTGCCCCGGATGGAACCGTTCGCCGGGGAACTCGTCGCCCGCGCGCTCACCGAAGCCGGCGTGGACCTGCGCACCGGCACCAGCGTCACCGCCGTAGCCCGCGACGGCGGCACCGTCCTGGTGGACACCGACCAGGGCGACCGCGTCGAGGCCGACGAGATCCTGTTCGCCACCGGACGCGCCCCGCGCACCGACGACATCGGCCTGGACACCGTCGGACTGACCCCCGGCGACTGGCTGCCCGTGGACGACAGCCTCCGCGTCACCGGCAGCGACTGGCTCTACGCCGTCGGCGACGCCAACCACCGGGCGCTCCTCACCCACCAGGGCAAGTACCAGGCCCGGATCGCGGGCGCCGCCATCGCCGCCCGCGCCCAGGGCGTCCCCCTGCTGGAGACCGACCCCTGGGGCGCCCACACCGCCACCGCCGACCACGCCGCCGTACCGCAGGTCGTGTTCACCGACCCCGAGGCCGCCGCCGTCGGCCTCTCCCTGGCCGAGGCGGAACGGACGGGCCGCCAGGTCCGCGCCGTGGACGTCGAGTTCTCCTCGGTCGCCGGTGCCGGGCTCTACGCGGACGGCTACGACGGCCACGCCCGCATGATCGTCGACCTCGACCGGGAGACCCTCCTCGGTGTCACCTTCGTCGGCCCCGGCGTCGGCGAACTCATCCACTCGGCGACCATCGCCGTGGCCGGAGAGGTCCCCATCTCCCGCCTGTGGCACGCCGTTCCCTCGTACCCGACGCTGAGCGAGGTGTGGCTGCGGCTGCTGGAGGCGTACCGGGGCTGAACCCGACTGCCCTGACGGGCAGTTACCGGTGCACGGAGAGGCAGTCCGGACGGCGGGACTTCACCGCGCGCGGCGCCCGCGCGCATAGTGGAGTTCCCCCCTCCGGCTATCGGTACCGAGGTCGTGACCCCATGCACCGCAGCTCCCTCATGATCGCCCCCCTGCTGGCCGCCCTGATCGGGCCCGCCCTCACGGCGGCCCCCGCCACCGCCACCACCCCCGAGGTCCTCGGCCACTACTACGACTCCGGCCAGGAGATCGTCCCGTCCACGGACATCGTGTGCGACCCCGGCGGTACGGCGATCGAGGGCACCGCCACCTTCGGCACCGAGCCCGGCGACCGCTGGAGCGGCACGACGTCCTACGACTTCTGCCTCTACCCCACGGACACCCCCGACGAGTACACCTACGAGGGCACCGAGACCCTGACCGGCGAGGTCGCCGGATGCGGGACGGGCTCGTTCACCTGGACCGGCACCGGCCACACCATGGACGGCGGCACCTGGCGGATCGTCCCGGGCTCCGGCACCGGCCACCTGGCGCACGCCCGCGGCAGCGGCACCAGCACCGCCACGACCAGCGCCACGCTGGAGAACTACGGGGAGTTCTCGGGGGTGTTCAGCTGCTGAGCGGCGTCGGCGTCGGCGTCGGTTCCGGCTCCGGTGGCAGTGCGAACCGTCGGCCGCTGACGGGTCGTGGCTCTGGCAGCGCGAGCCGTCAGCCGCTCACCGGCCGTGACTCCCGCCCCGGCGGTAGCGCGAACGCTCAGCCGGTCACCGGCCCCGGCGGCAGCGGGAACCCCAGTGCCTCGGCCGCCGTCCGTGGGGTCGGCTGCGACCAGCGTTCCGCCACCGCCTCGTTGGAGGCCAGCGAGCGCGGCTCCGCGCGGTCGAGATAGAGCACTCCGTCGAGGTGGTCGGTCTCGTGCTGCACGATCCGGGCCGGCCATCCCCGGAACACCTCGTCGACCGCGTTCCCCGTCTCGTCCAGCCCGGTCAGCCGCACCTCGGTGGGCCGGGCCACCACCGCCTGCCACCCCGGCACGCTCAGACACCCCTCGAAGAACGCGATCCGCTCCGCCCCGAGAGGCGCGTAGGACGGGTTCACCAGCACCCGGAACGGCTGCGGCACCCGCCCCCGTACGAGCGCCATCTCCGGTGGCACCGGGGCCGGGTCCTCGATCACCGCGATCCGCAGCGGAACCCCGACCTGCGGCGCCGCCAGTCCTACCCCCGGGGCCGCCCGCATCGTCAGCCGCAGTGCCGCCACGAACCGGGCCAGCAGCGCGGGCCCCAGCTCTCCGTCGTAGGGTGCGGTGGTGTGCCGCAGCACCGGATCACCGGCCGCGACGATCGGCAACGGGCCGTCGGCGGCGAGGAGTTCCTCGACCCGGTCGACGAGTGACACATGCGCGGAGCCGGTACCGGGCTCGGGAAGTGCGGGCATCCCGCCAGAATGCCAGACCCCACGGTGTGACGGGGGTCACTAGAGGCGCAGGGAACTCGGCGCGGGGACGGGCCGACCACTGCACCGCCCCCCCGCGTCCCTTCCGCCGATCCCCGGAGACCGCCCGATGACCACCGCTCCGCCGAACCGCACGGACGAGGCGCCGTCCCCCACCGCGCCCCCGTCCCCCGCCGCCCCCGGCGCCGCCCTGCGCCCCCTGATCCTCCGCCTGCACTTCTACGCCGGACTCCTGGTCGCCCCGTTCCTCCTGATCGCCGCCCTGACCGGATTCCTCTACGCCGCCTCCTTCCAGGTCGAGAAGCTCGTCTACGCCGACGAACTCACCGTCCCCGTGGGCGACACCAAACTCCCCATATCCCAGCAGGTCGCCGCCGCCCGCGAGGCCCACCCCGAGGGCTCGGTCAGCGCGGTCCGCCCCTCCCCGGCCGACGACGCCTCCACCCGCGTCCTGCTCGCCGGGGTCGACGGGGTCGACCCCACCCACACCCTCGCCGTATTCGTCGACCCCTACACCGCCGAAGTGCGCGGCGCGCTGGAGCAGTACGGATCGACCGGGGCGCTGCCGCTGCGCACCTGGATCGACGAGTTCCACCGCGATCTGCACCTCGGTGACACCGGCCGCCTCTACAGCGAACTCGCCGCGAGCTGGCTGTGGGTGATCGCGCTCGGCGGTGTGGTCCTCTGGTTCTCCCGCCGCCGCGCCCTGCGCAAGCTGCGCGGCACCAGCGGGCGCCGCCGGGTCCTCTCACTGCACGGCACCATCGGCGTCTGGGCCGCCGCCGGTTTCGTCTTCCTCTCCGCGACCGGACTGACCTGGTCCCAGTACGCGGGCGCCAACATCGACGAACTGCGCACCTCACTGGGCCAGTCCACGCCCTCCGTCGCCGCGTCGGCGGGCAATGACCACGGCGGCCACGGTGCCGCGGCGGGCGGTGACGCCGACCACGGTGTCGGCCTCGACCGCGTCCTCGCCGCCGCCCGCGCCGAAGGGCTCGGCGACCCGGTGGAGATCATCCCGCCCGCCGACGCGTCCTCCGCGTATGTGGTCAAGCAGATCCAGCGCAGCTGGCCGGAGAAGCAGGACTCGGTCGCCGTGGACCCCGGCTCCGGCCAGGTCCTCGACGTCCTGCGGTTCGCCGACTACCCGGTGCTGGCCAAGCTCACCCGCTGGGGCATCGACCTGCACACCGGCTCCCTGTTCGGGCTGGCCAACCAGATCGCCCTGATGCTGCTGGCGCTCGCCTTGATGGTCCTGATCGTCCTCGGCTACCGCCTGTGGTGGCAGCGCGGCCGGGGCAACGCCTTCGGCAGCCCCATCCCGCGCGGCGCCTGGGCGCACGTCCCCCCGTATGTCCTGGTCCCCCTCCTCGCCGTGGTCGCCGTCGTCGGCTACTTCGTGCCGCTGCTGGGCATCCCGCTGGCCGTGTTCCTGGCGGTGGACGTGATCCTGGGGGCGGTGGCCCACCGGAGGGGCGCGGCGGCATGACGCGGGGCGGGTCTCCGGTGCGCGCAAGCACCGGGGACCCGCCCCATATGGACGGCTGTCTGTCAGAGGGCGGCGAAGTCGCCGTTCAGCGCGGAGGCCAGCCGCAGATGCGGCCCGGCCTCGTCGTGCCGTCCCTGCCGTTCGAGCGTGCGGCCCAGCATGAGCCGGGCGTAGTGCTCGACCGGGTCACGCTCGACGATCACCCGCAGCTCCCGCTCCGCGCGGCCGAGCTGGGCGGAGTGGTAGTAGGCCCGCGCCAGCAGCAGCCGCGGTCCCGTCTGCTCCGGCACCTCCTCGACCAGCCGGCTGAGGACCCGCGCGGCGGCGGTGTAGTCCTTGGCCTCGAAGTACGCCTCGGCGCGGGTCCAGCGCTCGGCCGGTGTCCCCCGGTCGTAGTAGGCGTGGGTGTCGGTCCTGGTGGTCTTCGTGCTCGTGTTCGTCGTGGTCTTCACTGCGGGACCTCCTTCGCCCGGGAGAACCATGAGTGGTTAGTTGAATATTCCATGACCTGCGGCCGGTGCCGCCGGATTCAGCGCAGTGCGGCCAGCTCGGCGTCGGCCCGCTCGGTGATGAGGGTGAGCAGCCGCCCGGCGACGGCGAGATCCTCGGCCGGGAGCCCGGCGTAGATCCGCTCGCTGATCGGCCGGACCTCGGCGGTGGCGGTCTCGTGCAGCGCCCGCCCGTCGTCGGTGAGCCGCACGCAGGCCCCCTCGGCGGCGAGCAGCCCCCTGCCGATCAGTGCGTCGACGGTGGCCCCGACCTCGGCCTCGGTCACCTTGAGCGCGCCGACGATCTGCCGGACCAGGGCGTCCCGCTCCACGGGCCCTTCGGCGAGGGCGACCGGCCGCAGGGTGATCTGTTCCTGGAACGCGATCCCGTGCCGCGCCAGCACGGCTTCGAGGATCCCGCGCCCGGCGTAGTGGGCGAGCCCGATGAGCCGGGCGTCGAGGAGGGGGGCGGGGGATGTGGAGGGTGCGGTTGTCGTGTGACGGGTCATGAGGGAGTGCTCCTGTTCGCGTTGCTGCGGGTTCCTGGACCTGTGTCTTTGCGTGTTCCTATGCGTGCCGGTGCCGGTGTCTGTGCCGGTGTCTGTGCCTGCGGCCCTATTCCTGCGCGGCTCCCTTGCTGGCTTCCTCCTCGGCCTCCCGGTCGTCCCCGTCGAGCGGCGCGTCGAGCAGCGCGACAAGATCCCGTACGAAGTGCTGGGTACGGTCGCTGTCGAGGCCGCCGAGGGGAGCGAGGAGCTGCCGCAACAGCCCCTGGACGACCTCGATGGCCTGCGCGGTGACCGCCCGCCCCGCGTCGGTGAGCGCCAGCCGCACCGCGCGGGGGTCCTTGGGGTCGCGGGTGCGCTCCAGGAGCCCGGCGGACTCCAGGGCACGGGCCAGCTTGGACACATAGAGCGCTTCGAGTCCGGTGTGGTCGGCGAGCTGCCGCTGACTGGGCCGCACCCCGGCGCGCTGCATGCCGTACAGCGACGCGACCAGGGAGTACTGGGCGTGGGTCAGTCCCAGCGGGGCGACCGCGCGGTCGACGGCGACCCGCCACTTCATGGAGAGCCGCCAGACGAGGAAGCCGGGGGTGGCGCGCTCGGGAATCGAACTCTTCGGGCTCTTCGGGCTCATCGGGGGGCTCATGACGGATACAGTACATGGCGATTATGTACATGGCTACTATTTTTGACGGGCGCCGATGCGCCCCTGCGGCCCGGACCGCCGATCCGTCCGCGCAAGAGCCGAACGAGTGAGGCGGTCCGTGGCGGCCGGGGGAGTGCGCCGCGACTGAGTCAAGTGCGCCGGTAAGGCCGTACCGACGGACTGACGTGGCGTCCCCGGCGGGACTAGGTTGTCGGCCATGAGCAATCTTGATCGCGAGGCGGTGCCCGCCGTGTGCGGCGGCCGTGGGTTCGTCGTCGCGGAGCCGGTGCGCGAACTCCTCAGCCCCCGCCGCGTCCAGCTCGGAGAGTCCACGGAGGTCCGCCGACTGCTGCCGAACCTGGGCCGCAGGATGGTGGGCGCGTGGTGCTTCGTCGACCACTACGGCCCCGACGACATCGCGGATGAGCCCGGCATGCAGGTGCCGCCGCACCCCCATATGGGGCTCCAGACGGTGAGCTGGCTGCACGATGGGGAGGTGCTGCACCGCGACTCCACGGGCAGCCTCCAGACCATCCGCCCGCGCGAGCTGGGCCTCATGACCTCCGGCCGGGCGATCAGCCACTCCGAGGAGAGCCCCCGCTCGCACGCCCGCCTCCTGCACGGGGCGCAGCTGTGGGTGGCCCTGCCCGACGCCCACCGGAACACGGACCCGCACTTCGAACACCACCCGGACCTGCCGGTCGTCACCGCACCCGGCCTGACGGCCCGGCTGATCCTCGGCAGCCTCGACGGGGCGGTCTCCCCCGGGACGACCTACACCCCCCTCGTCGGCGCCGATCTCACCCTGACCGCCGGAGCGGACGTACGACTGCCGCTGGAACGGGACTTCGAGTACGCGGTCCTGGTGATGTCCGGCGAGGCGCATGTGGACGGCGTCCCCGTCCTCCCCGGCTCCATGCTCTACCTCGGCTGCGGACGCACCGAACTCCCGCTGCGCACGGACACGGACGCGGCGCTGATGCTGCTGGGCGGCGAGCCGTTCGAGGAGGAGCTGATCATGTTCTGGAACTGGATCGGGCGGTCCCAGGAGGAGATCGAGGAGGCACGCCGGGACTGGATGGAGGGGACACGTTTCGGCGAGGTGAAGGGCTACGACGGCGCACCGCTTCCGGCGCCTGAGCTGCCGGCGGTTCGCTTGAAGCGGCGGGGGAGGACGCGCTGAGCGACGCGGACGCCTGGCCGTCGGGCCCGTGGCCCGCTCACGGATCAGCGGGTCGGCGGGCGCCCGGGGTGCGGGTCCGGGCGGGGCGCCGCGCTGGTGGGCCGCTGCCTCGGTCCGGACCCTGGTGCGGGCCCAGCGCCGCGGAGAACGCGGTGAACAGCGACACCCGGTCCGAGGACCTGAGCACTCCGCGCAGCGCCCGCTGGTAGCCGAGGAAGAGCAGCAACTGCCGGAGCAGGACGGGGGCTGCCAGGACGATGAGCATCGCCAGACCCACGAGCGCCCACGGGTCTGCGAGGCGAAGGAAGAAAGACATCACGGGAACCTCCCGGAACCGTGTCGAGGAGCCGATCGAGCGACTGATCCGATTACAGGCCCCGACGGTGGGCCTCGGGGGATTCCCGGACGGCGGGACCGTATTCCCGGAAGTCCGGTGACCCGGGCCCGGGTTCCCGGACTTCGCTGGACACCCTCCGGAACGCCCGGACATCATGGACGCCGGTCCTGGAGAGGTCGGGGGGACACGTGACTCCGTGGGACAGCGTGAGCACATGGCGGCAGTACCGGGTGGCGCTGAACCGGCTCATGGAGAGGGGAGGCGTCGAGAAGAAGCACTTGCTCGCTGCCTCGAAAGCGGCCAAGGCCAAGCGTGCCCACGGACAGCGGGGCAGGACCGGCGCCGACGGCACCCCGGATTTCGGCGCCCTCGCACGGACCACTGTCTATGAGTGGCTGAACCAGGACAGCGACAGCGCGGTCAGCGACGACTGGGAGAAGACCAGGAATCTTCTGCGCTGCATCGAAGAGCTGGCTCGACGGAGAGACAAGCCCGTCTTCATCGACTACGCCAAGGCGTGCGGCGCCTGGGAGCGGCTCCGTGACGCAAAATGGCGCCTGAGCCGGTTTGATCTCCATCTGACGTCCGACAACTGGATCGGAGGGTCGGACGGAGTCGGCGACGCCGTCCTCTTCCATCTCTCGGCACGGGAGTTCACGGAGTGGTTCCCCGGGCAGGAACTGCCCGGCGTCATCGCCCGGCGCAGGAAGACCGCCGCGGCGAGCCGGGCATCGGATATCGAGGCCGCCCGACGGGCCGCCGTGGATCTCGTCACCAAGGCGACCCAGAACTTCGGTGAGACCGATCCCAGGACGCTGGCGGCGCGGCATGGACTCGCCTTCTGGACCGGTCAGAGCGGCCAGTTCCCCCGCGCGCTGGAGCTGACGTCCGACCTGCGCGGAGACTGCGGAGAGCATCTCGGTGCGCACCATGTCCTGAGCCGGCTCGCCGTGTTGCGTCAGGCGTGGTGGACCGGCCACATGGGGCAGTGGCGGGAGGCGAACCGGCTCTACGCCGAGGCACTCCGGGCGGAAGCCGCCCAGCCGGACCATGACGAGGCACTCTGGTTGCTCGCCCGTTGGGGCATGGCACGGACCGGGGGCCGGTCGGGCAACTGGATCCATGCCCACGCCGAACTCGAAGAACTGCTCCCGAGGATGAACGAGACCCTCGGACCGGATCACCCGGCAGCTCTCGCGGCAGGCTGTGCCCACGCACGCGCCGTCGGAGTGGCGGGCGATCCCGACGCCGCGCATCGCCTGTTCAAGGAACTCCACGACCGGGCTGTCGTCGCGCTGGGGTCCGAGCACCACTCCACGCTGCGTATCGGCATCGCCCTGGCCTGCTGGGCCCTGTACAGCGGTGCCACGGATGAGGCGTTCTCGCTGGCCTGCGAGGCACGCGAGGACTGCGCGGTCCTCCTGGGACTGGACGACCCGGTCAGTATCAACGCGGCCGAGACCGAGGCTCTGTGCCGCTTCGAACGAGGGGAGAAGGAAGCGGCGCTGGAGGCGTTGGCCGACATTCGCGGCCGAAGGGAGCGCGTTCTCGGACCCGAGCATCCCGACACCTTGCAGACGGCGTCCAACCACGCCGTGGTGCTGAGCGCCGTCGAGGGGCCGGCCTTGGCGGTCGAGCGATTCACCGAGCTGTACGAGCAGATGGGCCGCGTGCTGGGCAGGGAACACCCGGAGACGCTGCGTATCCAAGTGAACCTGGCCCTCGCCACGATGTCCGCCACGGGCCCCGGTACGGCCCGGAGGCTGTGTTTCGCGGCCTTCGACTCGCTCCGCCGGGTGCTGGGGAGCGAGCACCCGGACACCGTGTGGGCGCAGAACCTCCATACGGACATCGAATCGCGGTACTCCAGCGCGGTCGGCCACGGTGCCGCGACTCGATCGAGCACCGGCTACCACACCTTCTCGGGCGGCGGCGGTGGCGAGGGTTCTGCGAGCGACCGGGCTCTGAAATGCGCGATCACTCCGGTGAGGTGGAGTTCGCGGCCCGGCGCTGAGAGGGACCCGCTTCCGCCGGAAGGCACAGTGACTCCCCCCAGCCATGAGGTAGACGGATTCGCAGTCCTGCGTGCCGTCGCCTCGATGCCGGTCAGTACATGGAGCTACCGGGGTGAGGAACACGTCCGGCACATCGGGCCGATGGCCCAGGACTGGCAGGCGGCACTCGGGGTCGGCGCCGACGACCGCACCATCCAGTCGGTCGACGCCAATGGGGTCTCCGTCGTCGCGGTGCAGGCACTGCTGCGCCTCGTGGAGAGTCTCCAGGCCGAGGTGAGGGAGCTGAGGGGACGTCTCGACGGCCTTGAGCACCCGGATCGTTCCGACCCTCGCTAGTCGTCCCGGGGCGGCGGTCGCACGGCGGTGGTGGGGCCTGCCGCGCGCACCCACCACCGCCGTCCGCCTCAGGACTCCCGCTCGGCCCGGGTGAGGTGAGCCAGACCCCCGGACGGGACCGGGAGCGGTGTCGGGCGCTCGGGGAGGTGGGTGTCCGACTCCTGGGTGACGCGGCCCCGGGCGTCGCGGAGCTGGATGTGGACGGCGACGGGAGGGCCGTCGAGGAGCAGCGGGGTGCTGTCGTCGCCGTTGGCGATCAGCAGGTCCCGCCAGGTTCCGGTGGGGAGCCGTACCGGCTGCGGGGCGTAGCGGCAGACGAAGGTGCGGCCTGCCGCGCTGGCGGTGACCAGGGGGTAGAGGAGGTCGGGGCGTTCGGGGGTCAGGTCGCCGTGGAGGAGGACCTCGCGGTGAGTGGTCCAGACGCCCAGCCAGAACTCCAGCGCCTCGTCCTGGCCGGTGCTCAGGCGCAGTACGTCCATGGAGATCTGCGGCACGCCCGGCAGCGCGTTGATCAGGTGGTGGGCGACGCGTTCCGCCGAGTCGTCGTCGGCCCACATGATGGGGTCGCTGTGGATGGGGGTGCCGGGCCGGGCCAGACGGAGGTCGAGGATGCCGACCCGGTTCTGGCTGGCGCTGAGCGGGCAGTCGCCCACCCGGAGCATGGTGGAGTGACGGGCGACCGCCGGATGGACGTAGGGCTCGCGGAACTCGATCAGGGGGTCCTGGCCGACCGACGCCACCTGGGTCACTATCTCGTCCAGGAGTTGTGCGGTCGCGGTGATCGTGGAGTCGTCGGGTGTGCCGGTCGGGCCCGCGAAGCGCTCCAGGAAGTCCAGCTTCAGGCCTTCCGCGCCGGTGTGCCCGATGAGATGGGTGATGCGGTCCACGAGGTGGCGGCGGGTGGCGGGGGAGCGGGGGTCGAGGACGTCCGCGTCGAGGCCCGGCTCGCCGTAGAGGGTGGGCAGGCCCTCTGCGCGTAGTCGGGAGGAGTGGCCGGCGAACGGGGTGCCGATCCACCACAGGGTGCGCAGTCCGCGCGCCCGCAGTCCGGCCACCAGGGCGGCCGGGTCGGGGAACTTCTCCGTGGCCACCTCCCAGTCGCCGCAGGTGCCGTAGCCGCGCGCCGACGACGTGGTTTGCCAGCCGTCGTCGACGATGACCGTGCCGAAGCCCAGCGCGGCGGCCCGGTCGGCCTGTTCCAGCACCGTGTCCGAGACGGTTCCCACGACCACGAACGAGGCGGTCTCCTCGACCAGTCCGGCGCGCACCGAGGTGGCGGCGGTGCGCGCGTCCAGGGCGTAATCCAGGCCCGGACGGTCGCCGCGCAGCAGCAGCGCGCCGATCGGGATGCCGGAGAGCGCGGTGGTGTCGACCGGATCGGCCCAGGACGGCGGGATGGTGGCGTGCAGGACGGTGCTGCCCGGACTCCACCAGGTGACCGCGTCCACGGCGGGCACCACCGCGGTGAAGGTGAAGGGTTGACGGTCGGTCCGCAGGGCTGTCTGCCAGACGCCGTCCCCGATCTCGCTGACGGTCGGGGTCCCGGTCGTGCCGTCCGGTGCGGTGATCTGGAGGCGCAGACCGCGGGCCGTCGCGGACGGGCCGAGGGCGATCGGTGTCTCCGGGGGGGCGGTCATTTGTTTCCCGAGAAGGAGATGCCGCCGATGATGTGGCGTTGGGCGAAGAAGATGAGCACGCACGGCAGGGTCACCACGAGCGTGGCGGCCATCAGCAACGGCGTGTTGGTGCTGTTCGCCGACTGGAATCCGGCGAGCCCCAGCGGAAGGTTCTTCCAGCGGTCCGTGGTGATGGTGACTGGTGACCGGGGCTGTTTCGGCGGTCGGGCTACGGCGGTTCGGGCGGAGGGTCCGCCGTGAGCCGGACCCGTCCGCCCGGATGAAAACGGCCCCGTAAATCCGTCATGCGCCTGACGTCCCGAGGTCGAGGGCGCACCTTCGCTGATGGAGCGGGCCGATGCAGCAGAATGCTCAGTGGCGTGTGGTGGGCAGGGAGGTGCGCGATGCGCGGTGTGGACCGTACGGGGGCGAGGATTCTGCTCGCTCTGGACGACGACCCGCTGGCGACGACGGTGGCGCTGGCGGACAAGCTGGGGCTGGCCCGGAACACGGTCCAGAACCGGCAGCGCCGGATGGAGTCGGACGGCACGCTGGCCGCACCGAGTGTGCGGGTGCGGGCGGACCGGCTAGGTCGGCCGGTGCTGGCCTTCGTCACGCTGGAGATCGGGCAGGTGGAGGGGCGGCGCACACTCCGGGAGATCTCGGCCGTGCCGGAGGTGTGCGAGGTGCACGCGATCACGGGGGGCGCGGATCTGCTGGTGCGTGTGGTGGCGCGGGACAGTGAGGATCTGTACCGGGTGACCCGGGCGCTGCTGTCGTGCAGTGGTGTGGTCCGGTCGAACACCATGCTGTCCATGGTGGAGGTGGTGCGGTTGCGGATGGCGCCGCTGCTCCGTGAGACGGCCGAGAGCGACGAGTAGCCGTACTGGTTGGCGGAGGCGCGCTGGTCGGCGCGGGTGGAGCGAAGATCACCGCCTCCGGTGGCGGCCCGTAGGGTGGGTTCGGCACGAGACGGGAAGGGGCACGGCCTTGAGCAGCAACGGACCGGACACGCGGCCGGACTCGCAGCCGGACACGCGGCCGGACTCGCGGCCGGATTCGCGGCCGGACTCGCAAGCGTCCGATTGCGGGCCGCAGGCCGATCCGACCGCGCGTGCCGTGCTCAGCGCGCGGTCCGAGATGCTGGCCTCGGCCGGGCACCGCCCCGGCCGTCGGCTGCTGAACGCGAGCGGTGCCCGCAGCATGTTGCTGACCGTGCTCGGCGAGTACGCACTGCCCTGGGGTCAGCCGATCTGGGCCCGCACGATGATCACGGCCCTGGAGCGGCTCGGCTTCGACGAGACGTCCGCCCGGCAGGCGATCACGCGGACCCGGGCCGACGGCTGGATCATCACGACCCCCGTGGGCCGCAGGGTCCTGCTCGCGCTCACCCCGGGCGGGGCGGAACTGCTGCGTGAGGGCAACGACCGGCTCGCGGAGTTCGCCCGGCAGGCCGACCGCTGGGACGGGAACATCACCCTGCTGTCCCTGGACACCGGAGGCATGGCGCCCGCCCGCCGGGAGGAGGTCCGCAACCGGCTGCGGTGGTCGGGTTTCGGCCAGCTGTCGCCGTCGCTGCACCTCAGCTTCGACCGCCGTGCGGAGGGTCAGGCGGTGATCGCCCTCGACGAGTTGGGGCTGCGCGACCGGGCCGCCTCCTTCCAGTCCCGGCTGGGGGCGATCGGCGATCCCCGGGCCCTGGTGGAGCAGGCGTGGGATCTGGACGAGATCGCCGCCGCGCGCCGGTCGTTCGTCGCGGAGGCCGAGTGCGCGGCCCGCGACGACGACCCGTTCGCCGCGCGGACCAGGATCGTCCACGCCTGGCGCCATCTGCCCCTGCGCGACCCCGGTCTGCCCCGGGACTACGAACCGGCCGAGTGGACCGGTGAGCCTCCGGCGGCCGTGTACGCGCGGCTCGCCGCCCGCGTCGAACGGGACGCGAACCGATGCTGGGCCCGCATGATCGAGGACACCGACCCGGAGAGCTGACCCCAGCCCCGCGCGCCCCGGCCCCCGTCCCCCGGACCCTACGCACCGCTCCCCACCCCTCCCCACCCACCTCCCACCGATCGAAACACGCCACCCCCCTTGACGCTCCGCCGTAACCACGTCTAAACAGAAGTAAGACATGAGTAACGTGAAAATGAAATCTCATGTCTCATGTTTCGCCCAGTGCTAGCCGCCGTCACCCACCGTCAGTGCCGACGGAAGTGAGGTTCTCGATGCATGAAAAGATGCATGAAAACAGGACAGACCACGATGTGGTGATCGTCGGTGCCGGGCGACCCCGGGTTCGAGCGGGCCGTCGCCGATCTCGGCGTGCGTCACCTGGTCCTCGCCGGACTCACCACCGAGGGCTGCGTCCTGCGCACCTCGGTGGGCGCGCTCCAGCGGGACTACGGTGTCACCGTCGTCGTGGACGCCAGCGCTGGTGCCACCCAGGTGGGCCATGACACCGCGCTCACCACCCTCGGCCGGTACGGGGTCAACTTCACCACCTGGCTGTCCCTCGCGGCGGAGTTGCAGGTCACCTACGACGACGAGAAGACCGTCGATGTCTTCCGGTCGGTGCAGAACCTCGACCCGTCCTTCGCCAAGAACACCGAGCAGCTCGCCAGCGCCCTCAGCATCGGGGCGCGCGGCTGAAACCGGTGCGGCAATGTGCCACGGGCGCCGGTGGGGTTCACAGGTCCACGACGAGTTCCGCACCGGCCGCCCGTGACACACAGACCAGCATCAGAGCGCCGTCGGCCCGTTCCCGCGCGGTCAGCAGGCTGTCGCGGTGGTCGACGTCCCCGGCCAGCACCCGGACCTCGCACGATCCACAGGTGCCCTCGCGGCAGGTGGACGGCACCAGTACCCCCGCCTCCTCCAGCGCGGCCAGCGCGGAACGGCCGGACGGCACGCGTACGACCTGACCCGTGCGGTCGAGGAGCAGGTCGAAGGGGCGGTCGGGGGCGCCGGGGGTCCGGGGCCGGGGGCGGAACCGTTCCGTGCGGACCTCGCTCGACCGCCAGCGCTCCGGTCCCGCCTCGGCCAGTCTTTCCACCGCGCTCATCAGGCTCTCCGGACCGCAGCACAGGACCGCCCCGCCCCCGTCGGTGAGCAGCCCCGCCAGGTCCGGGCGGCCCCGCTCCGCCGTGTCCCACCACCGCACCCGGTCGCCGTAGCGCGCGAGTTCCGCCCGGAACGGGGCCCGCGCGGCGTCGCGCAGGACATGGACGAGCCGCCAGGGGCGTCCCGCCGCCGTCACCGTCTCCAGCATGGGCAGCAGCGGAGTGATCCCGATGCCGCCCGCGAGGAACAGGTACGTGGGGCGGTCCGGGAGCGCGAAGTGCCGGCGCGGTCCGCGCACCCGTACGGTGTCCCCGGTCCGGAGCCGGTGCATCCGGCGCGAACCGCCCCGGCCGCCCTCGTCGACCCGTACGGCGATCCGCCAGCGGCCGGGGTCGCCCACCGGCCCGCACAGGGAGTACGAGCGGGCGGGCGGCTCGCCTCCCTCGGCCGGTGGCTGGACGTCGATGTGCGCGCCGGGCTGCCATGCGGGGAGGTCGCCGCCGTCCGGCCGGACCAGCCAGAGGGAACGGACACCGGGCGCCTCCTCGGTGATCTGGCTCACCGTCAGGCGCAGCGGCTCGGCCGACTGCCGGCGGAGTGGCGCGGCGGGACGCGGTGCCGGTGCGCGCGCCGGAGCCGGTGCCGGTGCCGGTGCCGGTGTCGGTCCCGACCAGTCGACCGTCAGGCTGGTCGGGCCTCTGAACTCCCAGCCGTGGTACGGCGGTTCGGCCGTGCCGCGCAGGGCGGGGAACGCGTCGAGCAGTGCGGTGAGCGCCGTGGTGACCACGGTCCGGGCGAGGGGCGCGCCGACGCAGGCGTGCACCCCGCCGCCGAAGGCGAGATGGTGGCTCTGGCGCCGGTGCGGGTCGAAGGTGTCGGGGGACTCCCAGTGCGCCTCGTCCCGGTTGGCGGACGCCAGGACCGCCGCGACGACGGTGCCCTCGGACAGCCGTACGCCCGCGATCTCCACCGGGTGGACGACCCGCCTGGTCAGGGTGCCCACCGGGGAGCCCCAGCGCAGGGACTCCTCCACGAGCCGGGTGACGGCGTCCGGCCCGGTGCGGGTCTCCGCCATGAGTGCGGGGTCGGCCAGACAGGCGCCCAGGGCGATGCCGAAGAGGTCGCGTGGCTCCTGCATTCCGCCGATGACCAGCAGTTGCACGGTGGAGACGATCTCCGCGAGGGTCATCGCGCCGGATTCGGTCTCGGTCGCCGCGAGTCCTTCGAGCAGGGAGCCGGGCGGTGGGCCCGCGGCGAGGGCCTCGCGCACCACGGCGGTGATCTCCGCGCGGACCGCGAGCGCCGCGGCCTTCTTCGCCGGGTCCCGCTCGTAGTTGGCGGCGCCCCGGGTGATCGCGGTGATCCAGCCCCACACCCGCTCCTCGGGCAGATCGGCGGGCAGCCCCGTGACCGCGCACAGGGTGCGCACACACAGCGGCACCGCGAAGTCGGCGATCAGATCGGCCCCCCGCCGGGGACCGGAGCGCAGCGTGTCGACGAGCCCGGCGACCAGGGACCGCACCACGGGCTCGGCGTTCAGCAGCAGCGACGACGGCCGCAGCGCCGCCGTCAGCGGCGCCCGGCGGGTGGCGTGATAAGGGCCGTCGCTGTGCAGCAGGTTCGGGCCGATGGCCTCGGTGAGCGGGGAGTCGTGGACGGCGGCGCTGAATGTCTCCGCGTCCCGGGCCACCCGCACCACGTCGTCCCACCGGGTGATGAAGGTCGCGTGCGCCACCGGCACCCAGGCCACCGGCTGGTGGGCCCGCAGCCGCGCGTAGACCGGGTACGGGTCGTGTTCGAGTTCCGCGAGCGTGAGGGCTTCACCGGGGGTGAGGGGCATCGTGGACGCCTCCTGTCGTGGAAGGGGGTCGGCCACGATGGGAGCGCGGATCTGCCATTCCGGGCAAGAGTCGGACCTTCGATGAAGCAGAATGCTCAGTTCGATGGTGTGCGGGTGGGCAGAAGTGTGCGGGATGCGCAGGGGTCGTGCGGGGCGGGGACGCCGCTCGCTCAGGGCGAGGAACGGACGGTTCCTCGGCGCGCCGCCTCCCCTGGGCCGTCGCCCACCGGGTCGTCCGGGAGGCGGTTGGTCTCCTGGACCGCCGTCACCACGACCCCGATCCGCGGTGTGGCTCGGTCCTCCTCGCGGATCAGGATCTGTGCCGTCCGCCGGATGTGGAGATCCGTCACCGGCAGGTGCGCCAGCCGGGCGTCCGGCGGACGGGGCGTGCCCTCCGGGGCCAGGTTCACCCCCAGCCGCTGTTCACCAGGCGCAGCGCGGTGACGAGGTCGTCGGCCGAGGCGATCACCCGGGGTTCGAAGCCCGCGCCGCAGCTCACCGACCGCGTCGGCCGGTGGCAGGGCCCGCAGTTCGATGGTGAGCCCCGGGTGGCGTTCACGGACCTGGGCCAGGGCCTGGCCGAGGGAGGCCGCGCTGTCCCGCACCGGGAGGCCGATGCGGACCGAGCCTTCGATGCTGCCCCGCCGGGCCGCTAGGGAGAGTTCCGCCGCCCGGAGTCCGTCGAGCACCCGCTCGGTGTGCCGGACCAGGTCCTCGCCCGCCGGGGTCGGTGTGGTCACCGGCCCCTGGCGCTGGAGCAGCGGCACCCCGGCGGTCGTCTCCAGGGCGGCGATCTGCTGGGAGACCGCCGACCGGGCGAAGTTCATGGTCCGTGCCGCCGCGGCGATGGAGCCGCTCCGGACCACCTCCTCCCGCAGCATCAGAGGCTTCCGCACATCGAGCACGCGGCCCTCCCGTCCCAGTCGGCTCCTCCCGGCCGTGCGGGGCGACCGGGGTGTCAGCGGCGCACACGGTTCCAGGCGTCGACAAGCGTCCGCGTGCGGTCTCCCCATCCGGGCTGCGCAGGGTGATGTGGCCATCCGGCCTGACCAGAACGGCTCCCTTCGGCCCGATGCCGTACAGCGCGTGGAAGTCGACGCGCTCGGGGACCAGGTTCCGGCCGATCACCACGCGGCGGATGCCGATGGAGGTCGACGCGCTCGGGGACCAGGTCCCGCCCGATCACCACGCGGCGGATGCCGAGCCGGTCCGCTGGCTCCCGCCACGGCTCGCCCTCGGCGCCGGTCAGCAGCACGAAGCCGGCCGCGGGCAGATCGACGGTGGAGCACCGCCGGTCCTGCCGGTCCCGCAGCCACAGGTGCGGCGCGCGGGCGCCCGGATGGCCGGTGGGCCGGTAGTCGCTGACGGTGGACACCTCGGGAGCGGTGCCGTCCGCGATGACGGCGGAGGAGGTGCAGAGGTAGCCGAACTGCTGTCCGCTGGTCCAGAACTGCTCACGCTGGGCGGGCACACCGTCGCGGATGCGCCGCCGGATGGCCTCGCCCTCCGGGAGTTCGATCCCGGCGATCTCCTCCGCCGCGTCGGCGAGCCAGCCGGTCTCCGCCAGCCGCTCGGTGTTGAGCATGACCTGATCGCGGTTGTGGACGGCGACGGGTTTGCGCTCCTGTTCATAGGTGTCGAGGAGTCCGTCGGACGCGTCGCCGCGCAGCACCCGGACCAGCTTCCAGACCAGGTTGTGGGTGTCCTGGATGCCGCTGTTCATCCCGAAACCGCCGTGCGGCGGGAAGCGGCGCACCGCGTCCCCGGCCAGCAGCACCCGGCCCACCCGCCAGGTGTCCGCCACCGCGGACTCGTGCAGCCAGCGCAGGGTGGTGAGTACCTCCACGTCCAGATCCGGGTCGCCGACCGCGCGGCGGACCATGTCGACGCGGCGCGCGTCGTCGTACGCGGAGTCGGGGAGGGCGGGATCGCGTTCGACGTTCAGGATCCAGCGGTCGTCACGGCCCGTGATGTAGACCGCGCCGCTCAGCTCCGCGTCGACGACCCAGTGCGTCATGTGCGGCGAGTCCGCCATCGAGCGGGTGAGCGCCGCGCTGCGGAAGCAGACATTGACGGACTCGCCGAACACCGGGCCCGCGTCCTCGGTGATGCCCAGAGTGCGCCGCACCGGGCTGCGGGTGCCGTCGGCGGCCACCACATGAGCCACCCGGCCGACCGTCCAGTCGGCGCCCGCCCTTGCGCCCCGTCGCGCTTGACATCCACGCCCATAGAAGTAAAGCTGAATTCACCTTCACTTTTCGGGGCTGTTCGGATGGAGAGAGGCGCGCGGATGAACGCGACACCGCCGGTGCACCCGGACCCGCTGACGGAGTCCGCCTCGGTCCCGACCTCCGGCGCCCGCGCCGTCGAACCCTTCGCCCTGGACGGGATGCACCTGCTCGCCGTCCCCCAGCTCGCCTACGACGTGCCCGGCACCCCCGCCGACATGAACGGCGGCGACAGCGACACCGAACTCCTGCTGCTCCGCGACCACCGCGACGGCAAGGGCTACCGGCGCTGGCGGTCGCTGAACGCCCCCGGCGGGGAGGACGCCGAGTTCTTCCGCGTCGGCGACCGCGCCTTCCTCGCCGTGGCGAGCATCCGCACCGGCTCCCGCACGGGGGCGTACGACTTCACCACGTACTCCCGGGTCTACGAGTGGACCGGGGGCTCCTTCGAGGTCTTCCAGGAGTTCGAGGGGTTCGCGGCCAAGCAGTGGACGCACTTCACCGTCGGCACACGGCACTTCCTCGCCCTCGCCCAGGGCGTCGCCGTACCCGGCCACGAGGACGAGAACCGGCCGTCCCGGATCTACGCCTGGGACGGCACCCGGTTCGCGCCCTTCCAGGACATCGACTCCCGGTGGGCCTACAACTGGCACGCGTTCGAGGTCGACGGCCGGCACTTCCTGGCCCACGCCGACCATGTACAGCCGTCCCTGCTGTACCGGTGGAACGGGCGGTCGTTCACGCCGCACCAGGAGCTGACCGGCTTCGGCGGGCGGGCGTTCGCGCACTTCACGGCCGACGGCGGGACGTATCTGCTGGTGGCGCGGCTCCCGGGCGACTCCGCGCTGCTGCGCTGGGACGGTGAGCGGTTCGCCGCCCACCAGACGCTGCACGGGCCCGGCGGCCGGGAGTTCGCCGTCGCCCGCGGCGAGCGGGGTCTGTATGTGATCCGGGTCAACTTCGTACGGGGCACACCCGCCGACCCCACCACCGCACTCGACTCCCAGGTCTACCACTGGCGGCGGGGGCGGCTGGAAGTCGTCCAGGAGTTCCCGACCACCGGGGCCACGGACGCCGCCGTCCTGCGGGACCGGGACGGGCCACTGGTCGCCGTCTCGCAGGGCCTCACCGCCGACGTCCGGTTCGCCGCCCGGACCGTCTTCTACCGCTTCCACGGCTGACGGCCGAGTCGTCTTCCACGGCTGGAAGCCGGACGCCCCCCGCCCCTCCCCCCCCGCTGGAGCAGCCATGACCGCGCACGCCAGTCCCGAACTCGTCGACCTCTTCACCACCTACACCTCCTCCGCCGACAGCATCGGCGCGCGGCTCACCGCCGTCACCTCCCGGCGGCGGGCGGACGATCCGCTGATCGTGGCCACCGCCCGGGACTTCGCCCTGTACCCCGGCGGCGGCCGACCGCCCACCGTCGAGGGATTCCGCCTCTCCACCCGCGGCTTCAAGGAACTCGCCGGGATCTCCCACCTCGGACCCGCCCTCGCCACCCTGGTCGAACTGGCCGAGACATACGGCGACGACACCTGGCGCGCCTCGGCCGCACGGCTGCTGGGCCAGGTCGAGCGCAGCCGGGCGGCCAACAGCGCGGAGCTGTGGCGGGACGTCATCGCCGTCGAGGCGTACGAGGGCCGGGAGCAGGCCATCGCCGACATGGTCGACTACGGCTGTGCCATGACCGCCCGCTATCTGCGGGCCGCGCTCGCCGACCGCGACTACCTCAGCGCCCGTACGCTGCGCGAGGACTACCTGGACGGCGGTGGCGGCGCACCTCCGCCGGTGCCGCTCAACGCGCTGATGATCGCCACGTTCTTCCTGGCCGGGATGGATGTCGCCCACCGCGTCCTGCGCTGGTTCGCCGAGCAGCGCGTCGACTGGTCCCGGGCCATGGTGGTGGTCGCGGGCCAGCAGGGCCGCCCCACCGCCGGAGTCACCTGGAACACCTCCAGCGTCGCCGCCCTGCTCCTCGGCGCCTCCCGCTACGAACTCGCCCTGGACCGGCTGTACATGGCCCCCCACGCGCCCACCTTCGACACCCCCGTCGACGGCGACCTGTCGGCGGTGGCCGCGCTGGAGGAGCCGCTGCGCCGGATCTGGAGCCACACCCGCGCCACCGTCGTACTCGGTGAGCTGATGTTCACCGGCTACCCCCGCTACACGCCCGACGGCACCCACGCCCCGGACGTCAGCGACCCCGCCGTCACCGAGATCGGCGAGATGCCCGTCATCCACGGCCCCGACGACTGGCGGGCCCTGGTCACCCGGCTGCGGATGGTGCTGGAGGACCCCCGCCAACTGCTGTCCGGCTGTGTCACCGACTACGCGGTCAGCCAACTGGTGGCCGCCGACAACCATCCCGCCAAGGTCGTGGTGCCGGGCCTCGACGGCGTCACCTACCCCACCGACCTGTAAGCCGCCCACGGAGCGCCCACCCATGTCCACACTCACCCTGAACCAGGCCCGCTTCCTCGACCTAGACGACGGCCGCATCGCCTACTACGAGACAGGCGGCGGCGACCACACCATCGTCTGGGTCCACGGACTGCCGCTCGACTCCCGTTCCTGGGCCGCCCAGCAGGACTTCTTCGACCCCCGCGCCCGCAATGTCTTCCTCGACCTGCGCGGCTACGGCGCCTCAGACAAACTGCCCGCCAGCGCTTCCAGCGTCACCGCGCTGTACGTCTCCGACCTCGCCGCCCTGATCCGCCATCTCGGCCTGGACCGGCCGATGGTGGTCGGCTTCGCCTCCGCCGGGCATGTCGCCCTGCGCTTCGCCGCCCAGCACCCCGCCCTGCTCGGCCGCCTCGCCGTCATCAACGGCTCCCCGCGCTTCCTGACCGGCCCGGACTGGCCGTACGGCTTCCAGGAGCCGACCATCGAGCGGTTCACCGCGCTCGCCGCGCACGGCGGCATCGAGGCGCTCACCGACGCCCTGCTGGACCCCAAGGTCGTCTTCGCCGACGTCCCGCAGCGGCGTGCCGAGGATCTGGGCGCCTGGTTCCGGGAGATGAGCCGTCAGGCGGGCGTCGACACCCTGCTCGGCTTCTTCGAGAGCATCGCCCGGGACGACGACCGCGCGCTGCTGCCCCGGATCACCGTGCCGACGCTGCTGCTGGCCAGCGCGCTGGGCCAGGAGGTGCCCACGGGCGTGGCCCGCTGGATGCGCGACACCATCCCAGACGCCCGGCTCGCGGAGCTCCCCGGCGCCGACCACTTCGCCTTCGCGACCCGCCCCGAAGCGGTCAACCACCTCCTCGACACGTTCCTCACCACGCCGGGCCCCGCCTGACGGCACCGCCTGCCCCTCCGCCGGAGAGCACTCCGGGCAGCCGACGGGCGGACCACGACCACCACGGCGGACCTGATCGCCGGATTCCCCCGGACACACCTAGGCACCCGCGTCCCCGCAGGTCACCGCCCGTCTCGATAGCGGTCGACCAAGGCCGCGGCGCGGTCGTGCAACGAGGTGCGCAGCCACCCCGGGGTGAGGGCCTCCGCGTCCGACGTGAGCTGCCACAGGGCCCATTCCGCGTGCCGGGCGTCCTGGAAGGTCACCTCAAGCCGCAGCCAGCCGCCGTTCCCGTCGGCGCCCTCGGGTTCCTCGGGTTCCTCGAGTTCTTCGGACCGGACGGCCAGCGCGGTGCCGACCAGTTCCGCACGCCGTGCCGGACGTACCCGGACCAGCACGGCGACCTGGTCGCCACTGGTACGGAAGCGGGTGCCGCGGTCCTGCCAGGCGCGGCCGAGGTCGACCCGGTCCGGGCGCTCGGCGGGTTCGCCGAGTTCCTCGGCGGCCCGGACCCGGTCCAGCCGGTAGGTGCGGTCCTCGCCCGAGCGCGTCGCCAGCAGATAGCCCTGGCCGCGTACGGTGACCAGGCCGATCGGGTCCACCGTGCGCCACTTCGGGGCCCGGTCGGCGGCCGAGGCGTAGTGGATGCGGAGCTTGTGCCCGGCGAACACCGCCCGTCTGACCTCCGCCGCCACCGCGTCGGGCAGTTCCCCGGCCGGGACGCGGCGCGCGAGGAGATCGGTCTCCGGGTCGATGAGCAGGCGCTGTGCCGCACCGGCCGCGATGTCCCGGTGACCGTCGGGCAGGGCGTCGACCACCTTGAGCATGGCGGAGGCGAGGGCCGAGCCGAGCCCGAACACCTGCGCGCCGCGCCGTGCTCCGGCGATCAGCAGGGCGAGGGCCTCGTCATGACTCAGCCCGGTCAGTTCCGTCCGGAAGCCCGGCAGGAGCGCGAACCCGCCGTGCCGGCCGCGTACGGCGTAGACCGGGACCCCGGCCGCGGAGAGCGCCTCGATGTCCCGCAGCACCGTACGGGTGGACACCTCCAACTCGTCGGCGAGCGTGGCGGCGGAGAGCCGGCCGCGCTGCCGAAGGAGCAGCACCAGCGAGACCAGTCGGTCGGCACGCACGGGAAACGCCTTCCTCGATCATCCGTCCCTCATACATGACACAGGGTGTCATGTATCGCTGAGAGGCTTTCCGTACAAGGTCGGAGGCGGGGCGCCACCGAGACGAGGGAAGCGCCTCCGCCGCTACGGAAGGGAACCGAAGTGGCAGTGCAGCGAACCGTGGTGAACCCGGTGCGGTGGTCGGTGGAGAGGGGGTTCAACCAGGGCGAGGTCGTCTCGGGACA
Organism: Streptomyces sp. NPDC048290; assembly: GCF_040652095.1. Taxonomy (NCBI): domain Bacteria; kingdom Bacillati; phylum Actinomycetota; class Actinomycetes; order Kitasatosporales; family Streptomycetaceae; genus Streptomyces; species Streptomyces sp. NPDC048290. The sequence continues at coordinate 485,358 of NZ_JBEZLM010000003.1, forward strand.
GACCCGCACCCTGTACTGCTCCGGGCAGACCGCGATGAGCGAGGACGGCGAGCCCCTGCACACCGGTGACATGGCCGCCCAAGTGGCCCTGAGCCTGGACAACGTGGAGGGCGTTCTCGCCGCGGCCGGGATGTCCCTCCCCGACGTCGTCCGCCTCAACGTCTACACCACCGACGTCGATCTGCTCCTCCAGCACTACGGCGTGCTCGCGGCCCGGCTGGGCGCGGCCGGAGTGGCGCCCACGACCACGATGCTCGGGGTGACACGGCTGGCGGTTCCCGGGCAACTGGTGGAGCTGGAGGCGACCGCCGTCGCCTGATCCGGGGCCGCCGGTGGCCTGGACTCCCATGCCGCCGTGCGGCCTACCGCCGCTGGAACTCCTGGCTCCGTTCCACCTTCGCCACCTGCACGGTGTACCTCTCGTACCACTCGGACATCCCCCGCCGCTGCGCCGCGCGGTGCTCGTCGTCGGACCGCCACCGCGCGATGGCGTCGGCGTCACGGAAGTACCCCACGGTGATGCCCAGTCCGCCCGGGGTCTGGGCGTGGTCCAGGCCCAGGAAGCCGGGGATCTCCTTCACCAGCTCCTCCATCCGGGCGTTGGTCTCGGCGTACCCGTCCTGCCGCTCGGTGCGCACGGTGGAGAAGACGACGATGTGGTAAGGGGGCTCGAACACCCCGATCGGCGTGAGAGGAGCCGCGGCGGGAACCGGGGAGTGATCGTTCATGGCGCCACGGTACGGCCGGACACGACCGCTCAGCCAGGGGCTTTCGGGCACCGGCTGAGCCCGGCCGTCTGCTCCTCAGCGGACTCGGCGCGCGCCCACCGACCACAGGATCGCGAACCCCGTCCACACGATCGCGAAGGCCCAGAGCGCCGGATGTCCGCCGAACAGGGCCATGGAGCCGAGCCATCCGAGACCGACCGCCGCCAGTGGCCAGCCGAGGACGGACAGGTGCAGGAGTGTCGCGGGCCGTCCGCTGAGCACCGCCCACGCGCCCACCGCCAGCAGCAGCGAGCCCAGCGCCAGCCACCACAGGACCCCGTCCTGCGCGGAGGTCGCGTAGGAACGGGTGCGATCACGCACCTCCAGCTCCACGACCTCGTCCCGCCACAGACCGACCTCCGCCCGGTCGTCCGTCCTGACCTCGGCGTACATCCCCGACCCCACCTCCAGCCAGGCGGTGCGGTCGGGCCACCGGACGGAGACCTCGTAGTACGTCGTGCAGGTGCCGTCCTCGCCCGAGCAGTCCTGGCCCGTCCGGCGGTCGACCACCGTGCCCTGTTCGCGCCGCACACATGTCCCACCGTCGTCCCCGGCCGCGCAGACCGGCGCGTCATGGTGCGCCATGGCCGCGCCGTACCCGTCGGCCGCGCGCAGGCCGCAGAGCAGGGCTCCGCAGGCGACCATGAGCAGGATCAGGCCCCGCAGCCAGTGGGGCAGCCGTTCCCGTTCGTTCCTCGCCGCTTTCCGCACCCGTCGGTCCCTTCTGGCAGAGCCGGCGCGCACGCCGGGACGGGAGCGCACCCACCATGGTCGTCGGTGCGCTCCAGAGGGTCAGGACGACGGGGGGTGGTGCGGGGGTTGCGGCAAAGGGACACCAGCTCATGGACCCACCTCATGGACCCCACCTCATGGCCCACCTCACGGATCACCTCGGCGGTACTGGCTGTCCAACTAGCCCGGTGAGCCCGGGTGGTTCATGTGCCGCCACCGACCTCGGCCAGCGAAGCCCAGGAGTGGACGGCTCGCCAGTCCGCCGGCCGGATGCCGCTCAGGGTCACCGATCCCGGCTCCGTCACCCGCATACCCGTCCCCCCAGTAAATCCGTTGTCGCGTACAACCCTTGACCCCCCATGCTGGTCTCTTGATCGCCGACCGCGCCGGGCATTCGGGAGTCGTCCCGGTGGACGCGTGCCGCGGTCCGCGCTCATGGTTCGTGACCCACCTTTCGTGGACGCCCCGCCAGGCGTCCCCCCGTGCAGCAGGAGAAGCATGCATCCAAGACCGAGACCGAGACAGAACGCCAGACTCGTCCTCGCCACGGCCACCGCCGCGGCGCTGACCGGCGGTCTGCTCACCTTCGCGGCGGGCCCGGCGGTCGCCGCGGACGCCACGCACGTACCCGGGGCCGACTTCAACAAGGACGGCAGGGCCGACCTGGCCGCCTCGGCCCAGGCCGCGTATGTGGCGGGCAAGAAGGAGGCGGGGCAACTCGTCGTCCTGTACGGCACCTCCACCGGTGTCACCGGCGCCAAGCGCTCGGTGATCAGCCAGAACACCACCGGTGTCCCCGGCTCGGCCGAGGCGGGCGACGGGTTCGGCACGCGGAGCGCTTACGCCGATTTCAACGGCGACGGCTACCACGACCTCGTGGTGAACGCCCCCGGCGAGGACATGGGCGCCGACAAGGACGGCGGGACCGTCATCCTGCTGTGGGGCTCGGCCGCCGGGCTCACCGGACGGAGCGTCACCATCGCCGACCCGGCGCCCGGTTCCCACGACCGCTGGGGCGAGACGCTCGCCGCGGGCGACTTCGACGGCGACGGCCGCGCCGACCTCGTCGTCGGCAGCACCTCCGCCACCGTGCACATCTTCAAGGGCGGCTTCAGCTCCACCGGTAAGCCCGGCAAGGGACGCACCACCCTCACGCCCCCCATCCTGTCGGGCACGGGCCTCGGACCGGTCAACCTCACCGCGGGCGATATCGACGGCGACCTGGTCACCGACCTGGTGGTCGACGGCTTCGAGACGGCGAGCAGCCAGGGCTGGAACCGCAACTACTACTTCCAGGGCGGCCCGGACGGCCTGGTGAACAACACCGGACGCCTGATCAAGGCCGGTGTCGTCACCGCCATCGGCGACATCGACAAGGACGGCTACGGCGACATCGTCAGCGGCGCCATCTGGGACTCCGCCGACGGCTATGTCCATCCCGAGGGCAGCGCCAAGGGCGGCCGGGTCTGGGTGACGTACGGCACGGCGACCGGCCCCGGCCGCAGCACCGGGATCACCCAGGACACGGCGGGCATCCCCGACGCCGCCGAGAGCCAGGACCGGTTCGGGCATGAGCTGGACCTCGGTGACATCAACGGCGACGGCTATCTGGACCTGGCCATCGGCACCGTCCTGGAGAACGTCAAGGACGATGTCGACACCGGCATGGTCACCGTCCTGTACGGCAGCGCGAGCGGGCTGCGGACCAGCGGCGGCCAGTGGTTCACCCAGGACGCGCCGGGCGTCCCCGGCGTCAACGAGGACCACGACCGGTTCGGCATGGACGTCAAGCTCGACGACGTCACCGGCGACCGCCGGGCCGACCTGGTGGTGGGCTCCGGCGAGGACGGCGGCGACGGAGCGGTGACCTACCTCCCGTCCAACGGCTCCCGGATCACGACGACCGGCGCCCGGCTGATCACCGTCGCCGCCGCGGGCGTCTCGGCCGCCGGAACCCCGTACCTCGGCGCGAACTTCGCCGACTGACCCTCGGGGACGCGACACCTGACCCCCACGCAGCACCGACCCCCACGCAGCACCGACCCCCACGTACGCGCCGGGCCGCCCACCGCCGGGCGGCCCGGCGCCGCGTCATGAGCCCCGTGAATCCCTCCAGGCCGTACGTGGAGGCGTGGTGGATCCCGAGGCCCGGCAGGGAGAAGACGCCCGCGATCGAGGACACCCAGCCCCCTCGCCCCGCCTCCGCTCACCTCCTCCAGAACAGGTGGTGCCGTACCCCGCTCGGGCTCGGGACGACCTCCAGGTGGAAGCGGTCGAGCAGCTCGTCGGGGGAGTCCCACAGCCGCAGCCCCGGTCCGAGCCGTACCGGTGAGACCGCCACATGCAGGGTGTCGACCAGGTCCGCGTCGAGGAACTGCCGGACGGTGGTGACCCCGCCGCCCAGCCGGACATCCTTGCCCTGGGCCGCTTCCCGGGCCTGCGCCAGGACCGTCGCCGGGTCCCCGGACACGAAGTGGAACGTCGTGTCGGACAGCGAGAACGACGGCCGGTGGTGGTGGGTCATCACGAACACCGGGGTGTGGAAGGGGGGCTCGTCACCCCACCAGCCCTGCCACTCATGGTCCTGCCAGGGCCCGCGCTGGGGTCCGAACTTGTTGCGGCCCATGATCTCGGCGCCGATGTTGTGGTCGAAGTCCCGGGTGAAGTAGTCGTCCAGCCCCCGGGTGCCGCCGGGCTCCGTACGCCGGGGCCAGCTCGCCGTGGCCCCGGCCCAGGAGAACAGCCGCTCGGGGTTCTCGAAGCCGAACGGCCGCTCCAGGGTCTGGTCCTCCCCGGCGGCGGTCCCGTCCTCGGAGACGGAGAAGTTCATCAAACGCAGCAACTGATCCATGTGCCTGCTCGCTCTCTCATCCGTACGGTGCACCGCCGCCCGGTGGGGGCCGTGCGTCACGTACGTCGAACGGGACGGCCGCCGGATCGACACCCGGCCGTCCGGGTTGGCGAATTCTTTACGGACTTCCCCGGCGGCGGGGCGGGGGAGGAGGCCCGGACCGCGTGTCGGCGTCCCTGAATGAGGTCATTCCTTCCGATATGCGCGTTACGGTTGATCCACAGTGAACTCCAAGAGGCCCCGGCCTCGCACCCCGGTCCGGACCCGGACGGGTGCGCGGCCCGGTCCGGGGAGGTGAGCGGAGGTGGCCCGGTCACAGCCGGGCGGGAGGACCGGGGTCTTCGTCGTCCTCATCGTCTACATCGCCGTGGTCTCGGCCGCTCAGATCCCCACCTCGCAGGGCGGGGTGATCCGGCTCGGAGGGTTCTCCCTCCTGGCCCCCCTGGTGGCCAGCGCCCTGCTGTCGTACCGGCGGGCGCTGATCATCTGCGCGCTCACCATGGCGGCCGTCGTGATCGTCTACGGCGGTGTCATCCCGGACGTCCCGGCGCTCCAGCGCGTCGTCACGATCCTGCTCGTCGCGCTCGGCACCGGCGCCAGCCTCCTGGTCTGCCGTATCCGCCTCGACCACGAGAGCCGTATCCAGCGGCTGATGATCGCCCGCGACCGGCTCAGCCTGCTCACCGCCGCCGGGGAGCAGATCGGCTCGACCCTCGACGTGACCCGTACGGCCCGGGAACTGGTCGATGTGGCCGTGCCCCGGTTCGCCGACGCCGCCGCCGTCGACCTCTTCGGCACCATCCTGTCCGGCGACGAACCGCCCGCCATGCCCACCGCCGAACCGGTCACCCTCCAACGGGTCGCCTGCGTCGCCACCGGACCGGCACCGGCCGAGAACCTCACGCCCGGAACGGCCGGACCGGGACCGGTGGAGGACCTCGCGTCCGGAACGGGCGGACCGGCACCGGTCGAGGACCCCGCGCCCGGAACCGGCGGACCGCACACCTACCCGCCCGGGTCCCTGCCCGGCGGTGCCCTGCTCTCCGGCCGCCCGGCCCACGGCACGATCACCGACACGGACGGCATCGGCCACCGCTTCGCCGGGCTCGGCGTCCCGGCCGCCTACCGCGGCGGCTCGGCGCTCGTCGTACCGCTGCGCGCCCGGGGCATCACCCTCGGTGCCGCGACCTTCGTCCGCGAGGCGGGCCGGGCGCCCTTCGACGCCGACGACCTGCTGCTGGCCGAGGAGATCGGGGCACGCTCCGCGGTCTGCGTCGACAACGCCCGCCGCTACGCCCGGGAACACCTCACCGCCCTGGCCCTCCAGCACAGTCTGCTGCCGTCCGGCCTGCCCGAGCAGAGCGCCGTCGAGGCCGCCTACCGCTATCTCCCCGCCCAGTCCGGGGCGGGCGGCGACTGGTACGACGTCATCCCGCTCTCCGGCGCCCGGGTGGCGCTGGTCGCGGGGGACGTCATGGGGCACGGCGTCTACGCCGCCGCCACCATGGGACGGCTGCGCACCACCGTCCACAACTACGCCGCCCTCGACCTGCCGCCCGAGGACGTGCTCACCCACCTCGCCGACCTCGTCGGCCGCCTCGGCTCCGAGGGATACGTGGTACGGGAGGGGCCGGAGGCCGCTGAGGGACCCGAGGGACCCGAGGGCGCGGAGGCGGGCCCGGGGCGCGAGACGTACGAGACGTACGAGACGTACGAGACGTACGGGGAGTACATCGCCACCTGCCTCTACGCCGTGTACGACCCCGTCGCCCGCCGGATCAGCCTCGCCTCCGCCGGTCACCCGCCGCTCGCCCTGGTCCTGCCCGACGGCACCGTGCGCTTCCCCGATGTCCCGGCCGCGCCCCCGCTCGGCGTCGGCGGGGCGCCCTTCGAGCCGGTCGAGATCCCCGTGCCCGACGGCAGCAGGCTGGTGCTGTACACCGACGGCCTCGTCGCGGGGCCCGACCGTGATCTCGGCACCGGGATGGACCTGCTCCGCCAGGCGCTGGAGAGCGTCCCGGACGCCTCCCCGGAGGAGACCTGCCGGAGGGTCATGGCGGCGATGCCGGACAGCCGCTCCCGCGACGACGTGGCCCTGCTCGTCGTCCGCACCCTGGGTGTCGCCGCCGACCACTGCACCGGCTGGGAGGTCCCCGACGACCCGGCGGCGGTCTCGGCGGTCCGGGAACGGGTCCTCAAGCAACTGGAGGAGTGGGGCCTCGAAGAGTACGGCTTCAGCGTCGAGCTGGTCGTCAGCGAGCTGGTGACCAACGCCATCCGCTATGGCGGCGAGCCCATCTCGCTCCGGCTGCTGCGCGACGACAACGCCCTGATCTGCGAGGTCCGGGACGGCAGCGGGACGTCCCCCCGGCTGCGCCGGGCGGAGGAGGCGGACGAGGGCGGACGCGGACTGTTCCTGGTCGCCCAGCTCTCCGAGCGCTGGGGCACCCGCTACACCCCGGACGGGAAGATCATCTGGACCGAGCAGCGGCTGCCCTCGGGGGCGGAGCCGCCACCCTGAGATCGGCGTCCGGGTGGAAGTGGGTGACCCCGGCGTCGGTGACCTTCACCCGGCCGCGCCGCGTCTCGTACAGGCCGGGGCGCAGCAGGGACAGCACCGTGATGGGGCCGTGCGGGACGCTTCAGCCCTCCCCGGTGAAACCGGTCCACGTACATCAGCAGGTTCGTGGAGCCCTCCGGTCCGCCTCCGGTGAGGCACCTGGCCGGGGGCGAAGACCAGGAAGTCGGTGACCGTGTGCCCGACTGGGTACAACCCCGCCGTTGGGCCACCGGGGCATGCATCCGCGACACCCGCGTCGGCTGCGGCCTCTCCCCAACACAGCTCAGGCTTGTCGGTACCGTCCGCCCCTCGCCGACCTGAGGGGCGGACGGCGTTCATGGGGCGGCCGTCGGGTCCTTCGCCGCCCGGTACGCCTCCCACAGTTGCTCGGCCGTCGCGCACACCTCGCCGTCCACCGCGCAGACCGGGCAGTCCCGCAGGTGATCGCCGTAGGCGAGGTATGCCCGCTGGGTGGCGGTGTACTCGATGTCCGCGCCGACGCGCTGCAGGTAGCCGGCGCCGCCCCCGCTGCCGTCTCGCCACTCCCAGACGGCAGGGCTCATGCCGGCCCCCGCGGGTGGTGGCGTTTGATGAGGACGGTCATGTCGATCGCGCGGGCCAGATCCCCGGCCGCTGTCGCGCGGTCCCGGTCGGCGGCCCGCTGCACGCACTCCTGGCAGTCGGGGGGCGGGTCGACCGGGGGCAGGGGCAGGCCGAGTGTGACCGGCGGCTCCTGGAATCTGCGGGGGCTCACGGCCGCCATCCGCGCATGAGGTAGCGGAGTGCCGCGCCGGTCGTGCAGCCGCCCGCGTCGTGGACGCAGGGCTGGCACTGAGGTGCGTGGTCCTGGAGTGCCCGGTAGGCGTGCTTCCCGGTGTGCTGTCGGCAGGCGCGGGGGAACCAGTGGCGGCCGTCGTCGTGCTGCTCGCCGAGGTCGATGGCGGTTTCGGCGGTGAGGGGTTCCTCGGTGGGGCCCCAGACGCAGACCGCGCCGCGCGCCTGGTCGGGCGTCAGGGACTCCAGCAGCGGGAGCGCGAGGAGGTCGAGCACGTCGGGCGGGATGGCGTGGACGATGCTGCTCATGCCGTCGCCCCCTCGGGCGGCCGGGCGGTACCGTGTTTCACGTCGGCGCTCCTTCACAGCGTCGTCCACACCCGGGGCCGGTTGCACGGTCGCCGGGTTTGTGGTCCTGGCCTGTGCGCCCTCCGAGTCACCTAGAGGGTTTCAGCGTCGGACGCCACCGTCACGGGCGGCCGTGACCAACTTTCATGGACACGGCTCAGCACTCCGATCAGGCACGGCAGTCGCTTTTGGGCAGGACCATGGGCGTCCTGAAGGCTGCTGCTTCGGCACGCGTCGCCCGGTTCAGCGACACCGCGGCTACGGTGAGTCCACGACACCGCACAGGGAGTCCGCCCTATGAACGCCCTCCCCAAGCCCGGCTCCAAGGCAGACCGGGACGCTCTTCGCCGCGAGATGGCAGCCGCTGGATGCACGGCCGCCGACATCGCCGTCGAAATGCGGACCCGATTCCGGATGCGCCCCCGCGAGGCGTGGCGGCACGCCCATGGATGGACGCTGCAAGAGGCTGCGGATCACTTCACGCAAGCCAGCAGTGAAGGGCCCGGACGACAGTTCGTCGCCGCAGACGCGTCCCTGGCGGGCAAGTGGGAGAAATGGCCCGGCCCATCCTCCCGGCGCCCCACCGGGCCGGTCCTGGTCGCGATGTCGGCCGCCTTCGGGTGCCAGGTGGATGACCTCCTGGACCTGGAGGACCGACGCGAGCTCTCGCCGTCAGACTTGCTTGCGCTGAAGTCCCCGGAGCGTGAACTCAGTCCAACTCCATCTGGCTCAGCACCGGCGCCCCCGGCACCGACCGGCCGTGAGCTCGTACGGCTGGCCGCGGACGAATCAGCCATGTGGGCCCGGTGGGCGGAAGCCTCCAACGTCGGCGACATAGCGCTGGAGCAGATCCTGGCGGACACCCGCGCGCTCGCCTCCGACTACCTCACCTCGGACCCTGTCCCGCTGTTCCTGCGCACCCGGACTCTCCGCGACCGGGTGTTCGCACTACTCGAAGGTCAGCAGTACCCACGTCAGTCAGCTGACCTGTATCAGGCAGCTGGATACCTGTGCGGACTGCTTGCATGGATGTCCTCCGACCTCGGGCACCTCCGCGACGCTGACACCCAGGGCCGCACGGCGTGGCTCTGCGCCGAACTCTCCGGACACAACGACCTGCGCGCCTGGGTCCTGTCCACCCGGTCCAAGGTCGCGTTCTGGGACGGGCGCATGCGGGACGCCATCAACTACGCCCGGCACGGTGCCACCTACCGGCCCTCAGGAACCGTCACGGTCCTCCTGGCCTGCCAGGAAGCCGACGCATGGTCCCAGCTCGGCGCCAACGACGAGGCCCTGTCCGCCCTCGCCCGCACCCACGACGCCCGCGACGCCATGAGCGGTGAGGACCAGATCGGTGGCATCTTTGCCTGCGCGCCAGCCCGTCAGGAGAACTATGCGGCAGCCGTCTACCTGCGCCTCGGCCGCTCAGCCGACGCGCTGTCCTCCGCAGTACGCGCTACGGCTCTACTCTCGTCACAGCCGGTCCGAGCCTACGGAACAGAGGCGCAGATCCACATCAGTGAGGCTGCCGCGCACCTTGACGCTGGCGAAATCGAGGGTGCGATTGAAGCACTGGCCCCAGTGCTCGCGCTGCCCCCCGACCAGCGGCTCGCGCCGGTGATCCAACGACTTGGCGAGCTCCCCATCACATCGTTGCGACCCTCCGAATCCGGGCACGCGGCGACGCTTCGTGCCGCCGTCGAGGATTTCTGCCTGGACTCCGCTCCACGGCATCTTGCCCTCTCGTCAGGAGATGGTCGGCCCTGATTGGATCTCGGGCATGACGACTCATCCCGAGACGATGCGGAACCACTGGTGGTGGCGCCCTGGCTGGAGCGTCGGCCGTCGCTTCTACACCTGGCATCTCACCTTCGAGGGCCAGCCCGACGTGCATCGTCTGGCTGCCGACTATCGATCCGCTCTCGCCCCTGCGGGGAAGGCACTGACTCTCATCCCTGATCAGTGGCTGCATCTGACCATGCAGGGAATCGGCTTCGTCGGTGAGGTGAAGGAAGTCGACGTACACGCGATCACTGAGGCGGCCCGTTCCCGCATGGCGGACGTACCCGCCTTCGACCTGGAGATCGGGCCCGCGATCCTCGACCCCGAGGCGGTGTTGCTGCCCGTCCGCCCCGACGAGCCTGTGAGGGCCGTCAGGGATTCGATTCGTGCGGCTATCGGTGACGTCTTGGACGCGGTACCAGAACGCGCCGAGGGCTTCACCCCTCACATCTCTGTTGCGTACAGCGCGAGCGACGACCCTGCGGCACTCATCAGCGGTGCCCTGGATGCGGCCGAAGTGGCGCCTGCCCGCGCCCGTATCACCGCAGCCGAACTGATTCTGATCAATCGCGACAACTTCATGTACGAATGGGAACCCTTCGCCAGGGTGCCGCTCGGATAGCGTCGCACGAACAAGGACTGCGCCCCTCCCACCCGGAGGCGAGAGGGGCGATACGGCGGTCGGCTACGGGGCGACCTCCCACGTCACCACGGTGTCAGTGCACCCGACCGCGAGATGCAGCGACCCGCAGCCCGGGATGGGCCCGCTCGAAGGCGCTGATCACCGGCTGGAAGGTGGCCGGTGTCTCGGGCCCGAGGAACCGTACGGCGCTACGGCCGCCGGAGCCGCCGCCGTCCGCGCCGCACCCGGCGAGGGCCACCCCCGCGGCACCGGCGAGCGCGCCACGCTTCTGCGGGTCGGTCGGGTGGGGCGGCTGGGATGGCCGGGATGGCTGAGGCGGCCGTTCACGGCCGGTACTTCGAGGAGAGGGGCATGAGCACATCCAGATCACTTAGCAAATCGTTTTGCGATGTGTCGCACGGGAGGACGGGCGCGTCAGACTGGGAGGGCGGGCCAGGGCATCGGACCCGATGGCGAGGAAGAATACAAAACGATTTGTATTCTGGGTAGAGTTCAGCCGGACCGGGCCGCAGCGGGCCGTCCGGCGGCCGGGGAGGTGGATGTGCGGGACTCGGGGCGCGTCAAGATCGTCGACGTGGCGAGCGAAGCGGGCGTCAGCGTGACCACGGTCTCCCATGTGATCAGTGGCCGGCGCCCGGTCTCACCGACGACCCGGGCCCGCGTCGAGGACGTCATACGGCGCCTCGGCTACCAGGCGAACCCCACGGCCCGCGGTCTGCGCACCCGGCGCACGGCCACCCTCGCGCTGGTCGTGCCCGACATCACCAACCCGTTCAACACGGAGGTGGCCGCCGGGATGCAGGAGGTGGCGCTGGCCCGCGACTACCTGACCGTGGTGTGCGAGGCCCCCATGAACGGACGCCATCTGCCCGATGTGCTGCGCCAGTTGACCGACCGCCGGGTCGACGGCATCGTCCTCGGCCGGTACGGCGCCACCCGCCGCGACCTGAACCGGATCGCCGCCACCGGCACCAAGCTGGTCCGCTTCGGCCGCCGGCTGTCCGAGGGCCCCGGCGACGTGGTCCGCGCCGACGAGACCGAGGGCACCCGCACCCTCGTCCAGCACCTCATCCGCACCCGCGGCTGCCGCCGGGTCGGCTTCATCGGCGGCGAACCCGGCGTGGAGCCGGGCGGCGAACGCCACGAGGGCTACCGGCGGGCGCTCACCGAGGCCGGGCTCGACGTCCCCGAGGACCTGGTGGCCTGGACCGGCTTCACCCGCGAGGGAGGCCGGACCGGAGCGCGTTCGCTGCTCGCCGCCGACTCGCCCCCGCAGGCCCTGGTGTGCGCCAACGACCTGATCGCCATCGGCGCGCTGGACGTGGCCCGCGAGCGCGGTCTGACCGTACCCGGCGACCTCGCGATCACCGGCTACGACGACATCGAGGCCGCGTCCCTGGTCTCCCCGGCCCTCACCACGGTCTTCAACCCCGGCCGCGACATGGGCCGCGCGGCGGCCCGCCTCCTGCTGGAACGCCTGGAGGACGGGGAGGACGGCGCCGCCCGCGAGGTGATCCTGGCCCAGCGGCTGATCCCACGGGAGTCGGCGTGAGGGGCGGGGCGAGCGTGCCGTGGGGAAAGGGGGGACTCGTACGCCTCCGCGGGCCGCAGAAGGACGCGTACGCCTCCGCCGACGCCGGCCGCCCGTGTCGGCGAGGTGCCCGGCTCCCGGCGTGACGACCACCGCGATCCCGTCGCCACCGGCGTAGATCCGCAGGTCGAACGGCGTTGTCAGTGGCAGCCCGTAGCGTTCTGGGCATGGCGTCGAATCTTCAGGCGTACACCTACGCCCAGCCCTCCGCCGTGCGGACGACCGCACGGGGGACGGCACTCGGACTGGAGACCTCCGGCGGGCTGACCCCCGCCGGACCCGTGGCCCGGCCGCGGTTCTTCTCCGGTTTCCTGACCCGCCCGTGGACCGCCGCGGCGGGACTGCTGGCGGTGGCCGACGTGGCGGGCGCGCGCTACTACCGGCCGGAACTGGCCCGGCTGCTCGACCCGGTGGTCACCGCGCAGGGCGACCGGCTGCGGTTCGAGTCGTTCTCCGGCTGCTGCGGGGTCTACGCCCGGCTCGACGTCCTGGGCGACGGTCTCGACGGCGGCGAGGTGTTGCACGGCACGACCAATGTCGACGTCAACAACCCGCTGCGGGACGCCCTGACCAGGATCGGCGCCGACGACCCGCTCCATCTGCGGGTCGGCCCGGAGGAGTTGGCGGTGACCACCCTGGGCGGCCGGGTGGTGGAGAAGAAGGTGCCGCTGCCCGACCGCTGGCTGCGCGGCTTCGCCGAGACCCAGGTGATCTCCGCCGCGTTCGAGCCGCGTGCCGAACTCGGCGCCGCCGAGACCCTCCGCTTCCTGCGCGGGCTGCCCCGCACCGGACGCCCCGGCGCCGCCGTCCAGTGGCTGCTGCTCGCCGGGCGCGCCCTGCGCCCCACCAGCCGCCCCGCGCCCGGCGCGGTCTGCCTGCCCGGCCCCTGGCGCCTCGCCACCCTGCACCGCGTCCTGCGCCACGCCACGGGACTGCGCCTCTACGGCCCGCCCGCCGCCGCCGACAGCCCCCCGCTGGCCTCCGGTTGGGAGGTCGACCTGCCCGGTATGCGGCTCACCCTGGTCCTGTCGCCCGCCGTGAGCCGCGGCTTCAGCGGCGAAGGGGGCGTCCTGGAGGCGCTCGCGGGCGACGACACGGCCGCCGACGCCGAACTCGTCGGCGTCCTCCTCGCCTGGGAGCCCCGGATCGACCCGGCCGACCTCGCCGCCCGCGCGGGCCTCACCCGGGACCGGGTCCGGGCCGCCCTCACCCGGCTGGGCACGGCGGGCCGGGTCGGCTACGACTGCGCCGAAGCCGCCTACTTCCACCGCGAACTGCCCTACGACGCCGACCGCGCCGAGCGCCACAACCCCCGCCTCGTCGCCGCCCGCGCCCTGGTCGCCGACGGCGCCGTCACCTTCCGCGAGCCCCCCGGCCACCCCGGCGGCCCGGTCGCCGACGTCCGCTCCGGCGACCGTACCCATCTCGTCCGGCCCGCCCCGGACGGACCCGGGCTGAGCTGCACCTGCCCCTGGTGGTCCGACCACCGGGGCGGGCGCGGACCCTGCAAGCACGCCCTGGCCGTCCGTATCGCCCACCGCCGTGACAGCGCACCCCTGGAGCACCGATGATCCGCTGGCCCGCCCGTTCCACCCGCCCGGCGAGCCCCGCCAAGATCCAGCGGTTCCGCCACGAGGCGGGGAAGGACCCGGCCGCCGCACTGCTCCGGGCCGTCGAGTCCGGCGCCCGCAACGAGATCCCGGTCCTGCTGGCCGACCTCGACGACCGGGCCCGCCGCGCCCTGCTCCCCGACCTCAAACGGCTGCGGGAGGACGGCACCGCGCCCACCGACACCCGCCGCGCCGCCTACCTCGCCGCGGCCGGCTGCCACACCGGCGCCGTCGCCTGCGCCACCTGGCTCAAGCGCCCGTACAGCCATGAACAGGACCCGTACCTGGTGGGCGCGGTACTCGCCGGACGCCCCCCGGAGTTCCTCCGCACGGTGCTGGAACGGCTGGCCGCCGTCCCCGACATGGGCCGCTGGGACTTCCTGCTGCTGCGCACCCTCGCCGACATCGCCGACCTCCCGCTGCCCCTCACCGAGGCGACCGGCGCCCAATGGCAGTACGAGGCGTACGACCGGCACTACGAGCGCTGCCCGCACCGTGCGAACCGCCGCCGCGGAGCCCAGGCCCCCGACCCGGACGCGCCCTGCGGCGGGCTGCTCGCCGCGCTCCGCGAGGACCCGCTGACCCCGCGCATGCTGCCCTTCATCCTCGACACCCCCGAACTCACCGGGCAGTTGGTGTGGGCGGCCTGCCGCGACGGCCGGCACCTGATCGACACCTGGCACGGCACCTACGCGGCCCTCGCCGCCGACGGCGTCCTGGACCGCCGCGCCCTCACCGACGCCTCCGTCGCCGTCCTGCTGCGCGGCACCTGGCCGCTCGGCGGCGTCCGGTTCTGCGTCGCCCTGCTGCGCGCCCTGGACCTGACCGCCGACGAACACACCGAGCGCACCGGCGACTGGATACGCGTCGCCGCCGACGCCCCGTCCGTGGCCGCCGGGTACGCCCTGGACGGGCTGCGCGCCCTGTGGGACGCCGGGCGGCTCAGCACACCGCAATTCGCCGAGACCGCCCGTGGGGTGTTCTTCCGCACCGAGAAGCACCTCGTGCGCACCCAGCTCTCCTGGCTGGAGACCGCCCTGCGCCGCACGCGGGACGACGCCCCCGTCCTGCTGCCCACCCTCGGCGATGTCTTCGGACACGCCGACACCGCCCTCCAGCAGCGCGCCCTGCGGCTGGCCGGACGGCACCTCGCCCACGCCGGACCCGCCGCCCGCGAGGACCTCGCCGCCGCGGCCGTCCTGCTGCGCCCCGGACTCCTCGCCACCGCCGCCGACCTGTTCGACGCCCCCGGACTCGTCCCCGACTGGGCCGGACCCGGCGCCCGCGAGCCGCACCGCGACACCCTGCCCGAACCCCGCAAGCCCGCCCCGCTCGCGCCCCCGCCGCACAGCGCCGAGGAGTTCGCCGCCGAGTTCGCCGCGATCCTCGCCACCGATCTGCGCAACCGCGCCACCACCGGTCCCCACGAATGGGCGCTGGACGGCCTGATCCGCCTCGCCCACCAGGACCGCGAGGCGCTCACCAAGGCCCTGGAGCCGATCGCGCAACGCCATGACGACGCGCTGAGCCGCACCAACTGGCGGATGTACGGCGGCTTCGGGCTGCTCCCGCTGCTCGCCGCCGTCACCGGCTGGATCGACGCCGGGGACGTCAAGAAGGCCCGCCGTGCCCTCGCCCACCGGGACTGCCCCCACTCCCGCTTCAGCCTGCCCTGGCGCCACCGGCTCGCCGAACTGACCCAGCTGATGGTCACCGGCCCCGTCCCGCCCCGGCTGCTGTCCACCCCGAGCCTCGACTCGGGCGAACTGGACCCCGCCGACCTGCTGGACCGCCTCGACCTCTACCGCGCCGAGGGCGCCGATCCCGCCCCCGCCGACTTCGACACCGCCCTGCTGCGGCTGAGTCGCCCCACCGACCCCACCGCCCACCTCGCCCGCGCCCACGCGCTGGGCACCCCCGCCGGCCGCCGCCTCGCCGCCTGGCTGACCACCCCGCCCCCGCCGGTCCCCGCACCGGAACGCACGGCGGTACGGATCGCGGACGACCGGACCCGCACCGAGCTGACCGACGCCCCCAGCCGCCCCCTCGCCAAGGCGCTCCCGGCCCTGCCCGCCCTCGGCGACGGGTACCGTCCGGCCCATCGCTGGTGCGGCTGCCTCTACGGCTCCGCCCGCAAGTGGGTCTCCCTGTGCCCCGACCGGCCCGACACCCTGGCCGTCCATCTGATCCGGCTGGCGGCCGAGGCCGCCGACGGCTCCGAGCGGGTCGAGACGGGCGTGCTGCTCAGCCTCGCCGAGGCGCCCGGACCGGCCGGACCCGCCCTGCACCTCGCCCTCGCCTACGGCATGAGCGCCCGGCACGCCGACGACCGGCTCGCCGTGGTCGACGCCGTGCTCACCCTCGCCGCCCGCGCCACCCTCGACCCGGC
This sequence comes from Streptomyces sp. NPDC048290, assembly GCF_040652095.1. Lineage (NCBI taxonomy): Bacteria > Bacillati > Actinomycetota > Actinomycetes > Kitasatosporales > Streptomycetaceae > Streptomyces > Streptomyces sp. NPDC048290. The sequence continues at coordinate 501,405 of NZ_JBEZLM010000003.1, forward strand.
CCGGCTGGGCGCGGACCTCGCGGAACTGCTGTCCCTCGGTGCCGTCAAGGCCACCCGGGTCGCCGACGCCCTCGCCACCACGGTGTCCGCGGGCGCCCCCGCCACGGCCTGGGCCATCGGCGCCGCCCTGCTCCCGCCGCTGCTCACCGCGGACGCCCCGCCGCCGCGCGGCACCGGCGACCTGCTCGCCGCCCTGGCGGGCGCGGCGGAAGTCAGCGGCGCCCGCGAGGACGCCCCCTGGCTCACCGAGCTGGCGGCCCGGCACGGCTCCAGCAGACTCCTCACGGAGGGCAGACGCCTGCACCAGGCACTCACCGGCTGACGGGGGCGAGGGGGAGAGGGGAGGGGGGACGGGCCCAGTCGTGCACCAGGCACTCACCGGCGGACCGGGGCGAGGGCGGCGAGGGACACGGGCTCAGTCGGGGTCGATCATCTCGGCCTCGCTGAGATCCTCCAGCCCGACCGGCCGGGTCCCCTCGAACAGCACGGCGAGCCCATAGGGATCGCACACCGGCAGCCGCCCCTCGAACCGCAGCAGCCATCCGTCGTCGTGGAAGGTGAACTGCGGTGACTCCAGCGGGAGGCCGGTCGGTCCGGCCGCCAGCGGGGGAGCGGCCCGCGCGGGCGTCAGCCCGAAGAAGCCGGGGTCGTCCCGCAGTGCGTCGTGGACGAAGCGCAGCGCGGCCAGGAGCACACCGTCGACCCCGGCGAGCACCTCGGCGATCAACGGCAGATCGGCGCCGTCGAGACCGTCCGCGCCCGCCAGCAGGATGTGTGCCTCCACGGGCACGCCGTAGAGCGTGCTCACGGGGGGCTGGTCGACGGTCCACATGCGCAGGCCGTCGGGGGCGGGGCGGGGGGTCAGCGCCCCGACCCCGGGACGGACGACGCTCGCGGTCACAGCGGCTCCTCTCGATGCTGGACGCTCGATGCCCGGTGTTCGGCGCCGGGGGTCCGGCGTCCGATGCCCGGTGTTCGGCGTCCCGGGTCCGGCGTCCGATGCCCGGCGCCTGATGCCTGGTGTTCGGCGCACGGCGCACGGCGGCTACGCGCACGAACATACGATCCCTCACCCACGTGGGTGAAGCGAACGGCTTCGTGCGTCGTCCGGGTGAGCGGCGTTGCCACACTTTCCGGGTTGTCGGATCAACGCGAGGGCGTGACGGTTGAGCGAGTCGAGCGGTGCGGGCGCTGTTTCATCTGTCCCGGCATTCCCGGCAGTCCCGGCCATACCGGCATCGCACGGCCCGCGTGCCGTGCCCCGGCATGTCGCCTGTGTGATGGACGGCAACGGCCGCTGGGCCGCCCAGCGGGAGCTGCCCCGCACATCGGGCCACCGCGCGGCCGAGACGACCGTCATCGATGTCGTCGAGGCGGCCCGCGCCGCCGGGGTCGAGTGGCTCAGCCTCTACGCCTTCTCCACCGAGAACTGGCGGCGGCCCACCGCCGAGGTGGACCAGCTGATGCACCTGGTCCGCCGGGTCGTCCGCAAACACGCCCCGCTGCTGCACGCGCGCGGTATCCGCTGCCGTTTCCTCGGGGTCGCCGACCCGCGCATTCCGCCCGCGCTCACCCGGGACTTCGCCGATCTGACGACCCTCACCGAGGCGAACCGGGGCATGACCCTGACCGTCGCCTTCGACCACGGCGGACGGCAGGACATCGTGGCCGCCGCCCGCTCGCTGATCCGCGAGGGAGTGCCCGCCGACGCGGTGACCGAGCGGTCGTTCGCGGCCCATCTGCCCTTCCCCGACACCCCGGACGTCGATCTGGTGATCCGCACCTCCGGTGAGCAGCGCATCTCCAACTTCATGCTGTGGCAGGTCGCCTACGCCGAGTGGGTCTTCCCGCCCGTGCTGTGGCCCGACTTCCGCGCACCGCACTTCCTCGACTGTCTGCACGCCTACCGCCGCCGTGAACGCCGCTTCGGTGCCGTCCGGCCCGAACCGCCGCGCGGCGGATCGACGCCGACCTAACCCCCCAGACCTCACCGACGCGCACCGCACCGCACCGCACCGCACCGCACCCAAGGGAGAACCACGATCGTGACGAGCACAGGTGACTCCGCTCCCACCGAGGGGACGACCGACCCACCGGGCCCCGCTACGGACCCCACCGCCCCCGAGAACTCCGACCCCCTCTTCGGCCCCGGCGCCCTTTTCCACTCCTTCCTCAACGACCCCCGCTGGGCCCTGGCCATGGTCCGGGCGACCGTGCTGGAGGCGGCCCATCCGCAGATCGGCGCGGCCCTCGCCGAGAACTCCACCTTCGTCGCCCACCCCTGGCGGCGGCTGCGCAACACCTTCATGAGCGTGCAGCGGTTGTTCGGCGCCGACGCCGGGACACGGCAGCGGGAGGCGGCCCGGCTGAACCGGCTGCACGCCCGGCTCACCGGGACCGACGCCGAGCAGCGCCCCTACGACGGCACGGACCCCGCCGCACGGGCCTGGGTGGTGGCGACCCTGTTCGAGAGCGTGGTCACCATGTGCCGCCTCGGCGGCCAGCCCCTGGAACGACAAGATATGGAGCGGCTGTACGCCGAATTCCTCGCCTTCCACACCCTGATGGGCGACCCGCCCGGCCACCTTCCCGCGCGGCTGCACGACTTCTGGCCGTACTTCGACCGGGTGGTCGAGGAGGAGCTGGAGAACACGGAGGCCGCGCGGATCATCCTGTTCCGGCTCTTCGACCACCTTCCCGCGCCGCCCGTGCTGAACGGCGTGCCCACGGTGTGGGCGGCGGGGCGGGCGCTGGCCGGGCCGGTCATCGGGGCGGTCACCGTCGCCTCGCTGCCGGAGGCGTTCCGGCGCCGGGCCGGACTGGCGGAGGTGCCCGGGGCGCAGACCCTGATGCAGGGCGCCTATCTCACCGTCGGCCTGACCCGCTTCCTCCCCGAGAGCTGGCTCGCCACCGAGAACCTCGCCGAACTCCTGGACCCCTCACCCGACAGCGACAGCGCCCCCGCGCGCACCCTCGCCGCGCTCCAGGACCGGATGAAACGGGCCGCCGCACTGGTCCGGCTGATGACCCCGGCGGTCCCGGCGCCCTGGTCGTCGGCGACGGCGCCGGACTCGACCTGGGGCACCGCCCCGGAGCCCGCCTCCGCCGCCACTCCGCGCCGCGAGTCGGAGGAGTTCTTCCGCCAGGTGCTGGACCAGACCGGCGACGGCTACCTGGAGTGGCCCGACCTCGCGGCGATGGCCCGGGAACTGGCGAGCCGCCTCGACCTGGACGAGCCCGAGGAGACCCGGCTGTACCGCGCCTTCGCCGACTGGTGGCGGGAGCTGCAAGGCGCCCTGGACACCGACGGCGACGGACGGGTCAGCGCCGAGGAGTACGCCGCCGCCGTACCCTCCCTCGCCGGGCCCGCGCTGATCCGCGCGGCCGAGGTGCTGTTCGACGTCACGGACAAGGACGGCAGCCGGAGCATCGACGCCGACGAGTACCGGGCGCTCTTCCGGACCGGGTTCCACCGGGACCCGGCGGCGACCCGGACCACGTACAGCCGTAGCGCGTTCATCAAGGACTTCCTGTCCTTCATGTCGGGCCGGGCGCGCTCGACCCCCTATGACGCGGTGCTGGTGGACCCTTAGGGGGGTCGCTCAGTCGGCGGGCCGCAGCAGCCCCCGCTCGTACGCCTTCACCAGATGCTGCGGCACCAGATGCCGTACGCCCTCGATGGTCACCGGTACGAGGACGGGGGTGGTGGCCTTCCACTGGGCGCGGCGGTGACGGGTGTTGCTGCGGGACATCTTGCGCTTGGGGACGGCCATGGTGCTCCTCGCTCGGGCGACGTGACGGGCTGGTCGGGCACAGCGACGCTACATGAAAATGGTTCCCATTTAAAAACCGGCTCCACCACGGCCCTCCGCTCCCACGGCCGCTTACCCTGGCCGCAGTGCGGGTGGAGGGAGCGCGTGATGAGAGAACTGGTCTCGCAGCTCGCCGCGGTGGACCTGGCCGCCGCCGAGAGCTTGAAGGTGATCGGGCTGTTCGACGCCCTCGTGGAGAGCCGCGCCCCGCTGGAGGGCCTCGTCCGGGCCGCCGGGGCGTTCGCCGCCGCGCCGGTCGGACTGCTCCGTCCCGACCGGCGGCTCGTCGTCCGGGTCGACACCGACGGCACCCGCACAGCCCCCACGGTCACCGTCGCGGAGATCGAGTCCCGCTGGCCCGCCCGCCCGGTGCCGGACGGCGGTCTGGTCTGGGTCGAGCGCGAGGGCCCGCCCACCCCGCGCGACCTGCTCCTGCTGGAACGGCTGGCCGTCGCCGTACGGCTCTCGCTGGACCGGCTCAGCGGGGGACTGCCCGACACCGCCGCCGCCGCCGCCGTACTGCTGGACGGCGGGGCCTCCGACGAGGCGCGGACGCGGTCCGCGCGCGCCCTCGGGCTGCCCGCCACCGCGTCCGCCCGGGTGCTGCTGCGTCCGCCGGGTCCGCGCGGCGCGCCGCTGCCCGCGCGGACGGCGATCGTGACCACCGCCGCCGGGCCGGTCCGCGCGACCGTCGCCCCGGTGGCCGCGCCGCCACCGGACGACGGACCGGTCGGGGTGGGCACCTCCGCACCCGTCACCGCGCTGCCGCCCACCCTGCGCGGCGCCCTGGCCGCCCTCCAGCTCGCCTCCCCCTGGCACCCCGTCCAGAACGCCGACGACCTCGGGCTGCTCGGCTCCGTCGAGATCACGCTCCCGCTGAACCGGGCCCTGGCGTCGGCCGTCGCACGGATCGGCCGGGCCGTCGCCGAGCCCTGGGGCCTGGACACCCTGCGCGCGCTCACCACCACCGACAGCGTGCGGGCCGCCGCCGCGCTCTGCGGAGTCCACCACTCCACGCTCCAGGCCCGCTGCGAACAGCTCACCGCGCTCCTCGGCCACGATGTGCGCGGCGCCGAGGGACGCCTGCGGCTCTCCCTCGACCTGGCCGCGTACCGGCTGATCACGACCACCTTCGGCTACGACGAGAGCGACGGCTGACCGGACCGGGACCCCGTCTCGGTCACCGCCGCCCGCCATATGGCGGGTGCCCGGCGCGCAACCGCGCGCGCCTGGCGGTCCCGCCGCACCGGTCCCCGGGCGCACAGTTGGTCGCAGCCCCCCGCACCCGGCACCGTCCAGGAGGCAGCCATGTCCCTCGCCCGCCCGCCGTACGACCCCGAGCTGCGCGCCTATCTGGAGTCGGGCGACATCCCCGCGCTGGACATCACCGTCGACCGGATCGCGGACCTGCGCGCCGAGATGGCCCAGATGTCGCCGCCGCTGGCGGACATCGTGGCGCAGGCCGGTCTGGAACACACCGAGCTGTCCGTGCCCGGCCCCGAGGGCGCCCCGGACGTGACCCTCTCGGTCGTCCGCCGTCCCGGCGCCTCCGGGGCCGCCCCCTGCGTCTACTTCATCCACGGCGGCGGAATGATCGTGGGGGACCGGTCCACCGGGGCCGCCGCCTTCCCCGAGTGGATCGAGCGGTTCGGGGTGACCGTGGTGTCGGTCGAGTACCGGCTCGCGCCCGAGCATCCGCACCCCGCCCCCGTCGAGGACTGCTACGCCGGACTGGTCTGGGTCGCCAAGCACGCCGCCGAGATCGGGGTGGACCCGGAGCGCGTCCTGCTCGCCGGGGGCAGCGCGGGCGGCGGACTGGCCGCCGCGGTCGCGCTGCTGTGCCGGGACCGGGGCGGCCCGCGCCTGGTCGGCCAGCTGCTGAACTGCCCGATGCTCGACGACCGCGACCAGACCGTCTCCAGCCGCCAGTACGAGGACGCCCTCGTCTGGAACCGGCAGCACAACGTCGTCGGCTGGACCGCGCTGCTCGGCGCCGCGAAGGGCATCGACGGCGTCTCCCCGTACGCCGCCCCGGCCCGTGCCACGGACCTTTCGGGGCTGCCCCCGGCGTTCATCGACACCGGCTCGGCGGAGGTCTTCCGTGACGAGGACGTGGACTACGCCTCCCGGATCTGGGCGGCCGGTGGACAGGCCGAACTCCATGTCTGGGCGGGCGGCTTCCACGGCTTCGGCATGATCCGCGAGGCCACCCTCAGCCGCGCCGCCGACGACGCCGTGCACAACTGGATGGGACGGGTGCTCGACGCGTAGCCGACCGCGCGCAGGGGTGGGCGCCTGTGCCGTCCGCCCCTCAGCGCAGTACCTCGCCGCGCAGCAGCGCGTGGGCCTGGTACGCGATCCACAGCTCGGTGATGTCGGCGGTCTCGGCCAGCCGCCGACCGGTGAGTTCCTCCACCCGCTGTATCCGGTACATGACGGTCTGCTTATGGACGTTCAGCGCCGCCGCCGTGCGCTGCCACGAACGCCGGTTGACCAGGAAGGACCGCAGGGTGCCCAGCAGATCCGTGCCGTTGGCGCGGTCGTACCCGGTCAGCGGGCCCAGCACCCGGTCCGCGATGGCGCGGGCCTCGGCATGGCTGCGCAGCACCGTGAACCCGGTCTCGTCGCCGTAGCGGACCAGACCGCCCGACGAGGTGCGGGCCAGGGCCAGCGACCACACCGCCTCGTCCCGGGCGTCGGAGATCCGCTCCAGGGCGGTGGTCCCGCTCAGCCCGATCGGGGTGTCCGGCCCCAGCCGCTGCTGGACGGCGGCCACGTCGCCGGGGCGGTCGGTGAGCAGCGCGAGCAGCAGGTCGCTGCGGTTGAGCAGCAGGTGCGGGACGCGCCGGCGGCTCAGCGCCAGATGGAGATCGCGCTGCTCGGCCACGTTCTCCTGGGACACCGCAAGGACGACCAGGTCCTCGGCCGGGAGCCGGTGCGCGGCCAGCTCCTCACGGGCCGCGCCGGGGTCCACCCGGGCGTCCAGCAACTGGGCCAGCAGCTCCGAGCCGAGCCGCCGCTCATGCTCGCGCAGCATCCCCTGCCGGGCGGTCTCCACGGCCGCCGCGGTCGCCAGGTGGTGCAGCAGGGAGGTGTCCAGACCGGGCAGCTCGACGGCGACCAGCACGGTCGGCTCCTCGGCGGGCACCTCCACGGCGAGCACGGTGGTGGTCCTGGGGTTGGCGATGCCTGGCGGGCTCGCGGGGGCCGGTGCGGGGCGTGTGCCGGATGTTTCTCCGGGGGCTGGGGCTGGGGCTGGGGCTGGGGCGCGGCCTGCGCCTGGCGTTCCCGCCGGGCTTGGCGCGGGTCCTGCGCCTGGTGTTTCTCCCGTGGCTGAGGGGCGCCCCGTGGCTGGCGTTCCCGCCGTGCTTGGGGCTTTTCCTGCGCCTGGTGTTTCTCCCGTGGCTGGGGCGCGCCCCGCGCCCGGCGTTCCCGCCGTGCCGCGCGCTTTCCCCGCGCCTGGCGTTTCCCCCGCGCCTGACGCCCGCCCCGCGCCCGACGTTCCCGCCGCGCCTGGCGCCTTCCCCGCGCCTGGCGCCCTCCCGGCTCCCGAAGCCTCCCCCGCTCCTGACGCCCTCCCCGGGCCCGACGTACTCCCCGCCCCTGACGCCTGCCCCGCCTCCGCAGCCGCCGCCGCTTCTCCGGTCGTCCCCGGTGTCCCCCCGCCCCCCGGCACCGGTCGGGTGTACGGCACGTGCAGTACGCCCGGGATGCGTCCGTTGTGATCGCTGACCGCGGTGAGCAGGGCCTGCCGCAGCGCGGGCTCGGGCGCCGCGCCCTCCGGGTCCACCGGGTGGGCGGTGGCCGTGTCGAGCAGCAGCAGCCGACAGCCCAGGTCCCGGCCCAGCCGCGCGGTGGGCGAGTCCCCGGCGCGGTCGACCAGGCTGTCGCGCAGCGCCCCATAGATCTTCTCGATCTGCCCGAAGCGCGCCGACGCCTCCCCGGTGTTGGCATCGGCGACCGCACGGGCCACCGCCACGAAACTCACCGAGTACGAGGCGGTCAGCACCGTCAGCCCGTGCCGGTCGGCCGCCGCCGCGAAATCGTCGGTCAGCGCCGGGGTCTCGGGGTCCTCGCCGATCAGGATGCCGCTCGCGCCCGCCACGGCGCAGCGCTCGACCAGCCCGGCCTGGCCCGCGCCGCTCTCCGGCAGGGTGCAGCCGTTGCGCATCAGCAGCTCGCCGCCCGCCATCCAGTCCCAAGGGCTGTCCAGGTCGGACGCGTGCGCCCAGGACACCGCGCGGTCCAGCCCCGCCGCCCCGGCGAACAGGCTGAGCCGCAGATGGGGCAGGTCCAGCACGGTATGCATGGTGGTGGGCATCGTTCCTCCGCCGTTCTCTCCGCTGCTGTCTCCGCTGCCTTTCCGGCCGTTTTATCCGCCCCGTGCTTGTAACTTCGATGTAATCCTGTTGTGCGATCGCTCAAAGAGCAAGTGGCGATTGTGGTCATCGCTCGGTAGATCTGGGAGTACCGGCGACGCAGACTCCCTGCAAGTTCGCTCGTGCCGGGCGGACGGTGTCTCATCACCACCCCGGCAGGGGGCCAGGTAAGGAGCGGCGCATGTCGAATCCTCCAGTCGCGTCACACACAGCGGGCACCGCCGAGCCGTCGGGCGGCGCCGCGGAGGAGAGCCGGCTGAAACGCGGTTTCAGCTTCCGCTCGGCGTTCTCGCTGGCCTTCGCCGATGTCTCACCGATCGTCGCCCTCTACGCGATCTTCACGCTCGGTCTGTTCTCGGCGGGTCCGGCCTTCTTCTGGGCCTTCCCGATCGTGCTGGCCGGTCAGTTGCTGATCGCCTGTGTCTTCGGTGAACTCGCCTCCCGCTGGCCCTACGCCGGGAGTGTCTACCAGTGGGCCCGCCATCTGCGCGGCGCCTCCTGGGGCTGGATCGCCGCCTGGGCCTACACCTGGGGTCTGACCATCGCGCTGTCCACCCTCGCCTACGGCGCCGCGGGCTTCCTGCTCCCGGCGGTCGGCGTGGACGGGCCCGGCAAGGGCGTCACCGCGGCCACCGCCATCGGCATCCTCGCGCTGGGCTCCCTGGCCAACATGGTCGGCCGCCGGATCCTGAAGATCATGGTGATCGCCAGTATCATCTGCGAGGTCGTCGGCTCCGTCGGCCTCAGCACGGTCCTGCTGGTCTTCCACCGGGTCAACCCGGTCGACGTCCTCTTCGACGGCTTCGGCACCCAGGGCCTGGGCTCCTGGGTCGGCGGCCCCCTCCTGGTCGCCATGGCGTACGTCGGCTGGTCCTTCGTCGGCTTCGAGGCGGCCGGGTCCATCGCCGAGGAGGTCGAGCGGCCCGAACGCAATGTGCCCAAGGCGATCATCCTGTCGCTGCTGTGTGTGGCCGCGATCGTGATGTACTCCAGCGTCGCCGTGATCCTCGCCATCCCGAACCTGGACCAGGTGATGGCCGCGAAATCCGGCGACCCGGTCACCGACACCCTGGTCAGCGCGCTCGGCTCGGGGATCGCCCGGCCCCTGCTGATCATGTTCGTGATCGGCTTCCTGTCCAGCTTCCTCGCCGTCCAGGCCGCCGTCACCCGCTGTCTGTGGGGCTCCGCGCGGGACAACGCCCTGCCCGGTTCCAAGTTCCTGGTCAAGCTCGCGGGCCCGGAGCGGCTGCCGGTCAACGCCATCGCGCTGACCGGTGTGGTCGCCGCGATCCTGGTGCTGCTCGCCGGGTCGAACCTCTACCGGGTGCTGGTCAACTTCACCACCATGGGCTTCCAGATCGCCTTCGCCGTCCCGGTGATCGCCGCGCTGATCGCCCGGCTCACCGGCAAGTGGAAGCCGGGCGCGTTCAGCCTCGGCCGCTGGGGGCTGCCGGTCACCGTGCTCGCCGCGCTGTGGGCGGTGGCCCAGACGATCAACATCGCCTGGCCGCGCACCTCCATGGGCGACACCTGGTACCTGCGCTGGAGCATGATCCTGACGACCGGCCTGCTGGCCGTCGCCGGGGCCGTGATCTACGCCGTGGTACGGCACCGGATCAAGCCGCCGCTGGCGGTGCGGCTGGCGGCGGAGGGCGGAGTCACCGGGGGCGGGGAAGGCGCCGGGGACGGCGGTGGCGGTGGCGGTGCCGCGATGGCCGCCCCGCTCGGCAAGGCGCCCGCCGCGCCCGCCTCACCCACGACCCCGGGCAAGCCCGGTACGCCCCCGCGCCCTTAGCGCGGTCCAGCACACCAGCGGACCTGCACGCCAGCGGACCCCGCACACCAGCGGACCCGCACACCCCGCTCACCCACCCGCCCGCTTCCTCAGAAGGCAGGATCATGAAACACCCCCGGGTCGCCGTGGTCACCGGTGCCGGCAGCGGTATCGGTGCCCGGATCGCACACGAACTGCACACCTACGGCTGGCAGGTGGCCGGTATCGACCGCCAGCCCGTGATCGACGACGCGCTCACCCTCTCCCTGGTCGCCGATGTCGCCGACGGGGAGAAGGTCCGCCAGGCCGTCGACCATGTCCACCGGGCGCTCGGCCCGGTCGAGGGCCTGGTCACCGCCGCCGGGCACTACGCCATGAGCCCGGTCGACACCATCACCCCCGAGGAATGGCACCGTATGCTCCGGGTCCATCTCGGCGGGCTGTTCCACACCGCGCGGGCCGTGCTGCCGTCGATGATCGAACGCGGTGGCGGCAGTGTCGTCGCCATCTCCTCCGAACTCGCCGTCGGCGGCGGCGACGGCGAGGCCCACTACGCCGCCGCCAAGGGGGCCGTCATCGGTCTGGTGCGCAGCCTCGCCGCCGAACTGGCGCCCCATCACATCCGGGTGAACTCGGTGGCGCCCGGCCCCACCGACACCCCGCTGCTCGCCGCGGACTCGCCCTGGCGCGACCCCGCCTATCTCGCCACCCTGCCCACCCGGCGGCTCGCCCGGCCCCATGAGATCGCCGCCACCGCGCGCTATCTCCTCCAGGACGCCACCTTCTGCACCGGGGAAGTCGTCTCGCCCAACTCCGGAGCCGTGATCTGATGCCGACGTCCGACCTCTCCGCGACCCGCTCGCCGTTCGCCCTGGTCACCGGGGCGACCCAGGGCATCGGCCGGGCCATCGCGCTACGGCTGGCCGCCGACGGCGCCCGGGTCGCCGTGGGCGGCCCGGCGCCGGGCCCCGACATGGACGCCGTCGTCCGCGCCGCGAACGCGGTCGCCGCGCCCGCCGACGTGTCCGACCGCGCCCAGGTGCACACCATGGTCGAGCAGTTGCGGCACACCGTCGGCGATCTCGACGTCCTCGTCTGCAACGCCGCCTATATGACCATGGGCGGCTTCCTCGACCATGACGAGGACGACTGGTGGCGGATCGTCGACACCAATCTGAGCGGCACCTTCCATCTCGTCCAGGCGGTCCTGCCGGGGATGCGCCGCCTCGGCCGTGGCCGGATCGTCGTCATCTCCTCCGAGTGGGGGGTCACCGGCTGGCCCCACGCCAGCGCCTACGCGGCCTCCAAGTCCGGACTGATCGCCCTGGTCAAGAGCCTCGGCCGGGAGCTGGCCCCGGAGAACATCCTGGTCAACGCCGTCGCCCCGGGCGTCATCGACACCCCGCAGCTCGCCGTCGACGCCGCCGACGCCGGGCTCTCGCTGGACGAGACGCACCGCCGCTACGCCGCCGGTATCCCGCTGGGCCGGATCGGCAGGCCCGAGGAGATCGCCTCGGCGGTCGCCCATCTCACCGATTTCTCCCATGGCTCGCTCACGGGCCAGACCCTTCAGATCAACGGAGGCAGCACCCGATGCCGAGCCTGAGCCCCGACGCCCGCACCGAGCCGGTCGGCCCCGTGGACGGCCAGATCAGCCCGCGCTACGCCGGTCTCACCACCTTCGCCCGGCTCCCCCGGATCGAGGACGTGCCCCGCTACGACGTCGCCGTCGCCGGGGTGCCCTTCGACGCGGGTGTCACCTACCGGCCCGGTGCCCGCTTCGGACCCGGCGCCATCCGTGAGGCGTCCCGGCTGCTGCGCCCGTACAACCCCCGGCTGGACGTCATGCCGTTCCGTGCCCAGCAGGTGGTGGACGCGGGTGATCTGCCGTGCAACCCCTTCGACATCGCCCAGGCGGGCCGGGAGATCGAGGCGGCGGCCTACGAGCTGATCCGCGACGGCGCGAGGCTCATCACCCTGGGCGGCGACCACACCATCGCCTACCCCCTGCTGCGGGCCATGCACCGGGTGCACGGACCGGTCGCCCTGATCCACTTCGACGCCCATCTCGACACCTGGGACACCTACTTCGACGCCCCCCTCACCCACGGCACCCCCTTCCGGCGCGCCGCCGAGGAGGGCCTGTTCATCCCCGGCTCCAGCGCCCACGTCGGCATCCGCGGCTCGCTCTACGACCCGGACGACCTGACCGCCGACGCCGAACTGGGCTTCACCGTCGTGCACTGCGCCGACTTCGAGACCCGGACGGTCGCCGAGGTGGTGGACCAGCTCCGGGCGGCCGTCGGGGACGCCCCGCTGTATCTGTCGGTGGACATCGACGTCCTGGACCCGGCGCACGCGCCCGCCACCGGAACCCCCGAGGCCGGTGGTCTGACCAGCCGGGAACTGCTCGGCATCGTCCGCGGGTTGAAGGGCCTCAACCTGGTCGGCGCGGATATCGTCGAGGTCGCCCCGGCCTACGACCACGCCGACATCACCAGCGTCGCCGCGGCCAATCTCGCCTACGAGTATGTGTCCCTCTGCGCAAGGACGCCCCGATGACCTCGCCGACCCGGCCCGCGGAACCGATCGCCTGGCCCGCGGGCCACCGGGCCGCCGCCGCCCTCACCTTCGATCTCGACGCCGAGTCCGCCGTCCTGTTCGAGCACCCCGGCGCCCGGCACCGCATGTCCGTGATGACCCATCAGTCGTACGGCCCGCTGGTAGGGGTGGAGCGGCTGCTGGGCGTCCTCGGACGGCACAATGTCCGCGCCACGTTCTGCGTCCCGGGGTGGACGGCCCTGCGCTATCCGGACGTGGTGCGCTCCATCGCGGCGGCCGGGCACGAGATCGCCCACCACGGCTATCTCCATGAGCCGCCGACCGGGGTGGACGCGGCGGCGGAGGCGGACGCCCTGGACCGGGGACTGGACGCCCTGGAGGCCGTCACCGGCGTCCGCCCGGTCGGCTACCGGGCCCCGATGTGGGAACTCTCCTACCGCACCCCGGACCTGCTCGCGGACCGCGGCTTCCTGTACGACTCCAGCCTGATGGACGCGGACGTCCCCTATGAACTGGCCGTGTCCGGTGGTTCCTCCCTGGTGGAGATCCCCGTGCAGTGGGCGCTGGACGACTGGGAGCAGTACTGCTATCTCCCCGGGATCTCCGGCACCGGTCTGATCGAGAGCCCGGCCAAGGTCCTGGAGATGTGGACCCTGGAGTTCCAGGCGCTGCACCAGGAAGGCGGCTGTTTCGTGCTCACCAACCATCCCTTCCTGTCCGGCCGTCCGTCCCGCGCCGCCGCCCTGGAGACACTGATCGAGCGCATCACCGCGACCGGTGACACCTGGATCGCCCCGCTGGCCGATCTCGCGCACCACGTCCGCTCCCTGGACCTGACCCCGAGGGTCCTGACCCCGCCGGACCCCATGATGTGAGGCACGAGGGCGGCAGGAGACCCGGTGCGGCGGGAACCCGGACGGTGGCGCCGTCAGTCGAACCAGTCCGGGTCACCCGCGAGGATCAGCTCCCTCAGCAGCGCGCGGTCGCCGTACACCTGGTGCAGCAGCGTCCCCAGGCGTCTGAGCGCGTCGGCGTCCTCGCCATAGGCGACGAACATCCCCGCCTCGCAGTCGTATCCGAAGCGGCCCGCCAGTTCGGGGGCCCGCTCCCGGACGGCCGATCTGGCGACGCCCTCCCAGCCGTAGCCGCTGGCGTACTGCTCGCACTCGGTGAAGACGTCCTCCACCTGCACCATGTGGCTGTCGCTGAGCATCAGGCAGTAGGAGCCCGGCTTGTGGTCGTACTCGAAGAAGACCAGCGGGGCGAAGGTCTCACGATCCGTCATGGCTCCGACTGTAGGCGGCGGCACTGACAACGGGCCCGTGGGCCGCCTCCGCCCCGGTCATGACGTGGTGAGGTACTGGGCGGCGAACTCCGCCGTCGGCGCGATCGGGCTGATGACGTCGATCAGGACGTCGTTCGGGTCGGCGACGATGAAGTGCCGCTGTCCGAAGTCCTCGTCGCGCAGCGGGAGCAGCGGGCGCAGTCCCTCGCGCACCACCAGCCGCTCCCACTGCGCGTCCACGTCCGGCACCTCGAAGTTCAGCAGCAGGCCCTGGGCGGGGCGGCGGTAGCCCTCGGGGATCGTCGGATGGGTGTGGTCGAGCAGGGCCAGTTCGTAGGCGTCCAGGCGCAGACTCACGTACCAGTCGGCCTCGAAGGTGGTCTCGAAGCCCATCAGCCGTGTGTAGAAGTCGTGCGACTGCGCGAGCCGGGTGGTGCCGATCACCGGATAGAAGCTGGTGGGGTGGAGGGGTGCGGGCATGGTCGAGTCCTTTCGCGTACCGGTGGTATGTGAAAGACGGTATTGGCATACCGGTGGTATGTCAAAATGGTCCGGACGGCGGTGGACCTCGGAAGGGAGTGCGTGTGACGCGGGACCAGGGCATCCGGGCACGGCAGCGGGCGCAGACCCGGCGGACCCTGCTGCGGGAGGGCGGACGGGCGTTCGCCGAGCTGGGCTATGCCGGGGTCGGTCTGGCCGGGATCGTCCAGGCCGCCGGAGTCACCAAGGGCGCCTTCTACCACCACTTCGCCAGCAAGACGGAGCTGTTCCACGCCGTACTGGAGGAGGCGCAGGAGGAGGTCGGACGGCGGGTGGCGGCGGCGGCCGACGTGCATGACGACCCGTGGGACCGGCTCGTCGCCGGATGCGGGGAGTTCCTCGCGGCGGCCACCGATCCCGACCTCCAGCGGATCATGCTGGTGGACGGCCCCGCCGTACTGGGCTGGGCGCAGTGGCGGGCCCTTGACGAGGCCGCCTCCGGACGTCATCTCGCCGACGCGCTCACCGAGTTGATCGACGCCGGGTCCATCGCGCCGCAGCCCGTGGAACCCCTGGTCCATCTGCTGTCCGGCGCCATGAACGAGGCCGCCCTGTGGCTGGCCTCGACCCCTGGTCCGGGTGAGCGGCTCGACCAGACCAGAGCCGCGCTCGCCGGGCTGCTGGGCGCGCTCCGCGCGGATGCCGGATGACCGGTGCCGGGTTCCCGGTGCCCGGAAGTTACCCGTTGGTTTCTCGTGACTTCTTTTATGGAAATTAGTAGAACCCGTTTCACTTCTGTAGTGAAAGGGGATCTACATGGACCGCAGATCCATACACCCGCAGCAAGAGAGAGGTTTTTCCCGCCGACGATTCATTGGTGGAACTGGTTCTATTCTTGGTGCGGCGGCGCTCGGTGCGTTCGAGCTGCCGACCGCCACTGCCCTGCCCGCCGACCCGTACACACTCCCGCAGGTCCAGGTCATCGAACCCGGCGCACGCGTCGACGCCCTGGTCGTCGGCACCGGATACGGCGGCTCCGTCACCGCGCTACGGCTGGCGCAGGCCGGGGTCGACGTGCACATGGTCGAGATGGGCATGGCCTGGGACACCCCCGGCACCGATGGCAAGATCTTCGCCAACACCACCACCCCCGACTACCGCTCCTTCTGGCTGCGCACCCGTACCAAACAACCCCTCAGCAATTTCCTCGGCTTCCCGCTCGACAAGGACGTCCCCCGCTACACCGGCATCCTCGACGCCGAGGACATGGGCGGCATCACCGTCTACCAGGGCCGGGGGGTCGGTGGCGGCTCGCTGGTGAACGGCGGAATGGCGGTGACCCCGCAACGCGCCCGCTTCCCCGGAATCCTGCCGTCCGTCGACGCCGATGAGATGTACGACGTGTACTACCCGAGAGCCAACAGCACCCTCGGCGTCACCACCGTCGACCCGGCCTGGTTCGAGACGGCGGAGTGCTACCAGTACGCCCGCGTCGGCCGCAAGCACGCCCAGCGCTCCGGCTTCCCCTTCATGTTCGTGCCCAATGTCTACGACTGGGGCTACATGGGGCAGGAGGCCACCGGAGCGGTCCCCAGGTCCGCCCTGGCCGGAGAGATCCTCTACGGCAACAACCACGGCAAGAAGTCCCTCCCGAAGACCTATCTCGCCCAGGCCCGCGCCACCGGGAAGGTCGCCATCTCGCCGCTGCACCGGGTCACCACCGTGACCCCCGCGACCGGCGGCTACTCCGTCACCGTCGAACAGCTCGACACCACCGGCGCGGTCACCGCCACCAAGACCGTCTGGGCCCGGCGGGTGTTCTTCGCCGCCGGGAGCGTCGGCACCAGCAAGCTCCTCGTCCGCCTCAAGGCCACCGGCGCGCTGCCCGGCCTCAACGACGAGATCGGCCGGGGCTGGGGCGACAACGGCAATGTCATGTGCGGACGCGCCAACCATCTCTGGGACCCCACCGGCGCCCTCCAGTCGTCCATCCCCACCGCGGGCATCGACAACTGGACCGCCGGAGGCGCCTTCGCCGAGGTCGCCCCGCTGCCCACCGGTATCGAGACCTTCGCGTCCTTCTACCTCTCCATCACCAACAACCCGCACCGCGCCCGCTTCACCTGGAACGCGGCGGCCGGACGGGTCGACCTGGACTGGCAGACCGCCTGGAAACAGCCCTCCATCACCATGGCCAAATCCATCTTCGACAAGATCAACGCCAAGGAGGGCACGATCTACCGCACCGATCTGTTCGGCGTCCACAAGATCTGGGGCGACCACCTCACCTACCATCCGCTCGGCGGCGCGGTCCTCGACAAGGCCACCGACCACCACGGCCGGCTCCATGGCCACGCCGGTCTGTATGTGATGGACGGGGCGCTGATCCCGGGCAACACCACCGTCAATCCGTTCGTGACCATCACCGCGCTCGCCGAGCGCAACATCGAGAGGATCATCGCCGAGGATCTGTGAGGCCGGGGATCTGTGAGGCCGGGGTTCGGAGGTCTTGGGATCTGGGACTCGCGGGCCGGGTGCCTCTGGGGCCGAGTGTCTCTCGGGTCGGGTGCCTCTCGGGTCGGGTGCCTCTCGGGTCGGGGCGGATCGTTTCGCCCCGGCCCGTCACCGTCCTCCCTCCCGCGTCCCCCGTCTCCCGTCTCCCGCTACGACCCTTGCGCCGACGGCAGGACGCACACACTGTCGAGGCCCAGCACATGGTTGAGCCGGCCGAACGCCAGCCATGACCCGATGCTCATCGTCAGCTCCACGATCTCCGGGTCGGAGTACCGGGCCTTCATCCGACCCCAGAACTCGTCGTCCAGACCGTGGTGGTCGAGCGTGTACCGCTCCGCGTACTCCGCCGCCAGCCGGGTCCGTTCATCGAAGACGCCCGTGGTCCGCCATCCCTCGACGGCATCCAGGAAACCCGCCTCGACCCGCTCACCGTCCCGCTCGGTCCGCCAGTCCAGACAGAACAGACAGCCGTTGAGCTGCGCCACCCGCAGCCGCGCCGCCTCGAACTCGCGCAGCCCGAGCGTGGTGTGCTGATAGACCGCCATGGAGTACGCGGCGGCGGCCGGGCCGATCCCGGGCACCATCTCGCCCCACACGTACGGGATGGGCTCCGCGCCGTCGGGAATCTCGATCCGCATGGTCACACCTCTCCCGGTCGTCCTGCCGCTGTCCGCTGTACTGGTTTCCCGAGGCGACCCACCGCCGGACGCAGCGGGACATCGAGCGCGTCATACAGTCCGGGTCCCGCCGCGACCAGCCAGTCGACGGCGTTCACCAGCCTGCCGACCGCTGTCGCGTTGCCCCCGGCGGCCCGGTTCTCCCCCTCGTCCGTGGCCTCTACGGTCACCTCGATCCGGGGCCGCCCCTCCACGATCACCCGGTGCGCCCCCGCCCCGCCGTCCGGCGGCAGCGGCCAGTCCGGCGCACACCCGGGGTGGATACGGGTCACATGCTCCACCACGATCACCGGCTCGCCGCCCACCAGCCCCCGCACCTCTAGCCGTACCGCGCCCTGGGTACCGGCCGCGAACTCGCCCATGGTGTCCGTTCCGACGGTCGTGTCCAGCGTGCGCCGCTCCAGCGTCTCGTCGATGTCGTCCAGTACGACGCCCAGGCCCCGGGCGATCAGCCGGACCTGTCCGCCCCAGATCATCGTCGGCACCCCCTCGGCCAGCATCAGCGGCTGATACTCCAGCGGATGCCCCATACCGATCAGATGCCGGACGGCGTCCTCCTGGTCGTAGCTCGCGTAGTCGAAGATCTCCTGGCAGCGGATCGCGTCGATCTCCGAGCCGACCCCGCTGACCAGCAGCGGAAGCACGTCGTTGGCCCAGCCCGGGTCCACCCCGGACACGAACAGCGCGCCGCCGCCCGCCTCCGCCGCCGCCAGGAGCGGCGCCCGGACCTCCTCCGGCGCGTTCCGGCAGTCGTACATCCCGTACACCGACGGAGTGACCACCACCGCGCCCGCGCGCAGCGCCCGGCCGATGTCCTCCAGGGCCCCGTCCGGGCGGACGTCACCGGAGGCGGCGTACACCACCGCGCGGGGGCGCTCGGCGAGCACCCGGTCCACGTCGTCCGTCGCCGCCACGCCGAGACGCCGGTGCAGACCGCTCAACTCGCCCGCGTCCTTGCCGACCTTCCCGGGAGCGGACACCAGCACGGCCACCAGGCTGAGCATCGGATGCGCCTCGACGGCCCGGATGGCCGCGCGCCCGACGTTGCCCGTGCCCCAAACCACCGTGGGAATCATGGGCGGAGGGTAACGACGCGCCCTGGAACTTCCCAGAGACGTGCAAGGGGCAATCGTCCGAGTGTGTGGGGGTGGTGAGGGGCGGCGGTCAGGGGTTGGTCAGGGTCAGCGGGCCGGGGTGGGTCGGGGTCAGGGTCAGGGTCAGTGGGCCGTGTGATCAGGGGCAGCGTTCGTCGACCTTGACGACCGCGAAGTCGACCCGGGTGGTGGTGGCGTGGCGGCCCGGCGCCGGGGTCTGGCCGCACACCTTCCAGTTCCGGCCGACGAACTGCATCCGCCGGTCGCCCAGCGCGTCATGCGAGGCGATGGTGGTGAACCCCGCCGCGCGGGCCGCGTCCTGCGCGCTCTGGAGATCCTTGCCCGCCGACTCCGGCAGGGTCGCGGTCGTCTCCTCGCTCCGTGAGGACAGGTACAGGATTCCGGCGACCACCACCACAGTGAGGATCAACCCCTTCTTCATCCCGCGCCACTCTCCCTGGACGTCATCGCTGGGGCACCCGGGACCGGCCGCCGACGTCACATGATGGCGGCGGTCCGGGGCCGTTGACGTCAGACCGGCGGCTACGTTTGAACCCCGGTCCATCGGCCCCCGGGCCGACATGACGGACGGTCAGTCAACCTGTGGACGTACGACCACGGTCGTCACCCGACTCCGGTCACGGTGACGGGGCGTGCACGCGCCGCGCCGCTGCCGTCCCGTCGTCAGGGTGTGTGGCCGAGCCGGGCCGACAGGGTGCGGGCCGCCTCGGTGACCGCCGCCGCGAACACGGCCTCGGTCTCGTCGGTGAGGCGGCTCATCGGGACGTTGACGCTGAGGCTGGCGACGGGTGTGCCCCCGGCGCCCAGCACGGCCGACGCGACCGACCCCACGTCGGAGCGCCACTCGCCCCGGTTGACGGCGTAGCCGCGGGCGCGCACCACGTCCAGTTCGGCGCGGAGCCCCTCGGGGTCGGTGATGGTGGTGTCGGTGAAGCGGGGGAGTCCGTCGGCCAGCAGGTCGACGACCGCCTCCGGCGGGCTGCCGGCCAGGACCGCCTTGCCGTTGGCGGAGGCGTGCATGGGCAGCGCGTGGCCGAGGGACATATTGGTCCGGACCGGCTTGGTGGTCTCCAGCCGCTCGATGAGCACCATCCGGCTCCCCTCCAGGACGGTGAGATGGATGGTCTCCTCGGTACGGCGGCGCAGCTCCTCCATCACCGGTACGGCCGCGTCCCGCAGACCGAGGTCGCCGCTGGCGTGGCGGCCCACGTCCAGGGCCTTGGTGGTGACCGCCCAGCGGGTCAGCTCGCCGCCCGCCGGGCGGATCCAGCCCGCCTCGTGCAGCGTCCGCAGCGCGCGCTGCACGGTGCTCTTGGGCAGTCCCAGCACCCGGGACAGCTCGCCGACCCCGATCGGCTGCCGCGTCGCGACCTCCTCCAGCACCCGCAACGCGTTGAGAACGTTCTGCATCCTGGTCGACTCCCTAGGTCCTGGCCCGGCACCGGCCACCGCCCCGCCTTGTACCTTCTCACGGCACACATTGCCGTGTCACGGCACGGAGAGGGGGTGGTGGCCGGGCCCGGTGGCGCGGTCCCGGGCGCCTACACCGTGTTCTGGTCGAGGAAGTCCACGATGTAGCCCATCGTCTCCTGCGACGACCAGACCGCGGACACGTCCTCGGTGTCCGGAGCACCGGACGCCCCGGGCGACGCGCCGCCGGCGAGGGCGCTGAGGAAGCCCATGTCGCCGTGCGCGGCCCCTTCGAGCACCACGCGCTGGGCGTCGATCCCCTCGTCCGTCAGCGCGTTGAACAGGTCGAGCGTCTGGCTGGGCGAGACCAGCGGGTCGGCGGTGCCGTGGAACAGCAGGAACGGGGAGGTCGCGGAGGACAGATGGGTCGCCGGGTCGGCGGCGGCGACCTCGTCGGTGTACTCCTCGATCGACTCGGTGGCGTCCGGGCCGTAGACCCAGCGCGCGGCGGCGTTTCCTGAGGTGTAGTTCGAGTCCTGGGCGGCCTGGTCGAAGTCGGCGGCGAGCCGGGAAAGGTTCGCCGGACCGAACTCGTCCACGACGCCCTGCACCTCGCTGCTCTGGTCCAGATGGTCGCCCACGTCGAACGACTCGTCGCCGTTGGTGGCGCCCGTCATCGCCGCGAGATAGCCGCCCGCGGACTGGCCCCATACGAAGACGTTGTCCGTGTCGATGCCGTAGGTCCCGGCGTTGGCGCGCAGATAGCGGATCGCGGACTTCACGTCGGCGACGGCGTCCGTGTAGGTGGCGCCGCTCGCCGTGGTGCGGTACTGGACGCTGGCGACCACGTACCCCTGGTCGGCGATGTAGGTGCGCTGGTCGAGGTTGCCGGTGCGGTCGGCTTGCATGAAGCCGCCGCCCGTGAGGTAGACGACCAGCGGCTTGTCGCCGGAGGTCTCCGGCACCTGGATGTCGAGCATGAGGTCGGTGCTGGTGCCGCCGGTGCTGGGCGAGGAGTAGGTGATGTCCTCCGTCGTGGTGACCGCGCCGGGGTCGCAGGTGATCTCCGGGCCCTGGGGGTCGATGACCGTGCTGGTGCTGTTGTCGCTCTCCGCGATCGAGGTGGCCACCGGGATGCCTCCCGGGGCGGCGCCGCCCGAAGGAGCCCCGCTCGGTGCGCCGCTGGGTGCCCCGCTCGGCGCGCCGCCCCCCGGGGCCGCCGGTTCGGACGTCGGACAGGCGGTGGGGGAGGCGGAGGGCGCGGCCGAGGCGGAGTCGTCCGACGACCCGCCCGACGAGCAGGCGCTCAGTCCGAACCCGGACAGCAGGGCGGCGGCGACGAAGGTGAGGCTCGTCCTGCGGCGGCGGAACGGGGTGCGGGCCTTGCGGGGTGTTCGGCGGGACGTCCCGGCCGGGGGTGTCGCGGCGAGGGGCGTCGAGGTGGGGTCTGTGCTCACTTCGTCTCCAGACGGGCCAGGCATCGAGGATCGCTCCGATCTCTCCTGAGGGCAGCGCGCAGCGCCGATATCCGGAGATTGCCTCTCCGGTTCAGTGGGCCCACAGTACATCAACCGGAGATGGATTCTCCGTTTGAGGTATCGTGACGGGGCTCGGTCCGGGAGGGGGTGCACATGACCGCGTCCGCGTGGCCCGGTGCACATGGCCGGGTCCACATGACCGGGTCCGTGTGACCGCCCCCGGCGTGTCCCAGACCCGCCGGGGGCCTGCCCAGGACCCGCCCAGGACCCCGCCCCACACGCTCCCCGAACGGAAGAAGCCGCACATGACCCCGCCCGACGCCCGCCGGAAGCGGCGTGACGCGGAGGCGAACCGCCGCAAGCTGCTCGCCGCCGCCCGTGAGGTGTTCCGGGAGCGGGGGCTCCGCGCGACCCTGGACGACGTGGCCCGGCACGCCGGACTCGGCGTCGGCACCGCGTACCGGCACTTCCGCAACAAACAGGCCCTGATCGACGCGCTGTTCGACGACATGCTCGCCCGGATCGACGAGGCCACCCGCGCGGGCGCCGAGGACCCCGACGCCTGGCGGGGGCTGACGACCCAGATGGAACGCGTGGCGGAGTTGCAGGCGTTCGACCGGGGGCTGCGCGAGGTCCTGCTCGGCACGGGGCTTCCGATGCCGGGGGAGCGGGAGTTCCAGGAACGGGTCAGACGCCGGATCGACCTCATGGTCGAACGGGCCCAGGCGCAGGGCGTGCTGCGGCCCGACGCCCAGCCGTGGGATCTGATGCTGGTCCAGCAGATGCTGGCCGCCGTCACCGACGGCAGCGGGCAGCCGGATCTGTGGCGCCGCTATCTCCGGCTGCTGCTCGACGGACTGCGCACCCACCCCGACCCGTCGGACCCGCTGCCCTGCGCCGACTTCGCCACCGGGATCGAACCGCCCCGACGTGGGGCGGAGCGGGGGAGGGGGCCACGGCTCCCGGGCGGGCGAGACGGCTCCTCCGCCGCCGACGAAGCCGAACCCGGCGCGACGGACGCCTCAGCCGCCGCCGACCAGGCCGAGTCCGGTGGGACGGACGCCTCAGCCGTCGCCGACTGACCCGAACCCGGCACGACGGACGCCTCCCCTGCCGCCGACCGAGCCGAACTCGGCAGGGCGCCCCTCCGTCGCCGACCGAGCCGAACTCGGCAGGACGCCCCCTCCGTCGCCGACCGAGCCGAACTCGGCTGGACGCCCCCTCCGTCGCCGACTGGCCCGAACCCGCCGGGACGGACGCCTCCCCCGCCACCGACCAAGCCGAACTGGAGAAGATCCCTCCCATTCTCATCCGGTTCTCAGCCACATCCCCCCACTCCCCGGATACGGTCCTGGCCGATACCTCGTCCGTCCACCTCCCGGACGGCCCCACTTCCCGGTACGGAGCGGAGTCCCCCATGCGTTCCCTGACGCGTTCCTCCCATCAGCCCCCCACACAGCCCGCCAGGCGCACCGCCCCCCTGCTCACCCCCTTGCTCACCGCCCTCTCGGCGTTCGCCGCGCTCATCACCGTCACCGCGAGCGACACCGGGCAGGCCACCGCCGTGACGGCCGCCGCGACCGCCGCCCCCGCGCCGGGCAGCGCCGTCACCGCCTCCGACGAAGCCCTGGTCCAGCTCGCCGCGCCGCTCGGCGAGCCCCGCCACTACTGCCTCGACATCCCCGGACTGGCCCGCCCCGGCACCCTGTTCGCCGGGCATCTGGAGGTGCACTCCTGCAAGACCGGCATCCCCGACGCCCACACCGCCCAGATCGACCAGGTCGTCTCCGTCTCCGCGATCACCGCCGCAGCGGGCTCCATCCGCTACACCCGCCTCGACGCCTGCCTGGGCGCCCAGCTCATCCCCGACAGCACCGGCACGCCCAAGCTCTGGGAGGACGCCAACACCGGCGTCGGCACCTGCACCGGCGCCGCGAACCAGCGGCTGACCCTCGGCGCGGACGGTCGTATCCGCCCCGCCCTCGACACCACCAAGTGCCTCACCGTCGGCAAGGAGGCGTTCGAGGCCACCGACCGCGCTCCGGGCGAGCCCTGGTACCGCCGCGCCCTCACCCTCAGCACCTGCACCCGGCAGGACGCCCCCCGCCAGATCTGGACCCTCGCGGAACCGGCCCCCGCGACGAGCTGACGACCCTCGCGGAACCCGCCCCCGCGGCGAGCTGACCCCCCGCCACCAGCGGAGAACGCCCCGCCCCGCCCCCGTTGTCAGTGGCCGCTGTCATCATCGGCGACATGCTCTACGACAGCCTGGTGGCCGCATCCCGCAGGAACGACCCCCTCGACGAGACCCGTCTCGCGGCACTCGACCGCGGCCGGTGGCTGGTCGAGCTGCTGGAGCGGCAACGGGCCGCGTACGCGGACACGCTGGGCCGGACGCGCGGGGAGGGCGACGGGGCGGCGGCGGCCGTACGGACCCGGATGCAGGGGCGGCTCGCGGCCTGCGGGGACGCGGACGGCAGGGCCGCCGTCCTGGTCATGGCGCTGGCCGTCAGCCTGGAGGACACCCTGTGGGACTACCGCGCCGAGATCCGCTCCTTGGTCGACCGGGTGGGCGGCTGGACACCGGAGGAGGTCGCCGTCCTGCTGGTGCGCGCCGGGGAGCATGAGATGTTCAGCATGGTCTCCGAGGCCCTGGACCCCGCCCTGGACACGGCCGAGGGGCTCGACGCGGACGGGCGCCGCGCGCTCCTGCCCTGGCTGCGGCTCGCTCACGCGGAAGCCATGGCGACGGACGCCGCCCGCGAACTGGCCGCCTCCGCCCGGCGGTTGCGCGAGCTGATCGCCACCGTGGACGACACCCTCGTGGCCGACGGTCTGATACCGCGGGACGCCCCCTGGGCCGCCCCGCTGGTCGCCCGCGCGCAGCGGGAGCCGTCGCGGGAGTTCGCCCGGCTGCTGCTCCATCTGGCGCTCCCCGTCGGGGCCCGGCCGACGCAGCGCTGGCGGCGGACCTGCGCCGCCCTGGTGGACGACGCGGGGGCCAGGGACCTGCTCGGCGCGGTGCTCGGCGCGCTGGCCACCGGCGACCCGGTGTGTGTCGGCGGCGGTTGCACCGGCCAGGACCCGGCCCGCGCGGGGCGCCACTACCACGTGGTGGTCGAGGAGAGCGGACTCGATCTCGCGCGGGGCGTGCTCTGGGCAGCCGCGTCGGGCGGCGGTCCGGCGGTCGTCCGGCACCTGGGCGCGCTGGCGCTGCGGACCGGCGGCGGCCCCGGTGGCGGGACCGGTCAGGACGCCGGGCTCGCGGGCGCCGCCGTCAACGCCCTGGCGGACATCGGCGACACCGACGCCCTGGAGGCGCTGTGGCGGCTCCAGACCCGGATCAAGCACCGGGGACTGCGCAAGCGGATCGACGCCGGGCTCGTCCTGGCGGCCGGGAAGCAGGGCCTGACCGCCGCCCAGCTCACCGAGCGGGGCGTACCCGGCCACGGGCTGGGGCCGGACGGCGTACTGGAGCGCGAACTCGGCGGCCACCGGGTCCGGCTGGCGATCGAGGACGCCTCGACCGTACGGCTCACCTTCGTCCGCCCCGGCGGCGGCACGTCCCGTACGGCACCGGCCGCGCTCAAGGACGGTTTCCCCGAGCAGGTGGCGGAGCTGAAGGAGCTGGTCAAGGAGGTCCGCGCGACCCTGTCGGGCGAACGGGCCAGGATCGAGGCCCTGTTGGCGACCGGTCATGAGTGGCCGTACGACGACTGGTGCCGTTACTACCGGGACCACCCGGTGACCGGGGCCGTCGTGCGCGCGCTGATCCGGGAGTTCCGCGACCCGGACGGCGTCTGGCACCCGGTGGCACCGCTGGCCGAACCAGGGGAGGAGGGGCGCCGACCTCTCGCCGTGCGGCTGTGGCACCCCGTCCGGGCCGACGCGGACGCCATCGAGGCATGGCGGGAACGGCTGGTCGCCGAGCGGCTGCGGCAGCCCTTCAAACAGGCGTACCGGGAGGTCTATCCGCTCACCCCGGCCGAGCGGACCACGGGCGGCTACTCGAACCGGTTCGCCGCGCACATCGTGCACTACCGGCGGCTGTACGCCCTGTTCAAGGAGCGCGGCTGGCGGGCGAACTACCTGGGCCACTGGGACGGCGGCGACGAAGGGCTGGCCTGGGGCGAGTACGGCGACGGCCACTGGCGGGCCGGACTGCACCACCAGGCGACCGACGACGCCGACGACCACGGGCCCGCCCACGCCACCACCGACCAGGTCCGCTTCGAACGCCGGGACGGCCGGGCCTGGCGGGCGGCGCCGCTCACCGAGGTGCCGCCGCTGGTGTTCAGCGAGGCCATGCGGGACGTCGACCTGTTCATCGCGGTCACCTCCCTGGCCGCCGACCCCGACTGGACCGACCGCGGCGAGGACCGCCACGCCCCCTACCGGCACTCGGCCGGGTTCGGCGCGCTGACCGCCAACGCCGAGGTACGCCGCGCGGCGCTGGCCCGGATGCTGCCCCGGCTGACCATCGCCGACCGCTGCGCCCTCGACGGCCGCTTCCTGACCGTCCGCGGCGAACGGCGCACCTACCGCATCCATCTGGGCTCCGCCAACATCCTGATGGAGCCCGACGACAGCTATCTGTGCATCGTGCCCCGCACGGGCGGACAGCCCCGCAGCCTCTTCCTCCCCTTCGAGGACGAGCGGCTCTCACTGATCCTCAGCAAGGCGTTCCTGCTGGCCGCGGACAAGGAGATCACCGACCCCACGATCCTGCGCCAACTCGCAAGACGCTCCTGAGCGCGGCACTCGTGCCGGGGACGGCTCCCGCCCGGCGGGGCGAGCGCGGAGAATGCCCCCATGAACAGCGCGCCGCGATCCGTGAACTCCCCGTCGACCAGCGATCCGGGCTCCGCCGTCGTCCTGATCACCGGAGTGATGGCCGCGGGCAAGTCCACCGTGGCCGAACTCCTCGCCCGGCGGCTCCCCTTAGGGGGTGTCTGACGGATCTCCGTGGCGTCGCGACGCCCGGCACGCACTCTCGCCGCACCGGACAAAAGCCCTAGTAGCTCCGCTACGAGGGCT